>JBDNBB010000052.1:0-12690 GCA_039768135.1 Polaribacter sp.
AAGATGGTTGGAAAAACAACAAGTACATTAAGAAAAAACCGTCTGTACATGTTATTTTAGAAGGACTATTAGCTATCTATTTTGTATTTGGTATGTATAGTGCATTTGTTGTTGGTGATCAAGGAGGAGATTTTGGATTATTCCCTTTTCATTTTATGCTATTTATTGGTTTTAGCTATGTGTTTTTCAAGTCTGTATTTTCTAAAGCCTAATGCTAGTTAATACAAGATATAGAAATACTGCTTGTATACTGCTTAGTTCACTTTTTTACTTTTATATCGCATATTTTTTAGACAGAACTAACTTTATAGTTCTCTGTTCAATATGGATTGGGTTGTTTGCTTGTTTTTATTTTTTAGTACAAAAACCAAGGTTATCTTTCAATAACTTGGTTTGTATCGCCTTTATTTTTAGGTTGATATTTCTCTTTGCTACTCCTAATTTATCGCAAGATTTTTATCGTTTTATTTGGGATGGAAGAATGATTTTAGAAGGCCTAAATCCATATTTATCATTACCAGAAACTTTTATTCAGAATATTAATTACCCTATTGCAGAAGTTAGAGAACTATATGCAGGTATGGGTGAATTAAATGGAGGTCATTACACCAATTACCCACCTTTAAATCAGTTATGTTTTTTAATTGCAGCATTATTTGCCAGTAAAAGCATTTTTGGTTCAATATTGGTTTTACGAGTACTCATCATTCTAGCAGAGTTAGGAATTTTCTATTTTGGAAAAAAACTGTTGCAAGCATTACAACTGCCAAAACATAATATATTTTGGTATATATTAAATCCGTTTATCATTATAGAACTTACAGGAAATTTACACTTTGAGTCTGTAATGCTTTTCTTTTTTATATGGGGAATGTATCTTTTGCAAAAAAGAAAATGGATTTGGGCTGGTGTTTTAATAGGCTGTTCAATTTCCGTAAAGCTATTACCATTTTTCTTTTTGCCATTATTTTTTAAAGTATTTATTCATAAAAAATCGAACTTAAGTTTAGCAAAACAATGGTTACAACTTATTGTTTTTAACCTTATAATTCTGGTTACTGTTATCGTTTTTTTCCTGCCTTTTTTATCAGAAAATCTAATTTTAAATTATGCAAATTCTATTGGTTTGTGGTTTGGTAAATTTGAGTTTAATGCAAGTTTTTACTATTTATTTAGAGCTATAGGATATTGGTTTAGAGGCTATAATGAAATAGAAATCATTACCAAAATAACGCCTATTTTAACCATACTTTATCTTATCTACCTAACCTTCTTTAAGAAAAACAATCAACAAAAGGTCTTATTTATAAGTATGCTTTTTGGTTTATGCTTTTACTATTTTACCTCAACAACTATTCACCCTTGGTATTTGGCAACACCTTTATTGCTCTCAATATTTACCAAGTATACGTTTCCAGTATTGTGGACACTGGTAATTATTTTAAGCTATCAGGCTTACGCAAATTTACCTTGGCAAGAAAATTTGTGGTTTGTTACTCTAGAGTACATTTTATTATTTAGTTTTATAATCTTTGATTACAAAAGACAAAACAAAAAGGCAAACATTATTTTTAAGTAATCGACAAGACATCATTTATATTTTCATATCTTCGTAATTAAACGTTTTTAGATGAAAAAGCTAACCATAAAAGATATCGCTAAAGAGTTTAAAGTCTCAATTTCTACTGTATCTAAGGCTTTAAATGATAGTTATGAAATTAGCCAAAACACTAAGGAGAAAATTCAAAAATACGCCAAAGAGCATAATTACAAACCAAATTTTAATGCGCTAAGTTTAAAAAACAGAAGTACAAAAACAATTGGTGTGATAATACCTACAATGTTAAATTACTTTTTCGCTCAGGTATTTAAAGGAATCGAGAAAACAGCTTTAGAAAAAGGATATAAAGTAATTACTTGTATCTCTAACCAATCTTATGACAAAGAAGTAGAAATTATAGAAATGCTTTCTAACGGAAGTATTGACGGCTTTTTATTGTCTATGGCTAAAGAAACAGAACTCAACCAGAAGATAAGTCACTTTAAAGAGTCTATTGCAAATGGTACGCCAATTGTGATGTTTGATAGGGTTGCCAAATCAATTTCTTGCGATAAAGTAATTACTGACGATTTAGAAGGAGCCACAAAAACTGTTGAGTACTTATATAAAAAAGGCCATAAAAATATTGCGTTTGTTTCTACAATGAGTGATTTGCATATTGGTAAACAACGATTAGAAGGTTACAAAGAAGGTTTAAAAAATGTTGGATTAGCTTATAATGAAAGCCTAGTACTTAATATAGTTGAGCAAGACTATAAAAAGTATAAAAATATTGTTAGGCCGTTTATAAAAGATAATGCAATAGACGCTGTAATTACTACAGGAGAATCTGTAGCGGTCTCAGTGATGAAAGCAATTAAAAAGAACAACCAAAAAATACCAAAGGATGCTGCAGTTATTGCATTTTCTAACGGTATTTTATCTAGACACTCTAGCCCTAAAATGACCACAATTAGTCAACATGGAGAGCAAATGGGTGCTACAGCTGCCAGAATTCTTATCGAAAAACTAGAGAATAAAACCACAGAAATTACTACAGAAATTATAAAAACAGATTTGGTAATTAGAGATTCTACTCGAAAATAATGACCGCTTTTTCTAAAGTTAAACTTATTGTCTCTGATATGGATGGAACACTCCTAAATTCTAAAGGAGAGGTTAGTGCTGTTTTTTTTAAATTATTCAAAGAACTAAAGAAAAGAAATATTACGTTCTGTGCAGCAAGCGGAAGGCAATACAACAGTATTATAGCAAAATTAGACAAGATTAAGGATGGTATTTTTGTAATTGCAGAAAATGGAGGCATCGCAAAACAAAAAGATAAGATACTGTTATCTAATTATTTAGAAAAAAGAAACGTATTACAGCTCATACCCATTTTAAGAAAAATAGAGAGTGCAAACATGGTTTTATGTTGTGATGGAGAAGCTTTTATTGAAAGTAAAGACAAATACTTTATCAAACATTTTCAGGAATACTATCACAGCTTTCAACAAGTAGAAAATCTAATGGAAGTTGCTGAAACTACTGCTGTTTTTAAAATTGCTGTATATCATTCTCAGTCATCAGAAAAATATATTTATCCAAAATTACAATCAATACAAGATACTGTTTTACTGAAAGTGTCTGGTAAAAATTGGTTAGATATTTCTGATAAAAATGCCAACAAGGGTGAGGCCCTAAAAAAAGTTCAAGAATTACTTGGAGTGTCTAAAGAAGAGACGATGGTTTTTGGAGACTACCACAATGATATAGAGATGATGCAAGAAGCCGATTTTAGTTTTGCAATGGGTAATGCTCATAAAGACATTAAAGCCTTAGCTAAATTTAGCACTGAGACCAATGACAACAATGGTGTTGAAAAAGTAATTAAAGAATTACTTGATGCGCTTTAATCTTTAAATTCTACAGTACTTTGTCTTTCTCTATTTACCCTTAATTTGGTTACATCTGGCCTAGAATAGTGCCCAACAACATCAAAGTTTTGACGCTCTTCTAAAACACGATTAAAATCTAATGTTTCTATAATCAAACCCTCTTTTTCTAATACAGGCTCAATTAGCCATTCTCCATCAGGACCAGCAATACAAGAACCTCCATTTGCCAAAACTTCTGGAGCATCTTTTACAATTTTATCATAATGAGGTACATCTTTAGGGAAATCTGATTTTGCCATTAAACTCGACACAGAAATTACAAACGAACGTGATTCTCTTGCTATAAAACGAGTAATATCTTTTGTGTTATGATCAGATCCTGGCCAAACTGCAATATGCAAATTTTCTCCTAATCCATACAAAGCAGTTCTAGGTAAAGGCATCCAGTTTTCCCAGCAGTTTAAACCTCCTACTGTAAACTCCTTTAGCGAATGAACTTGTAAACCATTTCCATCTCCAGGTGCCCAAGTTAAACGTTCATCAAAAGTAGGTTGTAATTTTCGATGGACAGATTTTATGACTCCTTGTTCATTAATATATACCAAACTTGCATAAATACTATGACCTCCTCTATTTTCTGCACGCTCCATTATACCTAGATAAATAGCTATTTTGTATTGTTTAGCAAGTACACAAATAGCATCTAATTCTCCTTTTTCTATAGTTATAGAATTACGAATATAATGCGCGTGAATTTCTTTTTGAATGGTTGAGTTCCAAGCAGCACCATTGGTTAACGCTATCCAAAATGGATATCCAGGAAGTAAGGCTTCACCAAATACAATAAGCTCGCAATTTTCTTGAGCAGCATCTGTAATAGATTTCTCAATTTTTTCTAAAGTTTTTTCTTTATTTAACCAAACAGGAGAAATTTGTGCTAAAGCAACTTTTAATAAATTCTTACTCATAATTTAAATTTCAATATTTACTACTAAACCCTCATTAGATCTTACGTTAAAAACAGTTTCGTCTTCAAAGATTAAATACTGCCCTTTTATACCCACTAATTTACCTGAATAGGTAGGTGTTTTAATTAAATTTAAACTTTTTGGTTTTGATGGATATTGAGTAACTGGAAAGTTAATATTAGTTTCTGTATTACTTTCAATAAAGTATTTTGTGGCTTCTGCAGGTATGAATTCTTTTAGTTTCTCCCTCCATTCTACTAAATTAACATCTTCAATATCATTCTTTAGCATTTTACGCCAATTGGTTTTATCAGCAACATGTTCCTTTAAAGCAACTTCTGTAATACCTGCTAAATATCTATTAGGCACTTCTACTATTTCTATAGCTTCATGCGCCCCTTGATCTATCCATCTTGTAGGTACTTGTTGTTTTCTAGTAACACCAACCTTTACATTGCTAGAATTGGCCAAATACACAATGTGAGGCTGCAATTGCACACGTTTTTCATAAGCTAAATCACGATCTTCTTCATCTAAATGCGCTTTACTTAACTCGGGTCTCATAATCCAATCTGCTGCTTGTGGAATATCAAAAAAACACGATTGGCAGTATCCTTGTCTGTATATTTTTTTTTCTGAATGACAATTTAAACACTCATAAGAAACAAAAGAAAGTTTTATCTCTTTAGACAGCAACTGATTCATATTTAAGAAATCGGTTTTCATATCTAAATAATATTGAACCTCTTCTCCAATCTCAGTCATCATTTTTCTTAAAACTCCTTGGTATTGCATAAATAAATTTTTGTTATTTTTAGCTTATTAACAAACTTACAAAAAAAACGAATTCAATTTATGGCTTTACCTATTGTAAATTCAATCATCTCTTGGTTTTTAAAAAAACGAATTCATCAAATAGAATTGTTTTTAAAATACCCAAATGATGTGCAGAATGAACTTTTACTAAAGCTAACACATACAGCTAAACGAACTGAATTTGGAGAAAAACATGCCTTTAAGAATATTAAAAGCTATACCGACTTTATCAAAAATGTACCTATTCAGAAATACGAAAGTATAGAACCACTCATTGAGCGATGTAGAAAAGGAGAACAGAATTTATTTTGGCCATCACCTATTAAATGGTTTGCGAAAAGTAGCGGTACCACAAATGCAAAAAGTAAATTTATACCCGTTAGTGGTGAAGCTTTAGAATATTGCCATATGAAAGCAGGAAAAGATATGCTTTGCTTGTATTTACACAATAATCCTGAAACTAAACTTTTTACTGGTAAAGGCCTAAAATTAGGAGGTAGTTCTGCGATATACGAAGACAACAACTCTTATTTTGGAGATTTATCTGCTATTATAACTGAGAATTTACCCTTTTGGGCAGATTATAGTTCTGCACCTAGTCAGGAAGTTTCGCTTATGGCAGAATGGGAAACAAAAATGGAAGCCATTATAGATGAAACCATTCACGAAAATATTACTAGTTTAGTTGGTGTCCCAAGTTGGATGTTAGTCCTTTTACAACGTGTTTTAGAAAGAACAGGAAAACAAAATATTTTAGAAGTTTGGCCAAATTTAGAGGTCTATTTTCATGGAGGAGTAAATTTTAACCCCTATAGAGAGCAGTATAGAAAAATAATACCTAAAAAAGATTTTCAATATTTTGAAACTTATAATGCTTCTGAAGGTTTTTTTGCATTACAAGACATTAATGGGTCTAAAGAACTTTTGTTAATGTTAGATTATGGAATTTTTTACGAGTTTATAGATATGAAAAACTATCAGGGAGAAACTTCTAAAACCATTCCTTTGTCTGATGTAAAAGAAGGAATAGATTATGCACTAATCATTACAACAAATAGTGGTTTGTGGCGCTATTTAATTGGGGATACCATTCGTTTCACCTCTTTAAATCCCTATCGTATAAAAATTACTGGTCGAACGAAGCACTATATTAATGTTTTTGGTGAGGAATTAAATATTGAAAATGTAGAAGACGCTTTAAAATTAACCTGCGAAAAAACAGGTGCTTTAATAACCGAATATACTGTAGGGCCAATTTTTATGAAAGACAAGAAAAGTGGTGGCCATGAATGGATCATTGATTTTACAAAACAGCCTGAAAACATGAATTATTTCACAGAAATATTAGACAACTCTCTGAAGGCAATTAACTCAGATTATGAGGCTAAACGTTACAATTCTATGACGTTGGCTATGCCTAAAATCCATATTGCTAGAAAAGGCTTATTTTATGATTGGTTAAAAAAGAAAGGTAAATTAGGAGGACAACACAAAGTGCCAAGACTTTCCAATTCAAGAGTTCTTCTAGAAGAGCTTCTAACTTTACAAAATTAAATTTTACGTGCTACCACATAATCAATCATTTGTAGTAGAGAGTTTTTATAGGGAGATTCTGGATAGTTATTTAATATTGTAATAGCTTTATTTTTGTAAGAATTCATTTGAGATATCGTATAATCTATACCCCCATTCTCTTTTACAAATGCAATCAACTCTTTAACACGTCCTTTATTTTTATTATGTTTTTTTATGGTATTGATAATCCACGCTTTTTCTTTGGCTGTGCAATTGTTTAACGTGTGAATTAAAGGCAATGTCATTTTTTGTTCTTTAATATCTATACCTGTTGGTTTACCGATTTTTTCATCAGAATAATCAAATAAATCATCTTTAATTTGAAAAGCGATACCAATGTACTCTCCAAATTTTCGCATTTGCTGAACGGTATCTTGTTTAACACCTACAGAAGCTGCTCCAATACCACAACAAGCCGCAATTAAAGTTGCTGTTTTCTGTCTTATAATATCAAAGTAAATATCTTCTGTAATGTCTAACTTTCTGGCTTTTTCTATTTGTAACAATTCGCCTTCACTCATTTCACGAACAGCAATAGAAATTAGTTTTAACAAATCGAAATCTTCATTGTCAATAGAAAGTAGCAACCCTTTAGATAATAAAAAATCACCCACTAAAACTGCTATTTTATTTTTCCATAAAGCATTTATAGAATAAAAACCACGTCTTCTATTAGAATCGTCCACTACATCATCATGCACCAAAGTTGCGGTATGTATAAGCTCTACAACAGAGGCTCCTCTATAAGTTCGCTCATCAAAACCTCCATTAGAAACCATTTTTGCCACTAAAAAAACAAACATGGGACGCATTTGTTTTCCTTTTCTACGAACAATATAATAAGTAATTCTATTTAGAAGTGGTACTTTAGAAAGCATGGAATCTTTGAACTTTTTTTCAAAAAGTTCCATCTCTTTCTTTATTGGCTGTTTTATAAGTTCTACTGGCTTCATAAAAAGTGAACTAATTAAAAATCTGTGAATTCAAAAATACGAAATATAAACAAGAAGAAGCTTTGTTATAAAAGTAGATTAGTAAAATAAAGCTAAGCTTTGTTTGCTAGTTGGCCACAAGCTGCATCAATATCTTTCCCCCTACTTCTTCTAACATTTACAGTAATATCGTGCATTTCTAAATTAGAGATATAATTGTTTAAGGCAGCGTTGCTCGCTTGCTGAAATTGCCCATCATCTATTGGATTGTATTCTATTAAGTTTACTTTACAAGGCACATATTTACAAAACTGGACTAAAGCAGAAATATCTTCTTTTTTATCGTTGATACCTTCCCAAACCACATATTCATAGGTAATTGCTCTTTTGGTTTTTTCGTACCAATATTCTAATGACTCTTTTAAATCTTGTAAAGGAAAAGTGGTATTAAACGGCATAATAGAGGTACGTACTTCGTCTATGGCTGAATGCAGAGAGACTGCAAGATTAAACTTTACTTCTTCATCTGCCATTTTTTTGATCATTTTTGGCACACCAGATGTTGATACTGTAATTCTTTTTGATGACATACCTAAACCCTCTGGAGATGTAATCATTTCTATTGATTTTAGTACATTTTTATAGTTCATTAGGGGCTCACCCATACCCATAAACACAATATTTGTTAGTTTTTTATTGTGGTACAACCTACTTTGTTTATCAATAACTACCACCTGATCGTAAATTTCATCTGGATTTAAGTTTCGCATTCTTTTTAAGCGGGCTGTTGCACAAAATTTACAGTCTAAACTACAACCAACCTGACTAGACACACAGGCTGTAGTTCTTTTTGGAGTAGGAATTAAAACTGATTCAACAACCAAACCATCGTGTAATTTAATTCCGTTTTTAATAGTACCATCATTACTCTTTTGCATCGAATCTACTTTTATATGATTGATTACAAAGTTATCTTCTAACATTTCTCTTGTACTTTTAGAAATGTTTGTCATATCTTCAAAAGTATGCAGAGACTTACTCCATAACCACTCATAAACTTGATTTCCACGAAAAGCTTTATCGCCATTTTCTACAAAAAAATCACGTAATTGTTCTTTGGTTAAAGCACGTATGTCTTTCTTATTACTCAATGGTCTAAAATTTTAAAATAATGTTATAATTAGTGCAAAAATACACTAATATTTTAAGGTAAGCTTTAGGGGCGAAAACAGCTTGTGTTAGTGATTGAAATGGCATCCTTTTTTGAGTTTACGAAAAAAAGATACAATGAAAAATTCAACATTTAGGAAACACCAAAAACAAAAAAACTGACAATCCTCTTCAGAATTATCAGCTTTTAATTTGTTATTGTATTTGCTTAGATGATTAACATGGCGTCTCCGTAAGTAGAGAATTTGTAACCTTCTTTAACTGCTGTTTTATATGCTTCCATTAAAAAATCATATCCTGCAAATGCAGCTGCTTGCATCATTAAAGTAGATTTTGGAGGATGAAAATTGGTAATCATTGTATTTGCGATACTAAAATCATAAGGCGGAAAAATGAATTTGTTTGTCCATCCTGTGTAAGCGTTTAGTTCTGAATTTGAAGATACCGATGACTCTACAGTTCTCATCACTGTTGTTCCTACAGCACAGATTCTTCTTTTCTCAATTTTTGCTTTGTTAATTTTATTTGCAGTATTAACTGGTATTTCTATCTGCTCAGAATCCATTTTATGCTTCGATAAATCTTCTACCTCAACTGGACTAAATGTTCCTAAACCAACATGTAATGTCATTTCTGCAAAATCTACTCCTTTAATTTCTAAACGCTTTAATAAATGTTTAGAAAAGTGTAACCCCGCAGTTGGTGCAGCAACAGCACCTTCATTTTTAGCAAAAATAGTTTGGTAACGTTCTGTATCTAATTCTTCTACTTCTCTATTTACAGATCTAGGTAATGGAGTTTCACCAAGTTCCAGTAATTTTTCTCTAAACGCTTCGTAACTACCATCAAATAAAAAACGTAACGTTCTACCTCTAGAAGTTGTATTATCTATAACCTCAGCTACTAAACTATCATCTTCACCAAAAAATAATTTGTTTCCGATTCTAATTTTTCTTGCTGGATCTACTAATACATCCCACAATCTATTTTCAGCATTTAATTCTCTTAATAAAAACACCTCAATTCTTGCTCCTGTTTTTTCTTTATTTCCAAACATTCTTGCAGGAAAAACTTTGGTATTGTTTAACATTAAAACATCTCCTTCATCAAAATAATTAATTACATCTTTAAAGGTTTTATGCTCTATAGTTTGGTCTGCTCTATTCAACACCATTAAACGAGACTCATCTCTATGTTCTGCAGGATATTTAGCCAGTAGTTCTTCTGGCAATTCAAATTCGAAGTTTGATAATTTCATAAGTGTATTTTGCGATAAAGGTGCAAATATACGATATGAGAATAGGGGTTGTCAAGTGTTTGACACTTTATCTTTATAAATGGGTAATATTAACACCTATTTGCTCCATGTCTTTCCAGAATTTCTGGTAAGACTTTGTAACTACTTCAGCATCATTAATCTTAATAGAAACTTTTAACGCTAATGGTGCAAAAGCCATAGCCATTCTATGATCATTATAGGTATCTATAGCTATGTTACTATTTATGTTTAACGCTTTTTCTACCTCTAAAGTTTCGTCTGTAATACTAACTTTTGCACCTAGTTTTGTTAACTCATCATTCAAAGCCACTAATCTATCTGTCTCTTTAATTTTTAACGTATGTAAACCCGATAAATGACAAGCAATACCTTCTGCAAAACAAGTTACAGCTATAGTTTGTGCAATATCTGGAGCATCTTTTAAGTTCCTTACTAAAGTTTCTTGACTAGTATTTTTTTCTTTTTTTAAAGTTATGGAATCATTTCCAAAAGTGGTTGTTACTCCAAAATGGTTGTAAATATCTGCCAAGCAAGAATCGCCTTGTAAGCTTTCTTCTTTATATGCACATAATTTAATTTCTGAACCTAAATCAGCCAAAGCAACAATAGAATAAAAATAACTAGCTGACGACCAATCCGATTCTACTACAACAGTTTGAGTTTTTATAGTTTCTTTCGGAAATACCTTGATAATATTTTCTTGAAAACTACTCTCTATACCAATTTGAGAAAGCAAACTTAATGTCATTTTAATATAAGGTACGGATGTTATTTTACCTATTAATTCAATTTCTAAACCTTTGTCTAATTTAGAGGCAATTAGTAATAAAGAAGAAATATACTGACTACTTACATTACCATTAATCTGTACTTTATTTTCAGTAAGCTCTTTCCCTTTTATTTTTAATGGTGGGTAACCATGCTTTTCAACATAAGTAATATCTGCACCTAAATCTTTAAGTGCATTTACTAAAATTTCAATAGGTCTGTTTTGCATACGTTCAGAGCCAGTTAAAATAACTTCTCTACCTCTATTCACTGCAAAATAAGAAGTTAAAAAACGCATAGCTGTTCCTGCATGCCCTATATCTACCAATAAGTCTTTTGTAGTAAGTGCATGATGCATGTGAACAGAATCATCTGAATCAGATAAATTATCTATGGTAATCTCTGGAAAGAGTTTTTGTAAAATTAATAATCTATTCGACTCACTTTTAGAACCAGAGATTGTTATTTCTTCTTCTATTTTTTTATCCTTTAAAACATTTAACAATATGTCCATTCTAAAAATTGATTTATTTTCTTACTTTTAGTTTCTAAATTTACAACAAATCAACATGAAAAAATTTATTTTTTTAGCTGTTTGCCTGTTTTTTTCTGCGAACTTCAAAGTTACTGCACAAAAAAAAGCTACCCAAGTTTCTAGCGATAATTTTAGCGCTGTAAAATGGAGAAATATTGGGCCCTTCAGAGGTGGTAGAAGTGCTGCTGTAACAGGTGTGTCTGGTAAAGCAAATCTTTTTTATATGGGAGCTACAGGAGGTGGAGTTTGGAAAACGACAGATGCAGGTGGAACTTGGCAAAACATTTCTGACGGATTTTTTGGAGGTTCTGTAGGTGCTGTAGCTGTTTCTGAATCAGACAACAATGTAATGTATGTAGGAATGGGCGAAAAAACCGTTCGTGGAAATGTTTCCTCTGGAGATGGGGTTTGGAAATCTGAAAATGCTGGTAAAACTTGGAAACATATTGGTTTAAAAAACGCAAGACATATCCCTAGAATGCGCATTCACCCAAAAAATTCTGACATTGTTTTTGCAGGAGTAATGGGTGATCTATACAAACCAACGCAAGAAAGAGGAGTTTACAAAACGACTGATGGAGGTGAAACGTGGCGTAAAGTCTTATTCTCTAATGAAAATGCAGGTGTTGTAGACTTAATTATTGACCCTAACAACCCAAGAGTATTGTATGCAACCACTTGGAATATTAGAAGAACTCCTTACAGTTTATCTTCAGGTGGAGATGGTTCTGCGCTTTGGAAAAGTACAGATGAAGGAGAAACCTGGACAAACATTTCTGCCAATAAAGGTTTACCAGGAGGAATTTGGGGTATTGCAGGGGTAACAGTTTCACCAGTAAATTCTGATATTGTTTATGCCCTAATTGAAAATAAAAAAGGGGGTGTTTACAAATCTACAGATGCAGGAGAGACATGGAGGTTAATTAATTCTGAAAGAAAATTAAGACAAAGAGCTTGGTACTATACACGTTTGTATGCAGATACTCAAGATGAAGATATATTATACGTATTAAACGTGCGTTATCATAAATCTACAGATGGTGGTAGAACGTATAAAACCTATAATGCACCTCATGGAGATCATCATGATTTATGGATTGCTCCAGAAGACTATCAACGAATGATTATTGGTGATGATGGAGGAGCACAAGTTTCTTTTGATGCTGGTGAAAACTGGAGTACCTATATGAACCAGCCAACGTCACAATT
>JBDNBB010000053.1:0-2547 GCA_039768135.1 Polaribacter sp.
AATCAGTTAACGAAATAGAAAAATTATATAAGGAGATGTACTTTTTATATAAAGAGGAAGCGTTTGATGAAACAGTCATTAAAATAAATGAAATTTTACCTACAGTTCAGAATTCAAAATTAATTCCTAAATTTGAACTTTTAAAAGCCTATGCTATCGGGAAATACAAAGACAAAGAATCCTATAAGGTTGCAATGAATTTTGTAGCTGTTCGTTATGGAAATACTATAGAAGGAAAACAAGCAAAAAAAATAGTAACACAATTAGGCAATTGACATGTTTAGTAAAAGCCAAAAACTTCAAAAAAATAAAATTATGGAAAGAAATGTTGTCGCGAAAAACACAACAATTGTTGGAGATATTAAATCAGACGGAGATTTCAGAATCGATGGGACTTTAGAAGGAACATTAGTAACAAATGGTAGGGTAATTATTGGTTTAGAAGGTTCTATTTCAGGAAAAGTAGAAGCAACAAATGCAGATATAGAAGGTAAATTTTCTGGAGAACTTTTATTGTCAAATATGCTAACAATAAAAGCTTCATCACATATTTCTGGAAACGTTGTAATTGGAAAACTATCTGTAGAGCCTGGAGCATCATTTAACGCTACTTGCGAAATGAAGGGAGCCATCAAAGAATTGAATTCAAGTAATGACAAAAAAAGATCCTCAGAAAAAACCGCTTAATAAAGCAATGCAACTCTCAGGTGCAGGTTTGCAAATGGGATTGACGATCTATGTGGGTTTTTTAATAGGCAAATGGTTAGATGTAAGATTTAACGTTTCTTTCTTAACAGAAACAATCACTTTGATCGCCATTTTTTTAGCAATGTATTCCTTAATAAAACAAGCCAATAAAATTAATGATTAGAAGTAGTGTTGTATTCACTTTTATTTTCTTTCTTGTATTCTTAATAGGCTTTTCTCTTCATGAATTATATCTAGAAAATCAGCAAATAACTTTGCCTTTTTCGTTACAAAAAGTATACCTATTTCACCTCGTCTTTTCACTTGTAATCTGCGCCAATTTTCTAGTTTTTTCAACTGTCTCCAAAGTTTTTGAACAGCTAGGTTTTATTTATCTTTGTACGATTTTATTAAAACTAATTCTTTTTAGCCTCATTTTTCACAAAACGATATTCTCAGAAGAAGGATTGCCCTTTTCTGCAAGATTATCTTTATTCATTCCAATGCTTGTTTTTCTTTTAACAGAAGCTATTTTTGTAACCAAAATTTTGAAGAAAAAACAATAATAAAAAATAGACTAAAAAATGGTTTGTAGTTTTGAATTATTCTATATCTTTGCGCCGAATTTAGAAAGCGTATTTTTACAATGAAGATTGCACAAAAAACAATCAAGTTTCTTTTAATAGCATCAATAACCTTCTTTACCTCAGTAGGTTTTGCCTCAGAATCTGATAAAAAACACGATGACCAAAACGATGGTGGACGTGTAAATACTAAGGAAGAAGTAGAAGCCTATATTTTACACCACATTAAAGATTCTCACGACTTTTCATTATTTTCATTCACCTCAGATGAAGGAGAAAGAAAACATATTGGATTTCCCTTACCGGTAATTATTTGGTCTAGTGAAGGTTTGGTTTCTTTCATGTCATCAGAATTCCATCATGATGATGATGGGCATGTAATCGTAGAGAAAAACGGATTAAAATTCGCGAAGATTCACTCTAAAATTTATGAATTAGAAAAGGGTGCAACAAGTATTTCTTTTGATGAAACACACCACGCAACAAATGCACGTAAATTATTAGATTTTTCAATTACTAAAAGCGTTGTAGGAATTTTATTAATCGGTTTCTTGTTATTATTTTGGTTTTCTAAATTGGCAAGACAATACAAAACGAAACAAGTTCCAACTGGATTTGCAAGAGTTTTAGAGCCTTTGGTCTTATATGTTCGTGATGAAATTGCAAGACCAAATATTGGTGAGAAACACTACAGAAGATTTACAGGATATTTATTGACTGTATTTTTCTTTATCTGGGTTTTAAACTTAGCCGGATTGACGCCATTAGGTTTTAACGTAACAGGTCAATTAGCCGTAACGGGTTGTTTGGCGATTTTTACATTAGTAATTTATACCGTAAGTGGAAATAAAGGATACTGGATGCACATGATTTGGATGCCAGGAGTTCCTGTTTTAATTAGACCCGTTTTAGCAATTATAGAATTGGCAGGAGCTTTAATAATTAAACCATTTTCATTATTAGTACGTTTGTTCGCAAACATATCAGCAGGTCATATTGTGGTAATGAGCTTAATAGCAATTATGTTTACACTAAAAGAATCTTTAGGGATTGTTGGTGCAACAGGATTGTCATTCGTATTATCATTTTTTATAACATTAATTGAGGTTTTAGTGGCTTTTTTACAAGCGTATATCTTTACAATGCTTTCCGCATTATTTATTGGTATGGCTGTAGCAGACCATTCAGAAGCTCATTAATACACATTTGTTTAATTTAATATAAATACAGTTATTATGTACAATTTAATTGGAGCAGGATTAATCGTAATCGGAGC
>JBDNBB010000054.1:0-11398 GCA_039768135.1 Polaribacter sp.
GTTTCTAGAAAAGAAGAAGAAAAAACAGCAAGCATAGCTGTATATCCTGCAACAGACTTATTACTAGTCATCATTAAAGAAAAACGGTAAGCACCTGTAATAAATAAAGCAATTGCAATTAATGCTACAGAGAATAATCCGAATTTTAACCCTCCAATTAACGATAAAGCAGCAATAGATTGATGCACTAAAGGGGGATAACTCATTACAGTAAACCCAGTATACCATTCATAATTCCAAGGTTCAAACCAGCTATTTGCATAATGATCTGCAAAAAACAAATGGATTAAGGCATCATAAGTAGTTTCTAAAGTGAAGAAAATACAAGTACCATGAAATACCATACCTAAAAGTACAGCAAGTATTAAATGTTTGTTAGAGTTTTCTTTCATTCTCATAAAGATGCTGTAAATATAAAGGAATTTAAGAACTCATTTTTATTTTGTCTTTAGATAAATGCAGTTCATCTAAATAAAGGTTTGTATTGGACTTTTTCTAAGAAATATAACTTCATCTCTGAACTAAATTTGCATAAAAAAAACAACTACAAAAATAATCATCATGAAAGTATTAGCAATAGACGATCAAAAGTTAGTATTAATTCCACTTGAATTAAGATTAAAAGAATTGGGTTACGAAGTTAAAACAGAAACCTCAGCATTAGCTGGAATTTCTACTTTTAACAACTTTAAACCAGATTTAGTAATTGTAGATATTAATATGCCTATCACATCTGGTATAGATGTTGTAAAGTATATTAGAGAGGATCAAGAATCTGAAACACCAATTATGGTATTAAGCGGAAATACATCTGATGAAATTATTGAAACTGCTTTTGATTTAGGTGCAAACGATTATATGAAAAAACCGTTAAGCTTAAGTGAAGTATGCTCTAGAACAAAGAGATTAATAGGTGTTCCTAAGCAAGAAAATACTGTTAAAAAATACAAAGATGTTGTTATTCAAAAAAGATGTGTAGGTGTTGTTATACCTTGTTATAACGAAGAGGATAGATTATTAAGTACAGCTTTTTTAAATTTTATAGATAAAAATTCTGGATACCATTTATGTTTTGTTAACGATGGTAGTAAAGACAATACGTTACAAGTATTAAACAAATTAAAAGAAGGTAGAGAAGATTTTATTACTGTGTATGATTGTGAAAAAAATGGAGGTAAAGCTGAAGCAGTAAGACTTGGAATGCTACACATGGCTGATCATAAAGATTTAGACTATATTGGTTTTTTAGACGCCGATTTATCTACAGATTTAACAGATTTTGATGAATTAGTAACAACAATAGAAAATTCTGATTATAAAATTGTTAGCGGTTCTAGAATAAGTAGAATGGGGGCTAATATAACTAAAGAGTCTGCTAGAAAAATTATAAGTTTAACAGTAAACTTTATCATAAGAAAAATTTTATCAATGGATTTTAAAGACACGCAATGTGGAGCTAAAATTTTCCATAAAGATGTTATTAACATATGTTTTAGAGATAAGTTTATTACACAATGGATCTTTGATGTAGAAATATTTAAAAGAGTAACTCATTACTTTGGTTTAGAAAGAGCAAAAGAAATTCTTTGTGAAAAACCATTAAAAAGATGGATTCATGCAGATGGTTCTAAGTTATCAATGAAAGATTCAGTAAAAATTATAGGTCAGTTGGGGCAAATAGCTTGGTCGTATAGAAAGTTAAATACATTATCTGAAATTAATGTTTTTGATAAATACGTTGTTATTAGAGACAATAAGTTCCCAACAAGAATAATTTCATAATATAGTAAGTAGATTTTTTTTTTTAAGTTTCAGCTTTGTGATGTTGGTGTTTAACACTAATTCACAAGGCTGTTTTTTATTCTAAAACAATTCTCAGTTCCTAAAAAAGTAGGATCACCATATTCTTCTGTCCAATATCCTTCTAGAATGTCTTTATTCAAGCATTTGTAAAATATGGTACCATAATAAGTATTGTTTTCTTCACCTGTATAATTAAAGTTTATTACAAGAATATTATTCTTAAAAAAACCAATTCCAAACTGTTCTTGATTTTTATTTATCAACCACTTTGCAATTATTTGATTGTTTTTTAAAGATAGTTTTAATGTTCCCGAATACGTAACTCCAGAATCATTTTGATTAGTTCCTAAGATAGAGTAATCTCCAATTATGTCTTCTATAGTCATTTACTTTCCAATACAGAAGTTAGAAAAGATATGACCTAAAATATCTTTATCTACATCATAATCCCCAGTAATTGCTCCTAAGTGTCGTAAACATTCTCTTATATCTATCGAAAATAAATCGGTAGAAATAGCTAAATCGATTCCTTTTTGTACGCTAGAAATGGCAATTAAGGCATTGTTTAATGCTTCAAAATGGCGTGAGTTGGTAACTATAGTTTCATTATTACTTAAAGCGCCAATATTTACTAATGAAGTTAATTCGTTTTTAAGTTCATCTATACCCACTTTGTGTTTAGCAGATAGAGGAATCAATTTCTCTATATCTGTTTGTAAGTCTTTAATTTCTTGCTGAGCTATTAAATCGGTTTTATTGGCAATTACCAACAACTTTTTATTTGGAAAACGATCTTTTATGGTTTTAATTTCTGCAAATCTATTTTCTTTATTTTCAGTTTTAGCATCAATTAAGAATATAATGAGTTGTGCATTTTCTGCCTTTTCATAAGCTTTTTTAATACCAATATTTTCTACAACATCCTCGGTTTCTCTAATACCTGCAGTATCTATAAATCTAAAAGCAACTCCTTCTATAATTAACTCATCTTCTATAGCATCTCTAGTGGTGCCAGCAATATCAGATACTATAGCTTTTTCCTCATTTAAAAGTGCATTAAGTAACGTAGATTTACCCACATTAGGTTCTCCAATTATAGCCACAGGGATTCCATTTTTCATAGCATTACCAAATGAAAAGGAGTCTATTAATCGCTTTAAAACAAGGGTGATTTTTGCAACCAACTCTTTAAACTTTGTTCTGTCTGCAAACTCAACATCTTCGCCAGAAAAATCGAGCTCTAATTCAATTAATGCTGCAAAATCTAATAGCTGACCTCTAAGCTCTTTTAATTCGTTAGAAATACCACCTCTCATTTGCTGAATAGCCATTACATGACTTGCTTCTGAATTAGAGGCAATAACATCTGCTACTGCTTCTGCTTGTGATAAATCCATTTTTCCATTTAAGAAAGCACGCATTGTAAACTCTCCATTGTCTGCCATTCTACAACCATTTTGTAAAAAAAGTTGTATAATTTCTTGTTGAATATAAGTAGATCCGTGGCAAGAGATTTCTACTACATTTTCACCTGTATAAGAGTTTGGGTTTTTAAAAACGGAAACTAATACTTCATCTAGAATTATACCGTTATTTATAATATGCCCTAGATGTATGGTATGTGTTTTTTGCTTTATCAATTGCTTACCTTTTTTTATTGACTTAAAAAAAGAATCGACTATTGTAATGGCGTTATTTCCAGAGATTCTAATTACAGAAATGGCACCAATTCCAGAAGGAGTTGCTAAAGCAATGATAGTATCGTTTTTAATCATATTACAAAAATACATAAAGAATTTATCACATAATAAAAAAGCACAATACTTTATGTCTTGTGCTATTTTCTGCGGATTTATTATTTTTTTTCAAAAAAGTGTTTTTAAAAAAAATCTAATGATATATCTATTCCTTTGATTTTATGTAATTTTTTAACTAGTCTGTGATTAGTCTTATATATGGTCATTTTTGGTGTAATTTTATATAATTCATTTTTTTATGTTATAAAGGTATATGAAACAACATTTTTTTTAACTCCTTTGATTTTTAAATTATCTTATTTAAAGATTTTAAAATTAAGAGGAACTTTTGTAACAAATTAATATATTATACGTCCAATCTGTAAATAAAATAACGCATAATGAAAGAAAATAAACAATTATTAGTGCTAACTCATTTAAGTCAATTATTAGATTTTGTATCTGGAATTGGTGGCTTTGTGGTTCCTCTAATATTGTGGTTAACTAAAAAAGATGAGGTTTATGATATGGACGAACATGGTAAAGCCATTCTAAACTTTAGAATTTCTATGTTTATATACGTTATTATATGTATACCTCTTATTCTATTATTAGGTTTAGGTATTTTAGGATTAATTGTACTTGGTTTTTCTTATTTAATTTTCCCGATTACGAATGCAATAAAAGCTAGTAATGGAGAGTTACCTAGTTATCCTTTTTCAATTAAATTTATTAAATAATTTTTTTAATTATAAAGCTTGTCTTATGAAATCTTCATATTCGTAGAAGAAAAGTTCTAGTTTTGTCATTTCTTCTACATAGAATTCATAACAATCTCTCCAAGTATTTTTATTGTAAATGCTAAATTTTTGTTGAAAAGGAACATAAATTCTATGAATCTGTTTACCACTTTCTAACTCATAAGAATTATTAAAAATTATTTCTGGGATTTCATTTTCGAGTAATGTTTTTAAGGAAAGCATTTGGTCATATAAAAGTTCATTAGCAATTGCTTCAGGATGGTCTATGTCTAAACATACACAAGCTTTCTTTCGATCTGCGTCGAATTTAAAAGCAAATCCTTTTATTTTAGTATTGTATAGCAACCATTTTCTAGGAAAAGATTTCCCAAAACTAGTCCAAAATAATTTACGAAGTTGTGTAGCTTCTTCTTTAGAAAACATTTTTTAAGAGTTTAACCGTGAATTTTAGCTAAATTTCCACGTTCTTTCATCATTTCTGCTTCAAAAGTCAAAAGTGCTGCCCATTTTTTATCTACTATTTCTCTATCTTGATATTTTCTAGCTAATTGCAAAAAAGTTGTGTAGTGGTTGGCTTCTGAAATCATTAAATTTTTATAGAATTTTTTCAACTCTTCATCTTCCATATTTTCAGAAAACACTTTAAAACGCTCACAACTTCTAGCCTCTATTAAAGCTGCAACTAATAAACGTTGCACTAAAGCATCTGTTCTGTTTTTGGTTTTCGGAAAAAACTTTTGCAACCTAACTGCGTAATCATTCTTTTGTTCTCTTCCTAAAATCATTCCTCTTTTTACCATTAATAGATGAACCATTTTAAAATGCTGCATTTCTTCTATAGCAATGTTGCTCATTTCTTTAACAAGCTCAGTTTCTTCAGAATAATTTATAATAATAGATACTGCATTAGAGGCTGCTTTTTGCTCTAAAAAAGCATGATCTGTTAATATCTGTTGCAAGTTAACTTTGGCAATTTCTGCCCAAGAAGTTTCTGTTTCAAATTGTAAGCCTAACATAATCTTTATTTAAGATTACAAAAGTAAAAAATATAAAGCCTTTATTGGCAAAAGAGACACTATCTTTGGCAATAATTTATAATACATCTTCATTTCATTCAATATTTACAATTATGGCAAAAAACATTAAAAATCAAGAAGAAATTTTAGCAAAGCTAAATATCTATGAATTAAATGAAATGCAGAATGAAGCCATTGAGGTTATCGAAAACACCAAGAATACTGTTATATTAAGTCCAACAGGAACTGGCAAAACATTAGCTTTTTTATTGCCTACCTTAAAAATGATTGACGTTGATAATGATAATGTTCAGGTTTTAATTTTAGTACCATCAAGAGAATTGGCCATACAAATAGAGCAAGTTGTTAGAGAAATGGGAACTGGTTTTAAGGTTAATGCTGTGTATGGAGGAAGATCTATGGCAAAAGATAAAATAGAATTAAAACATATTCCAAGTATTTTAATTGGAACTCCAGGTAGAATTTCTGACCATTTTGCAAATGATAGATTTTCTAAGAATAGTATAAAAACGTTAATTTTAGATGAATTTGATAAATCTTTAGAAGTTGGTTTTGAATACGAAATGAGAGGTATTATAAATCAGCTTCCCAATTTAGAAAACAGGATTTTAACTTCTGCTACTCAAGAAACTGAAATTCCTGATTTTGTAGGTTTAAGAAATCCTAAGACATTAAACTATTTAACGGGCAAAAAATCTAAAAAATTAGATATTAAGATTGTTGTTTCTAATAGTAAAAATAAAAATCAAGCTTTAGTAGATTTATTGAAGCATATAGGAAATAATCCGGGTATTATATTTTGTAACTTAAAAGATACAATTGAAAGAGTAAGTGATTACCTCACTAAAAATAAATTAGCTCATAGTTGTTTTTCTGGAGGAATGGAACAAAGAGATCGTGAGCGCTCTTTAATTAAATTCAGAAATGGAACAAGTCAAATTTTAGTAGCCACAGATTTGGCTGCAAGAGGAATAGACATTCCTGAAATTAAATATATTATTCATTATGAATTACCTCAAAGAGTAGAGGAGTTTACCCATAGAAACGGAAGAACTGCAAGAGTAAATGCTAAAGGAACTGCTTACGTTTTAAAATGGGAAAAAGAACAATTACCAGCCTTTATAAAAGGTGCAACCAATGCAAATATTAGTAATCAACAAAAAATAAAACCCATTTATTGGGAAACTTTATTTATTTCTGGAGGTAGAAAAGACAAAATTTCTAAAGGAGATATTGCTGGTTTGTTTTTTAAAAAAGGAAACCTAACTAAAGATCAATTGGGTGTTATTGAGTTAAAACAAGATTGTGCTTTTGTAGCTGTTCCAAAGGAAAAATCTTTAGAATTAGTAGGTCAATTAAACAATATTTATTTAAAAAAGAAAAAAGTACGCGTTTTTTTAGTGTAAGTGTTTTTATGTTTCTTTTTTAAGTTTAAAAAGTGTATTTTTCAATTTTATAAAAGTGATTTAATTATTAGAAAATAATTCTTTATTTTTTCTTTTTTTATGTAAAATATTAAAACATGTTAGAATTAGCAGGTATCATTATCTTAGGAATATTAGCACAGTGGTTTGCTTGGAAATTCAAAATTCCTGCAATTTTACCATTAATTTTAATAGGGTTACTTGTTGGCCCTATAGCTGCTGAGTATCTTAGTGAAGATGGTTCTAAGTGGATAGAGCCTATATGGAATGGAAAGAAAGGGCTATTTCCAGGAGATTATCTATATTATTTTGTTTCTTTAGCTATTAGTATTATCCTTTTTGAAGGGGGTTTAACTTTAAAACGAAACGAGATTAGTAATGTAGGTCCTGTAATAACAAAGCTTATTACTTTAGGTTCTGCAGTTACCTTTTTTGGAGCGGCTATTATAACTCATTATATCTTTCAATTAGGATGGGAAATTTCATTTTTATTTTCTGGTTTAATTATTGTAACCGGTCCTACTGTAATTACACCAATATTAAGAAATATTCCTCTTAAAAAAGATATTAGTACTGTTTTAAAATGGGAAGGTATTTTAATAGATCCTATTGGAGCATTAGTGGCTGTATTGGTTTTTGAATTTATAAGTGTTGGAGGCCAAGGAGGGTTTACTAAAACTGCTTTAATAGAGTTTGGTAAAATCTTATTATTTGGTACAACCTTTGGTTTTACTTTTGCTCATGCATTGGCTTACGCAATAAATAAGAAATTAATTCCACATTATTTATTAAATGTTGTTTCTTTATCTGCTGTTTTGCTGGTCTTTGTAGAATCGGAAGTATTTGCTCACGAATCAGGTTTGTTAGCTGTAGTGGTTATGGGAATGGTCCTAGGAAACAGTAAAGTAAATAATTTAAAAGAATTACTTTATTTTAAAGAGTCCTTAAGTGTTTTACTAATTTCAATTTTATTTATTTTACTAGCGGCAAACATAAATATGGATCAGTTGTTGTTGCTATATACCTGGAAAACTGCTGCTCTGTTTGCTTTAGTTGTTTTTATTTTAAGACCATTAGCTGTTTTTTTAAGCACAACGAATTCTAAATTAAAATTTAATGAAAAACTTTTTATTAGCTGGGTAGGGCCAAGAGGTATTGTAGCAGCTGGTATAGCTTCTTTATTTGGAAGTAAATTGTTAAAACAGGGTATTGCAGGAGCTGAGTATATAACACCTTTAGTTTTTATGATTGTACTAGGAACCGTACTTTTAAATGCAACAACAGCAAGATTATTTGCTAAAATAGTAGGTGTTTTTCTTAAAAGCTCTAATGCTATTTTAATTGTTGGAGCTTCTAATCCCGCACGTGTTATCGCTAGTTTTTTAAAACAAAAAGGAAAACGAGTTGTAATTATAGATTCTAATGAAAATTTCATCAACCAAGCAATACAGGAAGATTTAGAAGCTTTAGCTGTTAATATTTATGATGATGAGCTACGAGATAATATAGAATTAAACGATGTAGGTTACCTAATAGCAATTACTGGAAATGACGCTGTAAATTCGTATGCATTAAATAGTTTTTCTGAAGAGTTTGGAGAACATGGAGCCTTTAGATTGGCTTCATCCTTAGAGGTTATGAATGCAACAGACGAAGAAAGAAAAAACTTTTTTACTCCCAAGGACGATTACATTAATCTAAGTGAAGCTTACAGAGAAAGCCCAACAATAAAGGAAGTGAAAATTGCATCTAAAGAAGCTTATCATTCTTTGTTAAGTGTTTTAGCCACTGAAGAAAAATCAATTCCACTTTTTATTCAAAATAATAAAGGTATATATCTTATTACAGAGTTTGAGCAGCAAGGTTTTGAGATAAAAGACGTAACACTTTCTTATTTGGGGAAAGAAATTGATTCTTTACCCAATAATTAAATTTAAAATATTTTTTTAATATTCTGAAAATTACAATTCCAATTCAAATGTTTGTCTTAATTTATCTAACAATGGATTTTTTTTAACTAAAACTTTGTATTTTCCTGAGGAACCATAGGCTTTTTTCTCCTCTATAGTATTGTCAATAACTATTTTTATACGAACACCATAATTATTTAAAGATTCTCGTAAAAACTTTAAAAAAGCATATTTGCCTTCTTTAAAGTGATCTTCAATTAATGTGCTTGGTAAATTTAATTGAATCACAAAATTAGGTAATAATTTAGGGGTACTAACTCCTAGAGCTGTTGCCATATTATTTTCCCCTTTGTCAATCATTTTTTTGTGGTATTCTTTCCAAGAATTTTCTAGTTGATCTTGCGTAAAAATTGTTTTAGGGTGTTTGTCAAAATTTTCTTCTACAACACGTTTCTTAACTTCTTTTTTATGATGTATACTTTTTAACGATAATGAAGAGGATCTTCTTAATGCAGATTTTAAAACAGGTTTTTCTTTAACCGTTTTTGGTTTTTCATCAATAACCTTTTCTTTAAGGTTATTATTTAAGTTAGGTATATTAACTTTCTGTTTTTTAGGTGATAGTGATTGAAAAAATGTAGCGGGAATTATATAGTTAGCTGACTTTTTTTTTTCTCCATCAAAAGTGATAGAGGCAATTTGCATTAAAGTTAGTTCTACCAACAATCGTTGATTTTTACTCGCTCTATAACTTAAGTCACAATCATTGGCTTTATTAATAGCCTGCATTAAAAAAGGAATATTTGCCTTAGTTGCTTGCTCTAAATATTTCTTTTTGGTAGTGTCACCAACTTCTAATAAAGCAACAGTAGCTTTATCTTTTGCTACCAATAAATCTCTAAAATGACTTGCTAAACCATTTATAAAATGATGCCCTTCAAAACCTTTGCTTAAAATAGTATTAAAGGCATTTAAAACATCAGGAATTTTATTCTCTAACAGTAAACTTGTCATGTTAAAATACGTTTCATAATCTAAAACGTTCAAGTTTTCTGTTACAGCTTCTCTAGTTAATTCTTTTCCAGAAAAACTTACAACTCTATCAAAAATTGATAAAGCATCTCTCATTGCTCCATCTGCTTTCTGAGCTATTATATGCAAAGCATCATCATCTGCTGTAATATTTTCTTTCTCGCTAATTGTTTTTAAATAGTTTTTGGCATCTAAAACTCCAATTCTTTTAAAATCAAAAATTTGACATCGAGATAATATTGTAGGAATAATCTTATGTTTCTCAGTGGTTGCTAGAATAAAAATAGCATGAGCAGGTGGTTCTTCTAATGTTTTTAAGAACGCATTAAAAGCAGCTTGAGAAAGCATGTGTACCTCATCAATAATATATACTTTATACTTACCAGTTTGTGGTGGTATACGTACTTGGTCTGTTAGACTTCTTATATCATCAACAGAATTGTTAGAAGCAGCATCCAATTCAAAAATGTTAAAAGCAAAATCTTCCTCTTCAGAACTTTCTACTTCTTGCTGATTTATTTTCTTAGCTAAAATTCTTGCACATGATGTTTTTCCAACTCCTCTAGGACCTGTAAATAATAAAGCCTGCGCTAAATGATTGTTTTTTATAGCATTCTCTAGCGTATTTGTTATGGCTTGTTGCCCAACAACATCCTCAAAATTTTGAGGTCTATACTTACGTGCAGAAACTATAAAATGCTCCATGAATTAGTCTTATTTTAATAACAAAAGTAACTATCTAATCCGTTTTTTACAATAGGGTTTCTTAACAATATGCTAAAGTTGTAAACAAACTGTATGAACCTTCTAATTTTAACGACTATTTTTGTAATTCGGTTTTGTTATCGGCTTAAAAGTTCAGAAATTTGTATCAAGAATTTTTTAGTTTGTTCTTGATACAAATTTTAATTTTAAAAAAAGATATTAATTATATGAAATTTTACAAAGCATTTTTTACAGTTGCATTTTCTTTATTACTTTTTTCGTGCCTAGGTTTTTCTAAAAAAGACTCAATTACCAATAATAGTACTAAAATTACTAAAAATTTCACACCGTCTAAAGATACAAAAGTTGCCTATTTTGCAAGTGGATGTTTTTGGTGTGTAGAAGCTATTTTTGAGAGTGTAGAGGGAGTAGAAGAGGCAGTTTCTGGCTATGCAGGTGGACATACTAAAAATCCAACATATGAAAGTAGTAATACAGGTAAAACCGGACATGCAGAAACAGTTGCAGTATATTATAATCCATCAATTGTTACTTTTGAAACTTTAGTAAAGGTTTATTATGGATCTCACAACCCTACTACTATAAATGGACAGCATCCAGATTATGGTTCTCAATACAGATCTATTGCTTTTTACAGTAATCCTCAAGAAAAAAAGATAATAGAACAAATGATTACTAAATTAAACAAAGAAGTTTATAATGGTAAAGTAGCAACAGAGGTTGCAAAGATTAAAACATTTTACAAGGCTGAAGAATACCATCAAAATTTTGAAAAAAGAAATCCAAATCAGCCTTATGTTAAATCGGTCTCTGTGCCAAGGTTAAATAAATTTAAAAAGAAGTTCCCTGAGTTGTTAAAAAAGGAAAGTCACTAAATATATCCTGGAAATTATTGTTTGCTAAAAACCATACAATGTTGCCAAGGTAAATTATCTATATTTTTATCTAGCTTAAAACCAGCAGCTTCTA
>JBDNBB010000055.1:0-3409 GCA_039768135.1 Polaribacter sp.
ATAGAAATGGAATCTGGCATTATTAACGATGATAGATGGAAAATTGCTACAGAAACTACACCAGAAACTGGTGACGAAGAAATAACTTATTTACATTGGACAGGAGCAGAACTTTTTAATGCACTTTCAGGAGCGCCTATCGTCTATAAAATAAAAATTAATAATCCAGGAACTTACAGATTTGCTTGGAGAATGAGAGTTGGTAAAGGAACTAGTAAAGGAGAACATAATGATGCTTGGTTAAAAATTGATGCTGAAGATTTTTATGGAATAAAAAACGGAGCTAAAGTGTATCCAAAACCAATGTGTAATGAAGATGCTAATTTAACCTGTGCTGCAGGTAGCTCTACCCAAAATTTTATCAAAGCTTTTGGTAATCGTTTAGATTATGGTTTTGTAACCAATACAAATGATCATATTGCTCATAGAGTATTTTTAGAATTTAAAGAAGCAAAAGTGTATACGATTACAGTAGATGCTAGATCAGCTTTTTTGTTTATTGATAAAATGGTTTTAAGAAGAAATGATGTCTCAGACAGTGTAGCTTTTAATTTAAATAATCCAGAATCTACTTGTTTTGATGCTTCTTTGTCTGCAAATGATTTTAAAAAAAAAGAAACAAAAGTTTACCCAAACCCAACAACAGGAAAAATTGAAATTAGTAATCTTCCAGAAAATTCTAACTTGATTATTTCCAATATATTTGGTGCAACAATTAGAAAAATTAGTTCTAAACAAACATCAAAAATTGTAGATATTAGTGATTTAGAAACTGGTGTTTATTTTATTTCAAATGACGATAAAAATAATCATTTTGTAAAAAAAATAATTAAATTATAATTGTTTAAGGTTTTTAAAAACGTATTACTGCTTTTTTTAATTCTACTTTTTAATTGTAAAAAGCAAGAGAAAACTAAACTTAGAAAAGCAAACATTCTTTTTATTCTAGTTGATGATTTAGGATATCACGATTTAGGAATTACAGGAAGTAAATTTTATGAAACCCCAAATGTAGACCAACTTGCTAAGGAAAGCGTAATGTTCACACAAGGTTATGCAGCAAGTAGAGTTTGTAGCCCTTCTAGAGCTAGTATTTTAACGGGTAAATTTACTGCAAGACACGGAATTACAGATTGGATAGGCGCAAAAACTGGAGAAGATTGGAGAAACAGAAATCGTTTTGATAAAATGCTTCCAGCAAATTATGTGGAAGCATTACCAAAAGAAGATGTAACTTTAGCTGAAGCTTATAAAACAAACGGTTACAAAACTTTTTTTGCAGGAAAATGGCATTTAGGAGGTAAAGGTTCTTATCCAGAAAATCACGGTTTTGATATTAATAAAGGTGGTTTTCATAGAGGGGGTCCAGCAGGAGGTTTCTTTTCTCCGTTTAAAAACCCCAAACTAAAAGATAAAGAAAAAGGAGAAAATTTGACCATTCGTTTGGCTAAAGAAACGGCTAATTTTATCACTAATCATAAAGATTCAACATTTTTTGCTTTTTTATCTTTTTATGCAGTTCACGCCCCAATTCAAACTACAGAAACAAAGTGGAATACATATAGAAATAAGGCAGATAGTTCAGGTTTAAGTGATTCTGCTTATAAAATGGAACGTGTTTTACCAATTCGTCAAGTACAAGACAATCCCATTTATGGTGGTTTGGTAGCAACTATGGATGATGCAGTTGGTATTGTTTTAAAAGCATTAAAAGACAATGGTTTAGATAAAAACACCATAGTTGTTTTTACTTCAGATAATGGAGGTGTGGCTTCTGGAGATAATTTTTCTACAAGTAATTTGCCATTAAGAGGAGGTAAAGGTTATCAATGGGAAGGAGGAATTAGAGAACCGTTTTTTATGAAAGTTCCTTGGTTAAAAAGTAAAGGATTAAAAACAGATGTACCAGTAATTCATACTGATTTTTATCCTACTTTGTTAGATTTGGCTAATATTCCACTTTTAGAAAATCAACATAAAGATGGAATTAGTTTAAAACCTATTTTAGAAGGAAAAGAAATTAATATCAATAGACCTTTATATTGGCATTATCCACATTATGGAAATCAAGGTGGAGAACCATCCTCAATTATTCAACAAAATGGTTGGAAATTAATTCATTATTGGGAAGATGGAAGAGAAGAATTATTTAAGTTGCCTTCTACAGAAAAAGATGAATTGAATGTAATTAAACAACATCCAGAATTAGCTAAGAAATTAAGCAATCAGTTAATGACTTGGTTAAAAGAAGTTGGTGCAAAATATCCTGAAAAAGATGTTTTATATGATGAAACAAAACGTAAAAAACGTTTAGAAAATATCAAAACTCAAAAATTGCAATCTTTAGAAAAAAACAGACTAAAAATATTATCAAAAGAATTTAAACCCAATGCCAATTGGTGGAAAAGTAAAACAACTATTGATTAAACAAAACTTATGAAAAAAATAATTTATTTAGCATTGTTAAGTTTAAGTCTTCTGCAATGTCAAGACAATAAAAAAGAAGATTTTAAACCTATTTTTAATGGTGAAAATTTAGAAGGATGGAGTGGAGATAAAACCTATTGGTCTGTTAAAGATGGCGTTTTAATTGGAGAGGTTACACCAGAAACGCTATTAAAAAGAAACTCTTTTATTATTTATGAAAAAGACCAACCAGAAAATTTTGAACTAAAATTAGACTATAGAATTTCTGAATCAGGAAATAGTGGTGTAAATTATAGAAGTGAAAAGATTAAAAATAAACCCTTTGCGTTGAGAGGTTATCAATCTGATATTGATGGAAAAAACAAATACACAGGGCAAAATTACGAAGAGAAAAAGCGAACCACTTTAGCTTATATTGGTGAGAAAGTTATCATTGAAGAAATGCCAGATAGTATACCATTAACCAACCTGAGAAAAAACGTAAAGAGAAATTGTTGGCAAACAAGAACTATTATTTCATCTATAGGAAACAAAAAAGATTTAATAGCTTCTGTTAAAAATAACGATTGGAATACAATACATATCATTGTAAAAGACAATAAAATGCAACATTTTGTAAATAGTGTTTTAATAAGTGAAGTTACAGATTTAGACACTAAAAATAGAAGCAATAAAGGATTTATAGGAGTTCAAGTGCATACTGGACCTCCTATGAAAGTTGAATATAAAAATATCTTATTAAAAAGTCTTTAAATAAAATTTAACATAGCTGTCAGTTCACTACAGGTCACCATTGTAAGTTTTATATTATATTTTAGAAAAATTATATATATTAATTTTATGAAAAAAATAAATAGTAAATTTTTAATAGTGCTAATTCTAGCATTCATAAATATCACAATTATTTCTTGTTCTAAAGATGAAGTAATCGATGAAGATGAATTATTTGAAGATTCAGTTGAAGACCCAGTGGTAGATCCTA
>JBDNBB010000056.1:0-19032 GCA_039768135.1 Polaribacter sp.
AAAAAGGCTTGTTTTTCTTCTCCAGTTAAATTTAAGACTTGTTGTTTTACCCAACGTTTATTTTGATTATAACTTCGAAGAAAATAATCGAATTTATATCTGCCTAATTTGTAAATTAGTTTTCCTTTGGTAAAGTTACTATAGAAATTAGGTGCACTAAAATCAAACATCCCATAATTGTAAATTAAATCGAGTTGCAACATAGGATCTTTAATTCGAATTGCAGAGTGTCCAAAAGCTTCGTACAATTCTGCTCCTGGGCCTGCAGTAATAATACTTACCTCTGCATAAGTAGAAAGATTTACTTGTGCAGTTGTTTTGTTGAATACAAATAGAAAAAGTAAATAAATTAAATATTTTTTCTTCATAATTTCTATCTTCTAAAAAATGAATAATCAAAAGTTAGTGAGAAGATGTTTGAAAATAAAGCATTCCCAACACTTCCTATGTTTGTTAGAGCATAATCTACTTGAATTCCTTTATATTTAAAACCTAGACCAAAATTAGGTTGTGTGGATAATGATTTAGAATTATCAAACTCTTTTGTATACTGAAAATTACCAATACCAAGCCTTAAATACACCAACTTTTCATAATCTAATTGTAGACCAAGAGCAGGATCTATACTCGCTAATTCTGAAGAAAAAACATCGTTAGTTTGCTCAAACCTGATATTTAAATCAAATTCAGATTGTAAGTTAAAAAAACGACCAATTCTCCAATCTTTTGCAACTCCAATTTGTAATTTAGGTTTGGTGATTTCTGTATTTTCTGGTAATTCTTGATTTTGACCGGGAATTGCATTTCGTATACTTTCAAATTCTTCTTTATCAATAGCCCAGCTATTATAAGTTGTTGTAATATCTCTAGCCATAATTCCAAACTTCCATGATTTTTTTTCGAATTGTAATCCAATATCAAAACCAAACCCCCAGGAAGCTGCAAAATCTCCTATAATTCTTCGAATAATTTTAGCATTTACACCTAATTTTAAATCTTTAAAAATTAAGTTTCTTGCATAAGAGAAATTAAAAGCATAATCAGCAGCAGAAAAAAGGCTAATCCTATTAAAATCAATATTACCATCATTATCAATAAGAGCAGTCGTGTTTAATATATCATCAACCCCAAAACGTATAATAGAAACACCAAGTGCACTTTCTTTATCTATTGGCATAGCAAAAGCAGCATGGTTATAGTTTGCAATTCCAGCAAAATAAGAAGAATGCATTAAAGATCCTTGATAATCTTCTATACCAACAAGACCTGCTGGATTCCAATAACCAGAATTTACATTATTTGTTTTTGCAACAACGGCTTTACTCATGCCTAATGCTGCTGCGTCTACACCAATATTTAGAAATTCATTGGAATAGTTTCGAAATGCTTGTGCATTTATGAACGCAGAAATTAGAATTATAAAAAGTAAAAATTTATGTTTCACTAACTTAAAGATAAGATATTACAAATATCGAAAAACCTGTTATAATAACAGTTCTTTTTAACAGATATTGTTTTATGAATTAGCAATACCTATTTTAGTAGTTATAAATTTAAAAATTCTTTCTTGTAACCAAGTATTATCTTCTTTTTTAAATCTTGAAATAAACCCACAATGGCCTCCATAGGAGGGGGTTTCAAAAAAGAAAAATTCTGATTCTTTGGCCTCTTTAATGGGATAACATTTTTTAGATAAAAAACTATCATCTTTAGCATTTAAAAGTAGTGTTGGCACTTTTATTTTTAGAATATATGGCTTAGAACTTGCTTTTTCCCAATAATCTTCTGGACTTTTAAATCCAAAAACAGGAACTGTATATAAATGCTCAAGATGTTTAAATTTTGTAGCTTTAAGAAGCTTTACTGTATTTATTTTATATTCAGGAAACTTTATGGATTTATCTAGAATTTTATTCTTCATGGTTTTAAAAAACACTCCCATGTAAAGTTTGTTTTCAAAATTTTCTAATTTTTTCTCAGCAGATGCAATATCTATAGGGACAGAGCAAGCAATACCGCCTTTAATATTCGGAAATAAATTACTTCCTTTTTCCCCTAGATATTTTAACGTTAAATTTCCACCTAAACTAAATCCAATAAGAATAATATTTTTATAATAATGTTTCTCTACTATATGATTTACAACAAAATCAAGGTCGTCTGTTTTTCCACTGTGATATGTTGCAAGTATATTATTGTCTTCGCCACTGCAGCCTCTTAAATTAAAACATACAGTATCTATATTCTTTTTATTTAAATATTTTACATTTGAAGTCATGTAGTGTGAAAATGAGCTACCTTCTAAACCATGAATTAATATTGCTACTGTTGTACCACCAACTTTAGAAAAATCTAGGTCTATAAAATCTTGATCCCACGTAAGTAAACGCTCTCTTGCATATTTGATATCTTCTTTTAAAAATAATGGACCATATATAGTACTAAAATGTCCGTTTTTAAAAGGAATTGTAGGAGAAAAGTCTGAGTTTAGTATGGGCATATCATAAATTTACTACAAATATCACAAAAATTCAATAATATAGAAAACAACCAAATATGCTTTTATTACTTTAGCATTTTTAATAAACTAAGTTATGAAATTAAAAAAATACATTCCAAATTTAGTCACCTTAGGAAATCTATTTTTCGGAGTTTTGGCTACAATATATGCAGTTTCTGATCATTTTGAAGCTACAGCTTTATGCGTTGTTATTGGAATTGTTTTAGATTTTTTTGATGGATTTTTTGCACGTTTATTGAAGGTAACAGGAGAATTAGGGAAGCAATTAGATTCTTTAGCAGATATGGTTACAAGTGGAGTGGTTCCTGGTATAGTTATGTTTAAATTATTAAATTCAAATATAGATATCACTTCTAATAATAATAACTTTCTATTAAATGGTTCTTTATTGGGTTTAATTTTAACATTAGGAGCTTGTTATAGGCTAGCAAAATTCAATTTAGATACTAGACAAACAAATTCATTTATTGGCATGCCAACTCCAGCTATGTGTTTGTTTGTTATTTCGTTACCGTTAATACAAGAAAATACAAACATAGCGTTTGTGCAAATTTTATTGTCAAACCACTATTTTTTAATAACAATTACTTTATTACTTACTTTTTTAATGAATGCAGAAATTCATCTATTTTCTCTAAAATTTAAAGAATATTCTCTTACTCATAATTATGGAAAATATCTATTTTTATTGGCTTCTATTCTTATGATTTTATTTTTAAATTATATTTCTATTCCACTAATTATTATATTGTATGTCATTGTTTCTGTAATATTAAATTATGAAAAAAATAATGATTTTGTAAATAATAGTTAGTATTAAAATCCACCTTAACGAAATGGAAATATTTGTTTTACTAAAAGAAATAAATTTTAATAAAAGTAAGTAAGAAGTTTAAGTATAATAAATAAATATAGTTGTATTAAAAACTTTTTTTCTTTTTCAACTCGAAATCTTTTCCCAAATATACTTTTCTAACCATCTCATCTGCAGCTAATTCCTCTGGTGTTCCTTCTTTTAGAATACTACCATTGTACATTAAATATGTTTTATCGGTTATGGCTAATGTAGCCTGTACATCGTGATCTGTTATTAAAATTCCAATATTTTTATCTTTAAGTTTAGCTACTATACTTTGTATATCTTCTACTGCAATTGGATCTACTCCAGCAAAAGGTTCGTCTAATAAAATAAAGTTTGGATCAGAGGCAAGACATCTGGCTATTTCTGTTCTTCTTCTTTCACCACCTGACAGTAAATCACCTCTATTTTTACGAACATGTCCAATATTAAATTCTTCTATTAGTGATTCTAGTTTGATTTTCTGTTCTTTTTTAGATAAATCAGTAAACTGTAATACAGACATTATATTATCTTCTACTGATAATTTTCGAAAAACTGAAGCTTCTTGTGCTAAATACCCAATACCTCTTTGAGCTCTTTTGCACATAGGATCTTTGGTAATCTCTGAATCATTTAAAAAAATGCTACCAAAATTGGGTTTTATCATACCAACAATCATGTAAAAAGATGTTGTTTTACCTGCACCATTAGGCCCAAGTAAACCAATAATTTCTCCTTGTTTAACCTCTAAGGAAATACCTTTTACAACTTTTCTGTTGCCATAAAGTTTTTGAATGTTATCTGCACGTAAAATCATATATTAAAACGATTTTCTTTTTTAGTAAAATTACCTTTTAAAATTTAAAACACTCTTAACAAGGTCTTAAATAATATTTATTTTTCGTTTTCTAACGCTTCCCAGTATTCTACAGCTCTTCTTAAATGCGGTATTACAATTGTACCTCCAATTAGGTTGGCTATAGAGAGTGTTTCCATAACTTCATCTTTGGTAACTCCATTTTTCATTGATGCCTCTAGATGGTATTGCACACAATCATCGCATCTAAGGACCATAGAAGCAACTAAGCCCAATAGTTCTTTCGTTTTTACAGGAAGATGACCTTCTTTAAAAGCGTTAGTATCTAAATTAAAAATCCTTTTTATAATTTTATTATCTGAAGCAATTATTTTATCGTTCATTTTTTGACGATAATCATTGAACTCTTTAACTTTTGTTGGCATTTTTTTCTTGATTTTTTAAAACTCTTACTGAAACTCGTATGCTAATCTCGTATAATATTAATATTGGTATTGCAACAATTACTTGACTTGCAACATCTGGCGGTGTAATAATAGCTGCTAATATTAAAACTACAACTAAAGCGTGTTTTCTATATTTTCTTAAGAACGAAGGTGTTATTAATCCTATTTTTGTTAAAAAATAGATAACTACTGGCAGCTCAAATAATACTGAAACACCTAATAACATGTTAGTAACTAAACCGATATGAGATTCTAGTGTAAAACTATTCTCAATAGCATCTGTTATCTGGTAATTGTACAAAAACTGAATAGAAATAGGAGCTATGACATAAAAACTAAAGAATACACCAATAAAAAATAGGAGAGATGCTACAAATATAAAACCCCTAGATTTTTTAATTTCTTTTTTTGTTAATCCTGGAGAAATAAATCTCCATATTTCCCAAAGTATATAAGGGAAAGAAACAACAAGACCTAAAATCAGTGAAGACCATATAGAATTCATTAATTGTGAAGTTACTTTTATACTTTGTAGTTTTTTTTCCGCAAAATTTATACTACAGAAAGAACTATCTAACCCAAACAGATTAAAGAAATTACAAAATAATTTATAAGTTACAAAATCAGGTTTTAAATGTGCTAAGAGAAAATGTGTATATACCTGTTTTGCAAATACAAAAAAGATAATGGCAAACAAAAAAATAGCTACAGCACTTCTAACCAAATGCCATCTTAATTCTTCTAAATGTCCTAAAAAAGACATTTCTTTTTGTTGTGCTGCCATTAAAAGATTCCTTCTTTAAGTAAGTCATGTAAATGTACAACACCTGCATATTTGTTTTTAGCATCTACAACTAAAATTTGTGTAATATTATTTGCTTCTAAAGCCTCTAAAGCTTCTATAGCCATAGCTTCCATTGGAATGGATTTAGGGCTTTTACCCATAATATCTTTGGCTTTAAAATCTTGAATATTTGAATTTTTATTCAGCATTCTTCTAATATCTCCATCAGTTATAATACCTACAATCTTTCTGTTTTTTACAACAGCTGTAACTCCCAATCTTTTTTCAGAAATTTCAACAATAACTTTAGAGATAGTGTCATCTTCAAAAACTTGTGGCAATTCATTGTTTTTTATTAAGTCAGAAACACGTAAATATAATCTTTTACCTAGTGCACCACCAGGATGATATTTTGCAAAATCATTATGTGTAAAACCTTTTAAATCTAATAAGCATACAGCAAGTGCATCTCCCATAACAAGTTGTGCAGTTGTACTTGTTGTTGGAGCTAAATTGTTAGGACAGGCTTCTTTTTCAACATATGTATTTAAAACAAAGTCTGCATTTGTACCTAAAAAAGAATCTACATTTCCTGTGATTGCAATAACTTTGTTTCCATAATTTTGAATTAATGGAAGTAATACTTTAATTTCTGGGGTGTTACCACTTTTAGAAATACAAATAACAACATCATCTTCTAGTACATTTCCTAAATCTCCATGAATGGCATCAGCAGCATGCATAAATACAGCCGGTGTTCCAGTAGAATTAAAGGTAGCAACAATTTTTGTTCCAATGTTAGCACTTTTACCAATACCGGTTACAATAACTCTTCCTTTTGAGTTTTGAATACAGTGTATTGAATTTTCAAAATTGTGATCCAATAGATGTGCAATATTCGCTATGGCTTTACTCTCTGCTAAAATGGTTTCTTTAGCTCTGGTAATTATTGTTGAATTATTTTTCAAGTTTTATATTTTTTTCAGAATAAAAAAAAGTTATATCTTTAGGTATGCAAAATCTAAGCAAATTTACTATAAAATTAGCTTCCAACAAACTATAATGGTTTGAGGTTTTTTAACAAATAAATATTTATATGGATTTACATAGTCCTCTCAAAAAATTTTTTGGTTTCAATAAATTTAAAGGATTACAAGAACAAGTAATTAAAAGTATTGTAAATAATCAAAATACTTTTGTAATCATGCCAACAGGTGGTGGTAAATCTTTATGTTACCAATTACCAGCCTTAATGAAAGAAGGAACTGCAATTGTAGTTTCTCCATTGATTGCTTTAATGAAAAATCAAGTAGATGCTATTCGTGGAATTTCAGAAGAGCATGGTGTTGCACACGTTTTAAATTCATCTTTAAATAAAACTGATGTAGCTCAAGTAAAAGCTGATATTGCTAATGGTATTACCAAATTATTATATGTAGCACCAGAGTCACTTATTAAGGAGGAATATGTAACTTTTTTAAGAACACAAACTATTTCTTTTGTTGCTATAGACGAGGCTCATTGTATTTCTGAATGGGGTCATGATTTTAGGCCTGATTATAGAAACCTAAAACACATTATTAAAGCTATTGATAATGTTCCTGTCATTTGTTTAACAGCTACAGCTACAGAAAAAGTACAAGAAGACATTTTAAAAACATTAGGTATTACAGATGCCAATCGATTTAAAGCTTCGTTTAATAGATCTAACTTGTTTTATGAAGTAAGACCTAAAACAAAAGAGGTAGAGAAAGACATCATTCGTTTTGTAAAACAGAGAGAAGGTAAATCCGGTATTATTTACTGTTTAAGTAGAAAAAAAGTTGAAGAGATTGCACAAATACTTCAAGTCAATGGTATTAATGCGGTTCCTTATCATGCTGGTTTAGATGCAAAAACTAGAGTAAAACATCAAGACATGTTTCTTATGGAAAATTGTGATGTTGTAGTTGCAACTATTGCATTCGGAATGGGAATAGATAAGCCAGATGTGAGATATGTAATTCACCATGACATACCAAAAAGTCTAGAAAGTTATTACCAAGAAACAGGAAGAGCAGGAAGAGATGATGGTGAGGGTTATTGTTTAGCATTTTATGCTTATAAAGATATTGAAAAGTTAGAGAAATTTATGGCTAGTAAGCCAGTTGCTGAACAGGAAATTGGTCATGCCTTATTACAAGAAGTCGTTGGGTATGCAGAAACGTCTATGAATAGGCGTAAATATTTGTTGCACTATTTTGGAGAAGATTTTGATGAAGTAAATGGTGATGGAGCTGAAATGGATGACAATTCTAAAAACCCTAAAAAAAAGCACGAAGCCAAAGAAAACGTGGTAACATTATTAAATATAATAAAAGAAACCTTACAAAAATACAAACCTAAAGAAATAGTAAACACTATTGTTGGAAAAGAAAATGCTTTATTAACTTCACATAAAACCCATCTACAGCCTTTTTTTGGAGTTGGTAAACACAAACCTGCAGGATATTGGATGGCATTAATACGTCAGGTTTTAGTAGTTAATTTCATAAAAAAAGAAATAGAACAATATGGCGTAGTAAAATTAACTAAAGGTGGGAATGAATATTTAGAAAATCCTACTTCTTTTATGATGACAGAAGATCATGTATATAGCGAAGAAAATGATAACGCTATAATTATTAATGCAAAATCTTCTGGAGGTGTTTCTGATGAAAAATTAGTGAAATTTTTAAAAGATTTACGAAAAAAAGTAGCTATTAAACAAGGTGTACCTCCTTTTGCAGTTTTTCAAGATCCATCGTTAGATGATATGGCTTTAAAATATCCAATCAATCTAGAAGAACTTGCTAAAGTTCATGGAGTAGGAGAAGGTAAAGCAAGGAAATTTGGTAAAGAGTTTATAGCACTAATTGCGTCATATGTAGAAGAGAATGATGTGTTAAGACCAGATGATTTAATTGTAAAAAGTACAGGTGTAAATTCTGGATTAAAACTTTATATTATACAAAATACAGACAGAAAACTTCCGTTAGAAGACATTGCGAAATCTAAAGGCCTTGAAATTAATGACTTAATTAAAGAAATGGAAAGAATTATTTTTTCTGGAACTAAATTAGATATCCATTATGCTTTAGATGAATTATTAGATGAGGATCAGCAAGAAGAAATTTATGATTATTTTATGGAAGCAGAAACTGATAAAATTCAAGATGCTCTAGATGAATTTGATGGAGATTATGATGAAGATGAACTTCGTTTAATGCGTATTAAATTTATTAATGAAGTTGCAAATTAAAATAATCAACTAACCAAGCTACAGCGTAATTATTGTTAATGTTATTCCTAAAATAATAGCTAAAAACTTTTGAAAATTAAATTTGTGATTTTCTGTACTTTCAAAGAGAATAACTGTAGAAATGTGTAAAAAGACACCAATAATAACAGCTGTTATCTCGTTTTCGTAGTTGAAAAATAAAGTTTTATTACCAAAAAACACCCCTAAAGGACTCATTAACGCAAACATAATCATAAAGAATAACATTGTTTTTTTTGGATATTTTGCTTGTACTAAAAAACTAGTTAGAACTATTGCAATAGGCACTTTATGAACCATAATTGCCCAAAGTAAACTTTCATTATTATTATGAATAGGTAGTCCCTCAGAAAATGCATGCAAGCATAAACTAAAAAAAAGTAGTTTTGGAAATTTATTGCTATTAGAATTAATATGAATATGTCCATGTTCAGCTCCCTTTGAAAATGATTCTAAAATGGATTGTAAAATTATACCTAATAAAATTAGCATTCCAATTTTATTAGAATTAGAACTTATTGTATACACTTCTGGAAGTAAATGCAAAATAGTTACCGAAAGTAAATAGGCACCACTAAATGCTAGTAAAAGTCTTATAATTATTTTACTAGGGTTGGATAAAATAACTAAAAAGAAACCAACTAAAACAGACAGAATTAAGAGTATATAAATCACTTTGCAACAAGAATTAATCGGTTAGAGGTCTTTGAGTTAAAATCTTTAAGATGATAATCTCCAAATGTATGTTGAATTTTTAGACCTACTTTGTGAAAATATAATTTAAGTTGTTTCTCACCTAAATATTTTACTCTCTCTGTAAATGAATGATTTTTATCATTAATAACAAATTGAATGTTTTTAGTAATAAACCCATCTTTTATATTTCTTGTGATATAAAATGAGATACCATCTACTATTTTTGTTTCATTGCGTACAAGATTTTTTTTCACCAATTCAACATTTAAAAAATCAAATACAAAAACCCCCTTTTTTTTTAAACCATTTTTAATGTTTTGAAGAATAGAAATATCTACTGCATCGTCTTCAAAATAGCCAAAACTCGTAAATAGATTAAAAATAGCATCGTACTTTTCATTAAATGGAAGTCTCATATCATGAACTTTAAAATCTAATCGTTCATTGTTGATTTTTTTTGCTTCCTTAATACTATTTTCTGCTAAATCTAAACCTGTTACTTGGTATCCTAAACTATTTAAATAATGAGAATGCCGGCCTTTACCACAAGGAAGATCTAATACATGAGCATCTTTAGATAAATTTAAAAATGACATCATATTTTTCATAAAAATTTGTGCATCAGCATTATTTCTATCTTTATATAAAATATGATAGTAAGGTGTATTAAACCAATCTGTAAACCATTCTTTTGTTTCCATAGATAAAGTAAGTCAACAAATGTAACTAAATCTTACGTTTCATAAAATGAAATTTACAAAATCTAATAAATATACTTTTTTAAAATGTATTTTTGCAACCAAGAATAACGAGTATGAATAGAGATTTTAAAATGACAGCAACAACACTTTTTGGTTTAGAAGGAGTGTTGGCAAACGAACTTAAAAAGTTAGGGGCACAAGACGTAAAAGAAGCCGTAAGAAGCGTTTCTTTTAGAGGTGACAAAGGGTTTATGTATAAAGCTAATATTGCCTTACGCACAGCTGTTCGAATATTAAAACCTATTAAGACTTGTAAAGTATATGATGAGGAAGATTTATATGAAGCTATTCAGAAAATAAAATGGGAAAACTATTTAGATGCAGAAGGAACTTTTGCAATTGGTGCTGTTGTTAATTCTAAAAACTTTACTAGTAACTCACATTACATCTCTTTAAAATCTAAAGATGCTATAGCAGATTATTTTAGACATAAATATCATAAAAGACCAAATGTAGATTTAAAGTATCCAGATGTGAAAATTCATATTCATATCCAAAAAGACTGGTTAACAGTTTCTTTAGATTCTTCAGGAGATTCTTTGCATAAAAGAGGATATAGAACTGCAACAAACATAGCTCCCATTAATGAAGTATTGGCTGCAGGTATGGTTTTATTGTCTGGTTACACAGGAGATGAGAATTTTATAGATCCAATGTGTGGTTCTGGTACTATTTTAATTGAAGCAGCTATGATTGCAAATCATATACCTGCAAATATCAATAGAAAAATGTTTGCATTTGAAAACTGGAAAGATTATGATGAAGACTTGTATTTTACGATACAAGATGCATTATTAAAAAAAATAAGATCATCACATTTTAAAATAATGGGATTTGACAAAGCACCTTCTGCTGTTCAAAAAGCAAAAGCAAATGTAATTTCTTCAAATTTAGAGGAGTTTATTGGTGTACACCATGTAAACTTTTTCAATTCTACAAAAGAAGTTTTTGGGAACACAACTATTCTATTTAACCCACCTTATGGAGAGCGTTTAAATATAGATACTCAAGAATTTTACAGAAAAATTGGAGACACTTTAAAACACAATTATCCAGGCTCTACAGCTTGGTTAATTACTTCGGATACTGATGCTTTAAAATCCGTTGGTTTAAGAACATCCAAAAGAATAGCACTTAAAAACGGAGATTTAGACTGTAAATTTGTAAAGTATGAATTATATGAGGGTTCTAGAAAAATAAAATCTCAAGAAATTCATATTGACAAAAGCTAAAGATTAGGTTTGCAGAACAAGTACAGTAAATTCCTTTGGTTTTTCTAGCATTAGGAAATGACCACAATTCTCAATCCAAAAAATTTTACTATCCTGTACCTCTTTATGAATTAATTCTCCAATTTTAGGGATAGCAATAGGATCGTTTTTTGCCCAAATAATTTTTGTGGGAATGGTTGTTTTTTCTAAAGCGCCAACCCATCTATACCAAAAATAATATCGTTCATTAATATAGTTTGTTAATCTATGAATAACCTTTCTTCCATTATTATTTTCAATTTGTAACCACATTTGTCTCAGTTCATTTTCAGTAACTCTCTTTTTATCAAAATAAGTTTTTCTTATATTTTCTTTAAAAATTAGATAAGTACTTAATTTTGCCACTATTTTACCAGTAAATTTATTTTTTAATAATTTTTGAATAACTCTTAATTTTGAGTATTCTATATGAATTGATCCATTACAAAGAATAAGCTCTTTAATTTTTAATGAGATTAGATTTGTGTTCATTCTAGCCAAAATTTCTGTTGCTATAGATGTACCATAATCATGAGCTAGTATAGTAACGTTTTTTAAATTTAATTTCTCCCATAAATGCAACGCTAAATCAGCTTGCTCTATTAAAGAATAAGAGTAATTTAAAGGCTTGTCAGAAAAACCAAATCCAAGATGATCATGAATAATAACACGATATTTTTTTATAAGTTCAGGTAAGACTTTATAATAATCAAACGAAGATGTTGGATATCCATGAAGTATTACTAAAACATCTTTACTAGTCCCTTGATCAATAACAAAAATTGATTTCCCTTCTAAATCATAAAATTTGCCCTTTTTTTTCCAATCACTAGCTTTCATATTCTTTATAATTTTCTGATTACAATGTAGTGAATTTTATGTAGCTTTGATATTCAATTAAATTGTTAGTTATTCATTTTATAGACGTCATATTACCCATTCCTATTCAAAAAACCTTTACGTATTCTATTACAGATGAAGAAGTTAGTTTTTTGGAGGTGGGAATGAGAGTTGCAGTGCCTTTTGGTAATAAAAATATGTACACAGGTTTGGTTTTTAACATTCATACAACCAAACCAACTTTATACGAAACTACAGATATTATTCAGATTTTAGATGAAAGTCCTATTGTAAATAAATTACAATTAAAACATTGGCAATGGATAGCTAATTACTATATGTGTTCTTTGGGAGATGTCTATAGAGCTTCTTTACCATCAGCATTTTTATTAGAAAGTGAAACTAGCATTTCTAAAAATGAAGTTTTTACAAATGATGATATTTTAGAGGATGAAGAATTTTTGATTTTTGAAGCTCTGCAACATCAATCACAACTTACAATTCATCAGGTTGCAGATATTTTAGGCAAGAAAAAAGTAATGCCAATTGTAAATGAGCTTATAAAAAAGTCAGCGATATTTATACAAGAAAAAATCTACGAACAATACAAACCAAAGTTGGTAAAATACGTTCGTTTACATTCCAACTATAATTCTGATGACTCTCTAAGCTCATTATTAGAAGAATTATCTAGAGCAAAAAAACAGAGAGAAGCAGTTTTAGCTTTTTTTCAATTATCGACTACAAAAAAGCCTATCAAAGCCAAAGATTTAGAGAAAAGCGCGAATGTTTCATTAGCCATATTGAAATCTTTAGTAGATAAAGATATTTTTGAGTTTTATGAAATTCAAACTGATAGAATCAATTTTAAAGGAGATACAAATTCTTTAAAAAGTTTAAATGAATTTCAAGAAAAAGCTTTTACTGAAATTAAGGAAACTTTTAAGGAAAAAGATGTAACGCTTTTACATGGTATAACGAGTTCTGGTAAAACAGAAATTTATACAAAATTGATTCAGGAAGTTATAGATGAAGGCAAACAAGTACTTTTTCTATTGCCAGAAATAGCCTTAACCACTCAAATTATTACGCGTTTACAATTTTATTTTGGTGATCAAATTTCTGTTTTTCATTCAAAATACTCAATGAATGAAAGAGTAGAGGTTTGGAATAACGTTCTTGAAAGTAAAACTAAAGCACAAATTATTTTAGGAGCAAGATCGTCTATTTTCTTGCCATTTTCTAACTTAGGATTAATAGTGGTAGATGAAGAACATGAAACATCTTACAAGCAATTTGAACCTTCACCAAGATATAATGCTAGAGATGCTGCTATTGTTTTAGCAAAAATTCATCAAGCCAAAATTTTATTAGGTTCTGCAACCCCTTCTTTAGAAAGCTATTTTAATGCTAAACAAAATAAGTATGGTTTTGTGGAACTAAATAGACGTTTTGGAAATGTTCAGTTGCCAAAAATAGAATTGATAGATGTAAAGGAAAAGTTTAAGAAGAAAGAAATGAAAGGTCATTTTTCTGATCGTTTATTAAAACTAATTCAAGAAGCTTTAGATGAGAAAGAACAAATTATTTTATTTCAAAACAGACGTGGTTATTCACCAATTGTAGAATGTAAAACTTGTGGAGTTGCTCCTCAATGCCCTAATTGTGATGTTAGTTTAACCTATCATAAATTTAGAAACGAGTTAAAATGTCATTATTGTAGTTATCAAAGAGCAATGCCAAACTCTTGTGCTGCTTGTGGTAGTAATACTTTAAACACCAAAGGTTTTGGAACAGAACAGATTGAGCTTGAACTAAAAGAATTATTCCCTGATTATAAAATTGGAAGAATGGATTTAGATACAACTCGTGGTAAATTTGGATATCAAAAAATAATTGGTGCTTTCGAAGCAAGAGAGATAGATATTTTAGTAGGTACCCAAATGTTATCTAAAGGTTTAGATTTTGATAATGTTTCTTTGGTTGGAATTTTAAATGCAGATACCATGTTAAACTTTCCTGATTTTAGAGCTCACGAAAGAGCTTATCAAATGATGGTACAAGTTTCTGGTAGAGCAGGTAGAAGTAAAAAACAAGGAAATGTAGCCATACAAACCTACAATCCTTATCATCAAATATTACAACAAGTATCTACAACAAGTTATACTGAAATGTATAAAGAGCAATTGCAAGAGCGTTGGCAATACAAATATCCTCCTTATTATAGGTTAATAAAAATTACTCTAAAACATAGAGATTATAATAAAGTTGATACTGGAGTAAATTGGTTATTTAAAGCTTTATACACATCTTTTGGAGAACACGTTTTAGGGCCAACAGCTCCAGCAGTTGCTAGAATTAGAAATCAGTATATTAAAAATATTGTAATTAAAATTCCACCAAAACAAAGTCTTGCCAATACTAAAAATCAGGTGGCTAAAATTAAAAATACTTTTGAAGCAGTTAAAGATTTTAGACCAATTCGTTTTATAACAGATGTAGATAATTATTAAAAATTATAAATTTCTGCGATTAATTTTTAATAGTTGAACCTTCTTGTTTTTCTGAGAAATTTCAAAAACTTCTATTTTCTTTCTCTGATTAGGTCTGCCCCAGTTATAGTAAGTTGTAAATTTAAAATAGGTAGGTTTATATTGTTTATTACCTAAATAAGTTAAATTTAAAAGATGATTTCTAGGATTTAGACTATTTATAACCAGTTCTTTAGAGAGATATCCTTTTTCTTTTTGATCTACAATTAATGCAGGATTATGAGAATAGGTGTTTTGTAAAGTAAAACGCTCTAATTTAGGGTTTACCAATTCAACAATAAACTCGGCTTCAGAAACATTCCATTCTATAATAATTCTAATATCACTTTCTTCACTTTTTAAAGGGTTCGAAATTTTAATTTTTTGGTTGGTAATTGCTTCATCTAATTCTGTATTATAGACAGACATAATTTCTGATGACATAATTTCACCAATATCAGTAAAATCAATTTTTAAACCTTTTTGCAAATAAAAATTATAGGTCTTTAGAAAGTTATTGTAGTTTTTTTGTTCATAATAAGCATTTGCTAAATCTCTAAACGATTGTCTATTATAAGGTCTTAATTTTAATATTCTTTTATAGACTTCAATAGCACTATTGCCTTCATTTAATTCCTGATAATTATAGGCTATTGCTTTTAAATCTTCAGGATTATTCGTGAATTTATTAAAATCTGATAACACCTTAATCAGCATGGATTTATCAACTTTTTTATTTTTAAAATGATTATAAACTGCTAAATGATAATTGGTATAATTCTTATCTAATCCATAGTTTTTTTCGTAAATTGTAAGTAATTCATCATCTTTAGAAAGTTTACCAAACTTATCTAAAAATGGATACTTAATTTTTATGTCTTTGTATTTTTTTGCATCACTTGAATAATAATCTGCATCTATAAAGTAGTAGTTATTATAATCTATTTTTTTTAACTTTTTATAATCTATCGATGTTGTAACTTTTATGAGTGGATTTGTAACTTCTAGGTTAGGATAAAATTCTTTATTATTAATTATTAAGAGTTCTTTTACTTCAGAAATGAAAATAGGATAGGGGATATCAAAAATAACATCATCTATTTCCCAAACAGCAGGTCCATTTAATTCTTTACCTCTTAAATAAATAATTTCCTCTCCATAATCATTTAGTCGAACTAAAATGTCTGGTATTTTTTCTTCTAATGCTCTTGTAAGTGATGTAGCATTTGGGTTCAATTTCTTAGGATCTACTTTTAAAGCCTTAAAACTAGAGGCATTTTCGCCAAACGAACTTTCTCCTAATTGAACAACTTTATCATGTTCAATATCTGTTATGCTAGACTTGAGTTGTAAATTAATGTTAAGTGTTTGTGTTACATCCTCAATTAAAACTTTTACTTCATCTAAACCAACATAACTATAGTATAAAACTTCTCCTGGTTTTGCTTTTATAGAATAAAAACCTTTCTCATTTGAAACTGCATATCTAATAGTTTTATCAACTAAAATTGTTACATTTTCTAGAGGTTTGTTATTGTGAGTTATAAAACCTGATATGGTCTTTTGAATATTGGTTTCATTAATTTGAGCAAGTGCTGAAATCGGAATTAAAAATAAAACGAGTAGTATTTTTTTTATCATGTTTTTATAGTATCAAACTTTGTACCATTTTCTTTAGTATGAAATGATTTTTAGAAATATATGAGTTTGTAGTTTTATCCTTTTTGATGTTCTTTCCATTTTTTAAGCAACTCTTTTTCACTAACTAGAATAGAACCTTTTCTTTGTTCAAATTTAGCTCTTCTTTCATCAGTTAAATTATCTGAATACCACCAATCATGTGTTTCTTTAATTGATGTTTTTAAATCTCTAAATACCAATCCATTTTCTTTGGCTAATGAATTGTTTATTCTTGCAGAACCATAATTGTACTCGTCTTGCATAATCCAAGGAACTGTATAATAGATTTTGTTTTCTTTTAAAAAATCATAGTCATCTATATAAACGAAATCATTCTTAACATTGAAAGTGCCTTTTGCCTTATTTACAAAATCATTCATGGACTCTTTATTTATTGGTCCTACAGCATTATAAGTTCCGTAGTTTTTTTGTTCAGCCAATCGAATCATGAATTCTGCTACATCTCTAACATCAATATATTGCACAGGATCATCTTTCTTTCCAGGTACTAAAATTTCACCTTCTTTTGCTAAACGAATTGGCCAATGTATAAATCTATCTGTTTTATCTCCAGGTCCAAACATATAGGTAGGCCTAATAATTATAGAACGTTCCTTACCAAAAGCTTTTATCGTTTCTTGTTCAGAATTAGCTTTCATAACACCATAATCATATTCCATTTTAAGTATTTCATCCTCTAAAGTTTCAGGTACCATTAATAAAACTTTATTTTCTTCATTCAAGTTGGCTTCTTTATAAGGAAAATATACTCCTGTAGATGAAGTGTAAATGTAAATATCACAAGAATCTTTAAGTAACTGTGCAGTTTTTCTGGTCCATTCAACATTCCTACCAGAATTGTCTATGACTACATTCCATTTTCTGTTTTCTAAAGCAGTAAGATTATTTTCTCTATCTCCAACCAAATGTTCTACTTCACCAAAAACATTCGTATTTACATTAGGTATTGTTTTACCTCTAGTAAAAATAGAAACTTTATGACCTCTTTCTAAAGCATATTTAATTTGATGAGGCCCCAAAAAACTTGTTCCTCCAAGTATTAATATTGATAATTTTTTGTTTTCTAAACTTGTGCAAGACCATAAACCCTGACTTAATAAAGGTATTGTAGCACTTGCCAATAAACTTTTCTTTATAAAATTTCTACGATTATTGCTCATTATTTGGTTGATTTTGCAATGTTTAGCTAATATAATTAATTATTTTTTTAGGCTAGGCAACCTTTTTTTAAACCTTGTAGTCTATATATTTGTAAGGCAGTTAAAACCAACTTAAGAGGCTTGAAAATTATAAAATTGCATAACAAAGAAAAATCGCTAATAAAAAAAGCGATTGCTAACAATAGAGAAGCGCAACAACAATTGTTTGAGCAATATTCTCCTAAAATGTTAGGTGTTTGCAGGCAGTATGTAAAAGATTTGCATCATGCAGAAGATTTACTGCTTCAAGGTTTTTTAAAGGTATTTACCAACTTACATAGGTTCAAACACGAAGGTAGTTTTGAAGGCTGGATAAGAAGAATTATGGTAAATACTTGTATTTCTTATCTACGTAAAAAAAATGTTATTGATTTATTTGACGAAGATTATGTATTTAATGATACTGCAACAGAAAGCTTAGAAAACACATCGGTTGAAGATATACAAAAGTTAATAGATCAATTACCTGAAGGTTACAAAATGGTATTTAATTTATATGCCATAGAAGGTTACAAGCATTCAGAAATTGCAGAAAAACTAGACATTTCTGAAAGTACATCAAAATCTCAATTGTTTAAAGCGCGTAAACTATTGCAGAAGAATTATATAAAAATGAATAAAGCAATTCATGAAGACAAATAATATAGATCAAAACATAAAGAAAAAGTTCGATAATAGAACTTTAGAACCATCAGCCTCTGCTTGGGAGCGTTTATCTGTACAATTAGATGAACAACCTAAACAAAAAAAGATTGGCTGGTTTTTTTATATAGGTGCAGTAGCAAGTATTTTATTATTGTTTACCATAGGTTATCAATTTTTATCTAGTGATTCGAATAATATTACTCCTGTTCAAGAAGTTGTTAAAGCTCCAATAGATAAAACCATAATTGATGCTAAAATAGAAGAATTTATTAATGAAATTCCTGTTGAAGAAGCTTTAGTAAAAGAGGAAGTTAAGAAAAATACTAACTCAACAAGTATAGATAAAACTATAGAAACTAGTCAAAAAATTAAAAGTATTACTAAAACAAAAGTTAAAAAATCAACTGAAAATAAAGGTTTAGCTGTTAGTGATAAAAATCAAATAACAAATCAAAAAAATAAAAAAGTAAATGTTGATGATAAAGTATCACCAATATTAAAAGAAACTATAAATCCTAAAATAAAGGTAAATGCAGAAGATTTACTTTATGCAGTTACGCACACTTCTCAAGAAGTAAAAAGGTATTATGCAAAATATAGTATGAATAGAGACGATCTTTTAAATACAATAAAATTAGAGCTCAAAAAATCAAATTTAAAAGTGAATCCAAATTCAATATTAGCAGAAGTAGAAAGAACAAT
>JBDNBB010000057.1:0-7059 GCA_039768135.1 Polaribacter sp.
ACTCTTAATTTCCCTTCATTATCCGGATCATTTTGTAACCTGTAATGAGTAACTACGGCACATTCTTTAGCAAAGCCTTCTGCATTCTTCTCTTCTGCCTCAAATAAACTTTTAGGAACAAATAATGGAAAGTATGCATTTTCATGACCCGTCTCCTTAAACATTCTATCTAATTCTGCCTGCATTTTTTCCCAAATTGCAAATCCATAGGGCTTAATAACCATACAACCTCTCACTGCAGAATTTTCTGCAAGGTCTGCTTTAACCACTAATTCATTATACCATTTAGAATAATCTTCTGCTCTTTTTGTTAACTTCTTACTCATAAATAAAACTTTGGCACAAATATTGTTATCTTTAAAGTGAAATAAATATTTATTAAAATCACTTCAATACTAATGAAGCAAAATTACTATAATTTAACAGTTTATAGTAATGATTTTTAGAAATAAAGTAGAACACTTAAACACAAATAATTATGAAACTAAATTATAAAAACGTAAAGCTTACTCAACTTGTACTATTTGTAACTGCAAATTTATTTTTAGTTTCATGTGGTACATACCAAAGTGTATATAATGACGATGGTATTTATGGAGATACAACAACAAAAGATGAAGAAAAGAAAATTATCGTTGTAAACGAAAAAGAATACCAAGATTATGAAGAAAATTATTTTTCTAAAAAACTAGAAGACTTACAGAATATTGACAATAACGAAATATTTACTGATGTTGATGACTATTATTACGATGATGGATTAAATAATGGCGAGTTCTCTGATGAAAATTCGAGTTACAATGGTGCTCAGCCTTGGGGCTATGAAGATAATAATGTAGTTGTAAATGTTAATTTAATGAACGACCCTTTTTGGGGAGGTGGTTTTAATAATTGGGGATTTAATGTATTTGCTGTAGGTGGTTGGAATAACTGGGGATTAGGATTTAACAACCCTTGGAGATGGAGAAGAAGATTTGGAAGACCTTGGGGTTTTAGCACTTGGGGAAGAACCTATGCAAATTGGGGATTCGTAGATCCTTATTCTGGCTTCTGGAATGGAGGGTATTTAAATCCTTTTTTACCAAATTTTGGAATAACTGGTTTTAGAAATAACAGGTATAATAATATTAATAGAGGTTTTAGATATGGTAGAAGGAACGTTATAGCAAATAATACCAGAAGAAACGTCACTTACACTAGAAATAGAGGTAACACCAACAGAAGAGTAACCACTACAACAGGTAGAAGAACTCCAAAAAATATTAAGAGAAACACAACTACAACTAGAAGAAATGTAACACCAACTAATAGAAGAGGAACTACTACTATTAATAGAAAGGGAAGAACTTCTTCTAGAAGAAACTCTAATATTGGAAGATCTAGCTCTAATAGTAGAAATAGTAGAGCATCTTCCTCTGGAAATTCTTCAAGAAGTTCTAGCAGAACATCTTCTTCAAGTTCATCATCAAGAAGTTCAAGTAGAGCATCTACATCGAGAAGTTCTTCAAGATCATCATCTTCAAGCAGAGGTTCATCAAGCAGAAGTTCATCGTCTAGAAGAGGAAATTAAAAACAGAAAGAAATAATTATGAAAAAAATATTAATACTAGCGATTTTATTCGCAACTACAACTGTGTCTTTTGCTCAGTCTTTAGGATATCAAGATTTAGGTCTTCTATTCTCTCAAGATGATAACGTTGGTACAGCAAGGTTTACAGCAATGAGTGGTGCTTTTGGAGCTTTGGGTGGAGATATTTCTTCATTAAATATAAATGCAGCAGGTTTATCTGTCTTTAATAATAGTAGTTTTTCTGGAACTTTTAATTCTAGAAGTTCACAAATTACAACTGATTATTATGGTAATTCATTAATGAATGACAATCAATTTATAAATCTATCTCAAGCAGGAGCCGTATTAGTATTTAGGGACAACAACAATTCTGGATGGAATAAATTTGCAGTTGGCTTTAACTATAGACTTACTAAAGATTTTACAAACAATTTTAGTGCTAGAGGTAATAGTGGTGTTGCAACATTTACTGAATTTCCTTTAGATACTAATGACCCAAAATTCAATTACGACATTGCTGATGAACAAGTTTTTGAAAATTCTTATGGAGGTGAGTTAAGTGAATTTAATATTGGTTTTTCTTCAGTACACGAAGAAAGACTGCATGTTGGTTTAGCTTTAAACTTTTATGATTTAAACTTTAATCAAAGGTCTACATTGGTAGAGTTTAATAGTGATTCAAATGGAAACGAATTAGATGCGTATTTATATCAAGAGAATCTTACCTCAGGACAAGGATTCTCTGCAAATCTTGGTTTTATCTACAAAGCAAATAAATACTTTAGATTTGGTTTATCTTACCAAACACCTACTTGGTTTTCAGAAATTATTGAAGAAAGCAATATTTTAGATAATGAAGGTTATTATGGAGATACAGAAATCTTTATAAGTAATGATAGTGTTATTTACGATAATACTTCAGGTGGTTATTTTCCAAGTCAAGCTTTAGTTTATAGGTTAAGAATGCCTAGTAAATTAACAGCTAGTGGTGCTATAATATTTGGTAAAAGCGGACTGTTAAGTTTTGATTATACCAATAAAAACTTTAGAAATATTAGATTATCAGGTGATGATTTTTCTTTAGAAAATCAATCTTTCCAAGATGATTACCGAAACACACATAACCTTAATGTAGGAGCAGAATGGAGAATAAACAGACTAAGTGTTAGGGGAGGTTATCGTTTTGAACAAAGTCCAGATATAAATGCCCTAGAAACAGATGATTTAAAAGGGTATTCTTTAGGGGCTGGTTACAATTTTGGAAACTTTAAAGTAGATTTGTCTTACAGTGATAGTAATAGAACGGCTGCCTATAATTTCTATTCAGGTTTTAATGTAGATGCTGCTAATTTAGCATTAAACAATAAAATTTTTACTACTTCAGTATCACTTAGTTTATAAAATAAAACACGCTAAATTTGACCTTGCGTTTTTAAATAAATGCAAGGTCTTTTTTATTTAAATTGAGTTTTTTACCTTAATTTTGCAACTTACAAAAAGCATATGCAAGAGACAAAAATCACCATTCAAGAAACGACCAATGAAACCATATTAAAATTTAACAGTACAAGAGTTTTAATTAATGGAGGTAGTTATGAATTTTCGAACATAGACGAAGCTAAAAATTCACCTTTAGCGCAACAATTATTTTATTTACCATTCGTAAAAAAAGTTTTTATAACTGCAAATTTTATTGCGATTCAACGTTTTGATATTGTAGAATGGACTGATGTACAAAATGAAGTTGCAGAACAAATTGAAGCTTATATTTCTGATGGAAATTTAGTTGTTAACGAAGAAACTTCAAGAACAAAAAAAGAAGCAATAGAGGTTTATGCAGAAGCAACACCAAACCCTGCAGTAATGAAGTTTAGCACAAACAAAGCATTAACACAAACAAATGTTGAGTTTAAAAATATTGAAGAGGCCAGCAAATCATCACCTTTAGCAAAAGAAATATTTAATTTTCCTTTTGTAAAAGAAGTATTTATATCAGACAACTATATTTCTGTAACTAAATATGATATGGTTGAATGGAATGAAGTTTTTGCAGAAGTTAGAACTTTTATTCGCGAATATTTAGCTGATGGTAAAACCATTATTAAAGATTTACCTACAATAGAAAGCAGCAAAACCCCAGAAGTTGTTGCCCCAGTAATAGAATTAGAGGGTATTTCTGCCCAAATTTCTGACATTTTAGATGAATATATAAAACCTGCAGTAGCTGGTGATGGAGGAAATATTGCTTTTCGATCTTATGATGAACAAAATAAAGTAGTAAGCGTAATTTTACAAGGAGCTTGTAGTGGTTGCCCATCTTCTACAGCTACTCTAAAAAACGGAATAGAATCTCTTTTAAAAGAGATGTTACCAAATCAAATTAACGAAGTTGTAGCAATTAACGGATAATAAAATAACATGTCAGCAGAAAAAATTAATCCATATAAAGATTCAAAATTAGGCAAGAAAGAACAAGTTGCTCAAATGTTTGATAATATTTCTGAAAACTATGATGGTTTAAACAGAGTTATATCTTTAGGGATTGACATTAAGTGGCGTAAGAAAGTTGTAGAAATTGTTAGCAAAAACAACCCAAAACAAATTTTAGACATCGCAACAGGTACAGGAGATTTAGCCTTAATGATGTCTGATTTAAACCCTGATAGAATTGTAGGTTTGGATATTTCTGCAGGAATGTTAGAAGTTGGAAAGCAAAAAATTGCAAAAGCAAACTTATCAGATAAAATAGAAATGATTGTTGGTGATTCTGAGGCAATGCCTTTTGAAGATGCTACTTTTGATGCAATTACTGTTTCTTTTGGTGTTCGTAATTTTGCAAACTTAGACAAAGGATTAAAAGAAATTGCTAGAGTTTTAAAACCAACAGGCGTTTTGGCTATTCTAGAAACATCTAATCCTGTGAAATTTCCTTTTAAACAAGGGTACAAATTATACACTAATATATTTCTACCAACAGTTGGTAAATTATTTTCTAAAGACAAAAGTGCTTATTCTTATTTGTCAGAATCTGCAAATTCTTTTCCTTTTGGAGAAGCTTTCAACAATATTCTACAAAAAAATGGGTTTACTCATACAAAAGCAGAACCAGTTACATTTGGTGTAGCAACAATTTATACTGCAAGTAAATAAGTATGAGTAAAAAAGTATTTTTTCTTAGTTTTTATCTATTAATTTCTGCGACATTCTTCGCACAAAGAGATCGTGTAGAAAACTTACCAACTTTCGACAAAAGAAAATTACATTATGGTTTTTACTTAGGCATAAACCAAAATGATTTTAAATTAAATATAAAAAACAGCAATATTAGTAATGCAAATATAATTGTTGAACCCTCTTCTGGATTTAATGTAGGTTTAATTGCAGATCTAAGGTTACATAAAAATTTAAACCTACGTTTTGAACCTGGTCTAGTAACAAATTCTAAAAACATTTATTTTAATCATATAGATACAGCACAAGATAGCGTTAGAGAAATTGGCTCTACCTATTTGCATGTGCCAGTAATTTTAAAATTTAGTACTGATCGATATAAAAATATTAGACCTTATGTTTTAGCTGGAGTTTCTTATGATTATAACTTTTCTAGTAATGAAAAAAATCAGGACGATAACTCAGCAGGTCAATTTAGAATGCAAACACATAATTTTATGTATGAGGTAGGTATGGGTATCGATATATATTTAAATTTCTTTAAATTTTCTCCTTCAATTCGTGGCGCTTTTTCAATAAATAATGAAGTAAAATATGATAATGACGCTAACAGTCAATGGACAGCACCTATAAACTTTATGGGAACGCGTGGCATATTTCTAAACTTTGCTTTCGAGTAAGTTACTTTCTTTTAAACTCGCTCAATAATATAGCAGTAGCAGTAGCTACATTTAAACTTTCCGTTTTCTGAGTCTCACCAAATTGAGGTATAGAAATCTTGTGTTTTACTATAGATCTTATTTCGTTAGAAACACCATTAGCCTCATTCCCCATTACCAAAACACCCTCTTTAGGAAGCAAAGAATCGTAAACATTATCTCCATTCATGTCAGCAATAAAAGTAGGAAGTTTAGTGTTACTTAAAAAATCGGGTAAAGAAAGATATGTAATGGAAACTCGAGATAAAGAGCCCATACTTGCTTGCACTACTTTTTGATTGTAACAATCTACTGTTGTAGTAGAACATATTAATTGTTGAATACCAAACCAATCGCAAAGACGAATAATTGTACCCAAATTTCCAGGGTCATTAACCGCATCTAGTGCTAAGCTTAAACCAGTTTGTTCGGGTTCTATTTTTTTTGGAATTTTAAAAACAGCCAAAACATTGTTGGGTGTCTTTAAATTACTCATCTTTTTTAATTCGTTTTCAGAAATTTGAATAGCACATTCTTTATAATTTGAAGAATCAAAAGAAGGCAAAGCAAATAAATAAGCAAGCTCTAGAGAAGAGTTTAACAACTCTTCTACAACTTTTACTCCCTCTGCAACAAATAAACCGTGTTTTTCTCGATACTTTTTCTGAGACAAACTGTTTATAAGCTTAAATTGATTTTTTGAGATACTCATTAATTGCTTCTAAATAAAAATAAACCACAAGAAAATACTATTTTTGAATTTCTTTGGATTGCAAAAATAATGAAAAAACTATCGATTTATTTTTTATTAATTTTCTTTTTATTCTCATGTAATTCTACAGAGCATGTTATTGATGGTAAATATCTACTCACAAAAAACACGATTGTAATAGATAGTGTAAAAACTAGTGGAACAGAATTACAAAAATATATCCTTCAAAAACCAAATTCTCGATTTTTAGGAATGCCTTTTGGTGTGTATTTTTATAATATTGGAGATACCTCTAAACCAAAAAAAGCCTCTGAATGGGCAATTAAAAACCCTAAGTCTTATCAATTTATCAAAAGATTTTTTTCTGAAAAGCAAAGTATTGCCTACGCTAACTCTTTTATTAACCTAAATAAATGGTTTTTAGAGTTTGATGCTCCAGAATTGCTAAATGAAAAAAAAATAAAAAAAACCCAAGACAACTTATCTGCTTATTACAAAACACAGGGTTTCTTTAAATCTAAAGTAAGCGCTAAAATAGACACGTTAAAAAAGAAAGCGAAAGTTACTTATCAAATTAATAAAGGGAATCCAACTGTTTTTGATAGCATTCAAATTAAAATTCAATCACCAATTTTAGATTCTATTTACAAAAATTCTGGGATTACAACTTTATTAAAAAAGGGAGAGCAATATAAAGATCAAACATTTAGAAACGAAGCCAAAGAAGTAGTTAAGCTATTTAGAAACAATGGTATTTATAATTTTACAGAATCTGCTCTTGGATTTTATGTAGATTCTACCAGAACAGATAACAAAACAAATGTAGATTTTTTAGTTTCTTCGAATAGGTTAATAGAAAATAATGGTAAATATATAGAGAAGCCCTATAAGGTGCATACAATTAGAAA
>JBDNBB010000058.1:0-2885 GCA_039768135.1 Polaribacter sp.
AACTCGTTATATAGTAACTTTTATTACTTATATCCCGTAAATTTAACTTGATATGATGTTTTTATATTACTGTTATCCTGTAAATATAATTTATTTATTACGGTATTTCAAGAATTTTTTATTGCTACATATTTTCTATGCCCACAATCTATGTAAAGTTTTAAATCAATTTATATTAGAAACTTTATCTTTGAAATTCTTAAACGCCTTAATCATTTAATAGAAAGAAAAATGAACATAGAAAACGCACAACAACAAGTTGATAATTGGATTAAAAACCATGGAGTTCGTTATTTTAATGAGCTTACAAATATGGCTCAACTAACAGAAGAGGTTGGTGAGGTTGCCAGAATTATAGCAAGAAGGTATGGAGAGCAGAGCGAAAAGGAATCCGATAAAAATAAAGATCTGGGTGAAGAGTTAGCAGATGTTATGTTCGTAGTTTTGTGTCTAGCAAATCAAACAGGTGTAAATTTACAAGAGGCTTTTGATAAAAAACTAGATATTAAAACAAAACGTGATCATGATCGTCACCACAACAATAAAAAATTAAAATAATGAAATTTTCAGATAAAATTAAACAACCTTTATTTTGGTTTAACTTTTTAAAAGTGGCCCTTCCGTTTTTCTTTTTTGTGACCTTAATTTCTCTTTTAGTAAATAGCTGGAGTCTAATAACAGCATTTGATTTTGCTGGAGTTGCACAACAAAATTTTGCCAATGGTAAATGGGTGTCGTTTTGGAGTATGAAATTTCTTATCAGTATTTTTTACGGACTTTATATTACCAATAAAAATATGAAATAAAAAAAGCGGCCTATTTAAGACCGCTTTTCCATTTTAATTTAATTCAAATTTAATCAATTTGAATTAAGTTAATACTGCTCTTTTTTACTTTTTCATTTAATTCTTTTACCTTATTATTAAATAAGCTATATAATTTTTGCAACTCAACATCTATAGTTGCAGTTATTTCATTTTTAAATTCAATAGCTTGGTTTGTTGGTGCATAATTACCAACTCTTGTTAATGAATTTAAATGTGCCAATTTGTTATTTAAACGAATAGGAAAGTTTAAAGGATCTTGTCCACTTTTAGATTTTGTCTGGTACAAAGTTTCTTCAATAGTAGTCATGTCTTTTACTAATTGATCAGCAAAATCAATCAATTCTTTATTAGTTTCTTTTTTTGTTATCGTTTTTTTTAACAAACTAACTTGACTGCGAACTTTCTTTACGTTTTTTAATGCTTTATGAATTTCTGTCATTTTAGTGTTGATGTCATTTATAAAATCAAACTGAGCCTTCATATCACTTTCTGTAGCTTCAGAAATAGGATTTTTTAGAATCGTAAATGTTTCAGATTGAGCTTTATCGTTCAACTTTAAAGTTGCTTTATAATTGCCAGGTAAAGCCATTGGCCCAGATAAAGAAGCCCACCATAAAATCATTCCTTTTACAGACTCAGCTCCATCATACATCATGTTCCAATTAAAGATATTGTTACCCTCTTTAACATTTAGTTTGCCTTCTTTTAAATCTTTATTTGGCTTTGTAGAAAAGGTTTTTATATGATTATCATTGGCATCAGCAATAGAAATAGAGACTACATCTTTATCATTTAGCTCTTTAATGTAATAATACATATTTACACCTCCAGAATGATTTGTACCTGCTGTTCTAGAAGTTCTTCCTCTACCACCAGCTAAATTGTAAGCATCTTTTGGTTTGTATAAAAACAAATCTTTTTTCTCTACATCTTTTGTAAGTTGATGAATTGCAGTTAAATCATCAATAATCCATAGAGAACGTCCTTGAGTTGCAGCAATTAAATTATCGTTTTTAATAGCTAAATCAGTAATAGGTACAATTGGTAAGTTCAGTTGCATGCTCTCCCAATTTTTACCATCATCAAAAGAGATATACATACCTCTTTCAGTACCTGCATACAATAATCCTTTACGTTTTGGATCTGCTCTTAATGCTCTTGTAAAATCTTCATTACCAATTCCATTTACCAATAACTCCCAAGATTTACCATAGTTTTCTGTTTTGTAGATGTATGGTTTATAATCTCCAGATTTATATTTAGTACCTACAATGTAAGCACCTCCCTTTGTAAAAGGATCAACTTCTATACAGTTAATCATCATCCATTCAGGCATTTTTTTAGGAGTGATGTTGTTCCAGGTTTCACCATTATTTCTAGTAACATGTACTAAACCATCATCAGAGCCTGTGTAAATTAAACCCTGCTCGTATGCAGACTCTGTGGCTGCAAAAATAGTTCCATAATACTCAACCCCAGTATTGTCTTTAGTAATTGGACCTCCTGAAGGGCCTAATGTTTTAGGGTCGTTTCTAGTTAAATCTGGACTAATTAATTTCCAACTCTGACCTTCATCATCAGTTGCATGTAAATGATTAGAGGCTGCATACAAACGTTTTTTGTTGTTTGGTGAAAAGAAGATTGGAAAATTCCATTGAAAACGATATTTAAAATCTTCAGCTCCATGCCCCATTGGATCATCAGGCCAAACATTAATCGCTCTTGTATCTCCAGTTTTATGATTTACTCGTGTTAAATAGCCTCCATAACTACCTCCATAAACAATGTCATTGTTTAAAGGATCTACAGCTATGTGTGCACTTTCTCCACCTGCAGTAGAAGACCAATCAGATTCAGTTATAAAACGTCCATCTGTTCTATGAGAAATTCTAATGGTAGAATTATCTTGCTGAGCAGCTAAAATTCTATAAGGAAAGTGATTGTCTGTAGTTACTCTATAAAATTGTGACGTTGGCTGGTTCATATAGGTACTCCAGTTTTCACCAGCATCAAAAGAAACTTGTGCTCCTCCATCATCACCAATAATCATTCGTTGAT
>JBDNBB010000059.1:0-17121 GCA_039768135.1 Polaribacter sp.
CCGAAAGTCTATCGATATTAAACAGCAACTAGTTATATGTGCATAAAAGTATGCGTTTTTAATTAAATTTTACGGGATAACGTTACTTTTTCTTTATTATTATCCGTAACAATTATTAAAACAACCTTCTGTCTGGTGGTTTGTTTTTATCCCATTTTAAATCTGCAAGTGTAGAAGATTTTACACCTATAAAAAAAGTATACGAAGAGTTAGACCCAAAAGGAACCCAGTTAAAGTTAAATTGCCAACTATCTAGGTCTCTAGTAAAATTAAATCGCGAAAATGAAAACGCGCCATTTTTTACATCATAACCAGAAGAATATCCTACCTTCCATTTAGGAGATAGTTCTAAATTACCACTAAAACCAAGTGTATGAACACCAATTTCTCCAGGGATTAGACCATTGTTTCTATAGGTAGCAGAATACACTAAATTTAATGTCCAAGGTATTTTTGAATTATAAAGTTTGGTTTCTTTAGTTTCGGTATTATTATTATTATTAGTGTTAGGTTTTCCAAATTTATTTGTAGGATCTATAACAGCACCCATAGTATCTGGTGGATTATTTGCTCCGTTTCCACTATTGTTATTTGTATCATCTGTACTATCTTTCTCAAAATCTTTACTAGAAATTGAATAATTTGCAGTTAAATTTGCGTTAGATAGCCTAAATATATTTGGATTAAATTTATTAATTCTAGCTCCGTTTTCATTTACTTGATAAGGATCTAAACTTCCATTAAAGTTCACAGCTAATTTGTCTTTAAAAAGACGTGTACCTGCACTAAAAGAAACATTAGACCATCGTAAACTGTCTGCAGCTATGTTGTAAGAAGAGTTAAAATTAAGATTGTTTAAAATCATTATTTTCTCGTCTTTTTCATCACTTTCTGGATCTTTAGGCGCAACTTTAGCTTCTAAAACATTGTTTAAAGAGATGCCTATAGCGTTACTTAACCCACCTGATGGTGCTCCGTAAATTCCATTATCAAATAGTGTATAATCAATAACATCTAGAGGGTTTGCACTTTGTTGTACCTGTGCTAAATAATTGTCTCTAAAGTCGGGTCTATACGTATAAGATATAGTAGGTCTAAAGGTATGCCTTATTGCTTTTAGCCTTCCTTTTTTAAAGGAAAAGTCTCCATAAATATTGGTTGATAAACTTACTCCCAAATTATATTCTCTATATGACTTAAATCCTCTGAGAGTATCTGTAACTACCTTGTTATTCGCTTGATCATATGTTTTATTAATATAATCGAATTGCCAAGTTTCTTCGTAATTAGCACTTGGTGATAGTGTAAAATATCTAAACGCTTTAATATTTGTGTTTGTACTTGTTCTATGTTGCATTCCAGATCTTGCAGTTTCAAACATCTTACTTGTAAAAAAAGCATCGTCTGTTGTATTAATTAAATACTGACCTTGCATGTTATAGTTAAAACCTAATTTTTGTATTGGATTCTTTTTTATACCATTCTTACCTGCAAAAGGATAAATCCTATTCATATTTAAGGTTAAAGAAGGCAGTGTCATAGTAATACTTTGTGTGTTTGTATTCTGCTGGTGTGATGCAGTTACTGCCATGTTAAAGGGTGTGCCTACAAAAGTTTTACTGTAATTTATAGAAGAGTTAAAGGTGTTGTTTTGTGTTTGTGCAACATTAAACTGATTTAAAGATTCTCTAAAAAAACGGCTACTTCCTAAATTTACAGAAGCTGTAAATCTTGAGTTTGGACTCGCTTTCTGATCCTGATTATGAGACCATCTAATATTAAAGTTGTTGGCTTTAGAATAATCATCAAACCCTCGAATACCATTAATGTTATTTTCAAAATTAAAGCTGAATGTTCCATTAAATTTATACCTCTTATTGTAGTTAGAAGATACTCTAACTCCCCAACTTCCATTAGAATAAGCATCTCCAAGTAGCGTTAAATCTACATAATCGTTAATAGCAAAGTAGTATCCACCGTTTTGAAAACCAATACCCCTTTGGCTACTCCCAGTATCAAAAGCAGGAATTAGAAAACCAGAAACACTTTTTTCAGTCATAGGGAAATACGCAAAAGGTATAAATAAAGGGGTAGGTATGTCTGCTAAAACCAGATTACTTGTTCCTACAATAATTTTTTTACCAGGTACAATTTTAGCTTTGTTTGTAGTAATGTAATAATCAGGGTTTTCTTTTTCTGAGGTTGTGAAACGAATTTTACGAACGTAAATAGTTGAGTCATTTACACGTTTTGTTTTTTCTCCATAAGTTAACATTTCTCCTTGTTGAGACTTTAACCCGTAAATAATTGCACGTTTACTTTTAAAATTATACACCAAAGAGTCTTGTTCAGATTCCTGATTCCCTTGTTTAAAATAAGGTTTTTGCGTGTACCCTGTACTGTCTTTAATGCCTTTTGCAAAAAGAGTGTTTTTTTTATAATCAATAACAACAATACCAGCTTTTAAATCAATATCGGTATACGTAATGTTAGCTTCATTATATAAAGTTACAGTTTTGTTTTTAGCATCTTGTATGGTGTAATCTTTTGCTACATGTGTGATAAGATCTTCTATTGTTTCTTTTGGCTTAATAGAATCTATACTTGTACTATCTTTCTTTTTTAATAGCTTATTTTTCTTTTTGCTACTAAACAGGCTATCTGTTTTTTTTAATGTTAAGCTGTCATTTTTTATTGCAGGAATAGTAATTTTATTTTTCTTAGGTAGGTCTTGTGAAAAACTTAACTTTATAAAAAAGAAGCAGCAAAATAAAAGAAGGTATGATAGATTTGATTGCAATGCTATAAATACTATTTTTGTAAGTAAGTAAAAGTATGGCTCAATATTTGAATCACAAAATTAAAGATGCCAAAATTAGTTAAATTTATTGATGAATTTTCTACAAATGTTTAAATTTATTATCACTTCAAAAAACCTTTTAACATTAGGTGTTCTAATTCTTGTTTTATTCCCAATTCATGCACAAAAAAAATACACGATTGTACTAGATGCAGGACATGGTGGTAAAGACCCAGGAAATAGAGGGAATGGTTATTATGAAAAGCATATTGCGCTTAAAGTAACATTGGCAGTTGGAAGAATATTAGAAAAAGAAAAAGATATTAAAATTATATATACTCGTAAAACCGATATATATCCAGAGCTATGGAAAAGGGGAGAAATAGCCAATAATGCAAAAGCAGATCTTTTTGTTTCCATACATTGCGATTCATATTTACCAAGGCCAGAGGCACATGGTGCAGGGACATTTGTTTTAGGATTAAGAGGTAATAAAAAAAACCTAGAATTTGCAAAAAGAGAAAATGCGGGTGTGCTTTTAGAAGAAAATTATGAACAGCGTTATAAAGGCTTTAATACAAATTCTGTAGAATCCGTTTTAGGATTATCTCTTTTACAAGAAGAAAATTTAGATAAAAGTTTAGAAATTGCCAGTCTAATTCAAGGTAACTTCACCAAACAACTGAATCGTTTAGACCGTAAAGTAAAACAAGATAATTTTCAGGTTTTAAGAGAAACAGTAATGCCAAGTGTTTTAGTAGAACTAGGCTTTTTAACAAACAAAAAAGAAGGTAAGTATTTAAATTCAAAAAAAGGCCAACTTCAAATGGCTAATGCTATTGCTAATGCTCTAAAGAAATATGTAACAAATTTAAAAATAAATACTGTAAAAAATTCTGTTATTGAAGTTACTCCTTCTAAAGAAGTTTCTACAGTTACTGAATATAAAGTACAAATTGCTTCTAGTAAAACAAAATTAGCTACAAAAGCATACAATTTTAAAGGATTAAAAAATGTACAAAGGGTTAAAGTAGGAAGGTATTATAAATATTATTATGGAATAACCAACTCATTGAAATCAACAAAAAAATATCTTTTAAAAGCAAAAAAGAAAGGATACTCTTCTGCATTCTTAGTCGCATTTAAAAATGGAGAAAAAGTATCTGTCAAAAAGTAAATAAAATGCCTTAAATTTGCACTGTAGCAGTAAGAAATAATAGGTAATATTGTTATAAAATTTCTATGTATGTCTAAAGAATTAAAAACAGGTTTTGTTTTATTAGTTGTTGTAATTTCCTTTATTTGGGGGTTTAACTTTTTAAAAGGTCATGATTTATTGAACGGTAAGGCTAGAGAATTTAAAGTTCAGTATTCTAAAATAGGAGGACTTAATAAAGCGAGTTTTGTTACTTTAAATGGACTTAAAGTTGGTCAGGTTAAAAAAATTGAATTTAATACTACAAAAGAGAAAAGAGGAGAGTTAATTGTTACGTTTGCAGTTGAAAATGATTTTGAGTTTTCTAAAAATAGCGTTGTAAAAATATATTCTCCAAATCCGCTTTCTCCGTCTAATTTAGCAATAATTCCTGATTATGATGGTGATGTTGCAGTTTCTGGAGATACGCTTAAAGGAGAAATGGAAGAGAGTTTATTTACTTCTATTGGAGAAAGATTAGATCCGTTGCAATCTAAAATAGAGAGAGTAATTGTTGATGCTGATACATTATTTAGTAATTTAAATAAAATTTTAAATGAGAAAACTATTAAAGATATTAATAGTTCTGTAGCTAACTTATCAGTAACCATTAAAGAGTTAAGAAAAACAGTTACTTCTGTAAATTTTTTGGTGTCAGACAATCAAGATAATCTGAAACTTACTTTAGAAAATACTAAAAATATAACAGCAAATTTAAATTCACTTTCAGACAGCTTATCTTCTATAGATTTTAAAAATATTATTGCAAAAGCGGAAAATGCAGTAGATAATTTTAATGAGTTGTCTAAAAAAGTAAATTCTTCAGATGGTTCTATTGGGAAATTAATAAATGATGACCAATTGTACAATAATGTTGAAGCAGCCACAAAGGAGTTAGAGCAATTGTTAAGGGATTTAAAAACAAACCCTAAAAGATATGTTCACTTTTCTTTATTTGGAAAAAAAGGAAAAGAATACAAACCAACAGCCCCAGATAGTTTGTTATTTATAAAAGAATAAAACACTAATTTAATTTTTACAGAATGCAATATTTACCAAATATACTTTTTATTATAACCCTAATTGCAGGTATCGGTTTTTTTGTGATGAACATCAGAAAAATCTCAAGAAACATTAAATTAGGAAAAGATATAGATCGTTTTGATAACAAATCAGAAAGATGGAGAAACATGGCAATGATTGCTTTAGGGCAGTCTAAAATGGTAAAAAGACCACTTTCAGGATTTTTACACGTTATTGTTTATGTCGGTTTTGTAATCATAAACATAGAAGTTCTCGAAATCGTTATAGATGGTGTTTTTGGAACACATCGAATTTTTCAGGGTATTATTGGTGATAGCTTTTACGCTTTTTTAATTGGTACTTTCGAAATTTTAGCAGCATTAGTATTTGCAGCTGTTATTATTTTTTGGACAAGAAGAAATGTTGCTAACATCAAAAGATTTTTAAGCAAAGAAATGCAAGGTTGGCCTAAAAGAGATGGTAATTATATTTTGTATTTCGAAATGGTTTTAATGACCTTGTTTTTAGTTATGAATGCAACTGACACACCTTTTCAAGAAGCAGGTATTGGTAACCCAATTAGTCAGTTTGTAGCACCTCTATTTGATGGCTTTTCATCAGGTACTGTCCATTTTATTGAAAGAACTTCTTGGTGGATTCACATCTTGGGCATTTTAGTTTTCTTAAACTACTTATATTATTCAAAGCATTTACACATCTTACTTGCTTTTCCTAATACCTACTTTGCTAACTTAAAACCTAAAGGTCAGTTCAATAATTTAGAGGCTGTTACCAATGAAGTAAAATTAATGATGGATCCAGATGCAGATCCTTATGCTATGCCAGAAGAAGGAGCAGAAGAAGCTGTCCCAGAAAAGTTTGGTGCCTCTGATGTAGCAGATTTAAGTTGGGTTCAATTATTAAATGCTTACACTTGTACAGAATGTGGTAGATGTACATCCGCTTGCCCTGCTAATTTAACGGGTAAAAAATTATCTCCTCGTAAAATTATGATGGATACAAGAGATCGTTTAGAGGAAGTTGGTAGAAACATAGATGAAAATAAAGGCGAGTTTAAAGATGATGGAAAACAATTATTAAACGATTACATCTCTCCAGAAGAACTTTGGGCTTGTACTAGTTGTAATGCATGTGTAGAAGAATGTCCTGTTAATATAGATCCACTATCTATTATTATGGATATGAGAAGGTATTTAGTGATGGAACAAAGTGCTGCACCACAAGAATTGAATATGATGATGACCAATGTTGAAAATAATGGAGCTCCTTGGCAATACAATCAACAAGACAGATTAAACTGGGCTAAAGAAGAATAAAAAATATATAATTTTAAGTTTTTAATAAACTATTGAAAATTTAATACTAAAAAAATAAGAATATGAATGTACCAACAATGGCAGAAATGATGGCTCAAGGCAAGCAACCAGAAGTGTTGTTTTGGGTTGGTGCTGCAGGAAGTTATGATGATAGAGCTAAGAAAATTAGTAGAGCATTCGTAAAAATTTTACATCAGGCAAATGTAGATTTTGCTGTTTTAGGAACAGAAGAAACATCTACAGGAGATGCAGCTAAAAGAGCAGGAAATGAATTTTTGTTTCAAATGCAGGCTATGATGAATATTGAGGTCTTAAACGGTTATGAGGTAAAAAAAATTGTAACCTGTGATCCTCATTCTTTTAATACTATAAAAAATGAATACCCTTCATTAGGAGGAAAGTATGAAGTTTATCATCATACACAGTTCATTCAGGATTTAATCAAAGAGGGTCGTTTAAAAATTGACGATGTAACTTTAAAGGGTAAGAGAGTAACTTTTCATGACCCATGTTATTTAGGTAGAGCAAACGAAGTTTACGAATCTCCTCGTGATTTAATTAGAAGGTTAGGTGTAAACTTAACAGAAATGAAACGTCATAAATCTACAGCTCTATGTTGTGGAGCAGGAGGTGCCCAAATGTTTAAAGATGCAGAACCTGGAGACAAAGAAGTAAATGTTTTAAGAACAGAAGATGCTTTAGAGACCAAGCCTAACATTATTGCTACAGGTTGCCCTTATTGTAATACTATGATGACAGATGGTATTAAATTTAAAGAAAAAGAGGCAGAAGTTGTGGTTAAAGATATTGCTGAGTTAATTGCAGAAGCTAACAATTTGTAAATTTATAGCCTAATAAAAATGTCAGAACATTTTAAAAATGAACTTGTAACCAATTTACCAAACATTGCTACAACTCCATTTCAAAAAATTGATAAAAAATACTTTAAAGTAATTTCTATCAATTTTTTTTTAATTACACTTTTTATATGTATTGGATTATTTCTATTACAACAATTTGTTTTTTCAGAAAGTATATTACAGTACAACATATATGAGTATATAGGAGTAATACTTTTTAGTTTTATTCTTTATTTATATTTTTTTTTAGCTTTTCCAAAAAGAAAATATGCGCTGAGAGAAAAGGATATCTCTTATAAATCTGGATTGTTATTTTTAAAAACAACTACAGTTCCTTTTTCAAGAATACAACATGTAGAAACTGACGAAAAACCTGTCTCTAGAATATTTAAACTTGCTTCTTTAAGTGTTTTTACAGCAGGAGATTCTAGTGACGATTTAGTAATTAAAGGGATTAAAAAACAAGAGGCACTAAAAATTAAAGAATTTATTAGCTCTAAAATTAATGCATAATTCTTACACATTTTCTGAGTTCTCTAAACAGTCTCCAAAAGGAATTTTCATCATTTATGTTGCAGAAATCTATAGAGCTATTAAGTTATTTTGGATTTTCTTACTCATTTTATTTAAAGATTTCTCAAAATTTTCTTCTTACGGAGTAAATTATATTTACTTGGGTGTTGTTTTATTGCTACTATTACTGTTTTTAAGAGCTTATTTAATCTATATAAACTTTCAATATAAAATAGCGCATCAACATTTTATCCTCAAAAAAGGCATCCTTAAAAAAACACTTGTAGAAATCCCATTTCATCGGATTCAAAATATAAATTTTAAACAAAATATAGTTCAACAAATAATAGGTGTTTTTGAAGTTAGCATAGAAACTGCAGGTTCTAAAGACACAGAAATTGCTATAAAAGCATTATCATTAGAAAAAGCAGAGGCTTTAAAAACAACAATTACTCAAGGTCAGAAATTGGTTAATAAAGTAGTTGAAGAAGAAAGTCTAGAACCAATTGTAAAAATTAGTTTTTTCGATTTATTAAGAGTAAGCCTTACAGAAAATCATCTGCAGAATTTATTTTTATTCTTTGCTGTTGTAATTGGTTTCTTTAATCAAATACAGCAAATTTCTGATAGTTTTGGACAATCTGAAGCTTTAGATGGCTATATCTCAGAAAGTACCAGTAATTTATCTGCAAGTATAGTTTTGGTTACTATTCTTGTAATTTTACTTACAGTTATTGCACTTTTAAGTTCTTTTGTAAAAGTTGTATTGATACATTTTAACTTAAGCGCATATTTAAAAGACGATGCTTTTGAAATTAATCAAGGTTTATTAACGAAGAAATCTATTGTTTTAAAAAAGCAAAAGATTCAGAATGTTACAATTTCTACGAATCCTTTAAAAAGGTTAATCGGTATTTCTTTTATCACTTTTAAACAAGCTGTAAGTGGTAAAGTAAATAATAAAAAGAAAGAGAAGCTTATTCGTTTAGTAGGTTGTAAAAAGCAGCAAATAGAAATTTTAAAAAAATCAGTATTCCATGAACTCTCTGTTGAAAAAAGTGTAAAGCAGCATCCTGATTCTTATTATAAGAAAAGATTGTTTTTTTGGTCAGGTTTATTTTTATTGATTTGTTATACGGTAATTTTTTATTTTATAAATCATATAGAAGTCTTTTATTCACTCTTAGTTATCATACCAGTGACAACTTTATTGCTGTTGAAAAAGGTTAAAAAAAGATGCTATCAAATTTCTGAAGAAATGTTAATTGTTGGTAAAGGTTTGTTAGAGACCCATTTAATCTATTTAGATATTTTTAAAGTTCAGCATATAAAAATAAAGCAATCTATATTTCAAAAAAGAAGTAATGTGGCAGATTTGGTTTTACAAACTGCATCTGGAAAAATTGAAATTCCTTGTATTGCTTATCAAGAAGCCATTAAAATCTATAATCATACTTTATATAAAGTAGAAACAAGTAACGCTCCATGGATGTAAAAAGTTTTATAAAAGCTGCACGTTTAAGAACTTTGCCTTTATCAATTTCTGGTATTATTGTAGGTTCATTTTTAGGAATAAAGGTTTTAAATAACTCTTTATCAGTTGATAATAAAATGTCAATAATATCATCTCCAATTTTTTGGTTAGCAATTTTAACCACAATTGGTTTTCAAGTACTTTCTAATTTTGCTAATGATTATGGAGATGGAATAAAAGGTTCAGACAAAAATAGAACTGGTGAAGCAAGAATGGTTTCTAGTGGTGCAATTACTCCAAAGCAAATGAAAAATGCAATGGTAGTAACCACTATTATTACCTTAATAATAGCTTTATTGTTAATCTATTATTCTTTCGGAAAAGAGAATTTTTTATATTCTATTCTTTTCTTTGGTTTGGGTATCGCTTCAATTGCTGCTGCAATTAAATATACAGTTGGTAATTCAGCTTATGGCTATTCTGGTTTTGGTGATGTTTTTGTTTTTCTGTTTTTTGGATTGTTAAGTGTAGTAGGTAGTTATTTTTTATTTACGAAAAACATAAATTTATTCGTTTTTTTACCAGGAATTGCAATAGGTTTATTAAGTACTGCTGTTTTAAACTTAAACAATTTAAGAGATAGAGATCAAGATAAAATTAATAACAAGAATACATTAGTGGTAAAACTGGGAAATAGCAATGCCAAAAAATATCACTATTTTTTAATTTTAGGAGCTTTAGTAATTGCTTTAAGCTATACTTATCTTAATTTTGAATCTTATTATCAGTTATTATATTTAATTGCCTTTATTCCATTAGTAAAAAATATAATTACTGTTTCTAAAAATACAGTTCCTGCAGCATTAGATAACGAACTAAAAAAGGTTGCATTAAGCACATTTTTATTTGCTTTAATTTTCGGAATTACAAACTTTATATTTTAAAAAATATTTATGAAAACTATTAAAATAATATTAGGTATAATTACTGCTTTAGTGCTCGTTTTTTTTGCAACAGGATTGTTAGTAAAAGAAACCAATTATAGAGCTCAAGTTTCTGTTAATGAGTCATTGACTGAAGTTTTCACATCATTTAACAAAACAGAAAATGTAAACAATTGGATTCCTGAAATTAAAACTGTAGAGACTTTAAATGAAAATGTAGGTAAAACAGGTAGTAGTTATAAAATTGTTTTAGATAACAAAGGGCAAGAAATTACAATGACAGAAAAAGTAATGGCTTACGTACCCAATGAAAAAGTTACTTTGTTTTTTGATGCAGAAAATATGCTTAAAAAAGATGATTACGTTTTTACAGAAAATAATGGAGTTACTACTATAACATTAAATTCGAGTTGCAGAAGCGATTCTTATATTATGGCTTGTATGTTTCCATATTTTAAATCAACCTTTCAAAACCAAGATCAAGCTTATCTTAATAATTTTAAAAGTTACATAGAAAATAAATAATTTATTTTGATTAGAGCAGAATTCAAAAAATATACGTTAAATTTTAAAAACCCAAGTGGTACTTCTCGTGGAATATTAAGAACGAAAGAAACGTTTTTTATCATATTAAATGAGAATAATAGCATTGGAATTGGAGAAACAGGTCTATTTAGAGGTTTGAGTATAGATGATATGCCTAATTATGAAGAAAAGTTATCTTGGGTATGTAAAAACATCAACATTGGCTTGCAGAAGTTACTTTCTGAATTAATCAATTATCCTTCTATTCAATTTGGCTTAGAACAAGCTTTTTTATCATTAAATAGTAATAATAAATTCGAACTTTTTCCTTCTAAGTTTACAAAAAGCGAAGAGGCTATTCCTATAAATGGTTTAGTTTGGATGGGAGATAAATCTTTTATGAAATCTCAAATTAAAGATAAATTGGCATCTGGTTTTTCATGTATTAAAATGAAAATTGGTGCTATTGATTTTGATACTGAAATTGAATTGTTAACTACAATTCGTAAAGAGTTTTCATCTAAAGAAATAGAATTAAGAGTAGATGCAAATGGAGCATTTTTGCCAGAAAATGCTTTAGAAAAATTAAAAGCTTTATCAGAATTAGATCTTCATTCTATAGAGCAGCCTATAAAACAAGGTCAATTACAAGAAATGGCGAAATTATGTGAGCAAACTCCTTTGCCAATTGCATTAGATGAAGAATTAATAGGCGTTTTTTCTTCTGAAGATAAAAAAAAGGTTATCAGTACTATAAACCCTCAATACATTATTTTAAAGCCAAGTTTAGTTGGCGGGTTTTCAGGGAGTACAGAATGGATTAAATTAGCAGAAGAGAACAATAGTGGTTGGTGGATAACATCAGCATTAGAAAGTAATATTGGATTGAATGCAATTGCACAATTCACGTACACTTTGCAAAATAAATTGCCTCAAGGTTTAGGAACAGGTAGTTTGTTTACAAATAATATTCAAAGTCCTTTAGAAGTTATAAACGGTACTTTACAATACAATAAAAATTTAGATTGGAATTTTAAGATTTAAAATGAATTACATACAACAAGCATATAAGGGGCAATTAGGAATGTGGAAATATTTAATTATTCCCATTTTATTTTTTGGTTTAATGAGTTTAAATTTTATGGCAATGGTTTTGCTAGATTTAGATGTAGAGAAAATTATTCAAACAGAGATTGAAAATAAAGGAGCAACACGTTTTTTAATAGAAAGTTTAATTCCTTTTGCAGTTGGCTTAGTTGCTGTATTGTTATGGACAAAATTCATACACCAACAATCTATCACCTCACTAACAACATCAAGAAAAAAGATTGATTGGAGAAGAGTATTTTTTGCCTTTTTGCTTTGGGGAACCATCACAAGTGTTTTTTTAATGATTGATTATTTTTCATCTCCAGAAAATTATCAATGGAATTTTAATTTAAATAAGTTTTTAATTTTATTGGTAATTGCAGTCGTGTTAATTCCATTGCAAACAAGTTTTGAAGAGTATTTGTTTAGAGGATATTTAATGCAGGGATTAGGTGTTGCTACAAAAACCAGATGGTTTCCTTTATTGTTTACTTCAATTGTATTTGGATTACTTCATATCGCTAATCCAGAAGTAAGCAAATTAGGGTATGAATTGTTAGTTTATTATATTGGAACTGGTTTTTTCTTAGGCATAATAACACTTATGGATGAAGGATTGGAACTAGCGTTAGGATTTCATGCTGCAAATAATTTATTTACAGCACTTTTAGTTACTTCTAGTTGGACAGTATTTCAAACAGATTCGGTTCTGTTAGATGTATCCGAACCAACATTAGGGGCAGATGTATATGTGCCTGTTTTTGTTATTTTTCCTTTAGTACTATTTATTTTTTCAAAGAAATACAAATGGTCTCATTGGAAAGAGAAACTGTTTGGAGGTGTATATGAACCCCAAGAAATTAAATAACTTTGACATTATAATAAGTGAATTCTATAAACTTTCATAAAGATTTAAAGCTAAATGGTTATTCGTTTTTACATAACGAAGATTTACTTCGTTATGTAAAAACGATTTCTAAAGATATTGCTTTGTTTTTAGAAGAATGGTTTAATAATAATGATTATATAATCGTAAAAACTTCTGGATCTACAGGTGTTCCAAAACCCATACCTCTTTATAAAAAATTCGTTGTAAATTCTGCAAAAGCTACAAGTACTTATTTTGAATTACCTTCTAAAACAACAGCATTATTGTGCCTTCCTATAGAATATATTGCTGGTAAAATGATGCTTATTAGGGCACTAACTTTAGGATGGCATTTAGACATTGGTCTAATAAGTTCATTTCCTTTAGAGCGTATTGATAAAACCTACCATTTTTCTGCAATGGTTCCTTTACAAGTAGAAAATTCTTTCCATAATTTACATAAGATTCGAAAACTAATTGTTGGAGGAGGTAGTATTTCTAATCAATTACATGAAAAGTTAAAAAATGTTACTACTACACAAATTTATGAAACGTATGGTATGACAGAGACTATTACCCATATTGCAGTTAAACCAATACAAAATTCTGTTTATACGATAAGTAAAAATAGTAGTTCCTATTTTCAAGTACTTCCTGGAGTTACCATATATAAAGATCTCAGAAACTGTTTAGTAATAAAGGCACCAAAAATCACTAAAGAAGTTGTTTTTACGAATGATGTAGTTAACTTAATATCAGACAATCAGTTTGAATGGTTAGGTCGTTTTGATAATGTTATAAACTCAGGGGGAATAAAAATAAATCCTGAATATATAGAGCGTAAAATAGCCAAAATGATTTCGTATCGTTTTTTTATAGCTAGTATTTTTGACAAAAAACTTGGAGAAAAAGTAATTTTAGTAATTGAATGTGAAGAAGAATCTTTTAAAATTTCAAATTTTAATTTATTTAAAGAGCTCACTAAATTTCAAACCCCTAAAAACACCTATTTTTTAAAAGAATTTATAACTACAGAAAGCGGGAAAATACAACGAAATAAAACATTAAAAAAAATTAATTTAGATTAGTAGTTTTTATGTAAACAGTGTTAAATTAATTTAATAGCTAGCCTCTCTTTCTAAAGAGTAAATTTTCAAATAGAACTATAATTATAGATGAGTTATTTTTTTAAAACCTTTCGTCGATAGATATTTGTTTTTCATCGATATAATTTTTTTAATAATCTTTAGTTAAATAAAATTTATTTAGTTTGTTTTACCTTTATAAGATTAATCTTATAATTATGCATAAGGAAAAATTAAAAATATTATTAGTTGAGGACGATAGAATAGAGATATTAAAGTTTAAAAGATCAATTTCTAATATTGTAGATGATTATGATTTAAGTTTATCAAATAACGGAAAAGAAGCATTTTTTGAAATTGATAAGGAAATACCAGATTTAATAATACTTGACTTAAATATGCCAGATACAAATGGTATAGAATTTCTTACTATTCTAAAAAATGACGATGAATTAAAACACATACCTGTTATAATTTTAACAACCTCTAATAATGATAGGGATATATCTGAATGTTATCGTTTAGGTATTGCAGGGTATGTATTAAAACCTTTAAAGTATGACGACTATGAAAGTAAAATTAAGTCAATATTAAGGTATTGGAGTTTAAACGAATTTTTAAATTTGTAAAATGAAAGGAATTGTCTTTACTGAATTTTTAGAATTAGTAGAAAATAAATTTGGATTAGAAATGTTAGATGCCATTATAGAAGCCTCTAATTTAGAATCTGAGGGAGTTTATACTAGAATTGGGACATATAATTTTTCTGAGATGTTGTCTCTTTTAACAAATCTTAGTGAAAGGACAAGTGTTTCTATAGATGACCTACTTTTAGTTTATGGAGAGCATTTTTTTTCAGTTATAGAGAAAAGTTATTTTGGTCTTTTAAATACATATAAAGATCCTATAGAAATGTTGTCTTCAATTGAAAATCATATACATGTAGAGGTAATGAAAATTTATCCGGAAGCAGAGCTTCCAACATTTATAGTAGAAGAGAAAACAAAAGATTTGTTAATAATGATTTACAAGTCTAGTAGAGCAATGTATTATTTTGGTTTAGGTTTAATGAATAAAACTTTTGAGCACTTTAATAGTACAGCTGAAATTACTCTAGAAAAAATAGCTGAAGACGGCACCGAAGTAAGATTTATTATTCGCAGAAATTAGTGAGTATAGAAAAAGAAAACATACTAAATAGAGCTTTAATAAGGCAAAAAAAAGCAAGATTACAAGCAGAACGAATTCTAGAAGATAAATCTCTAGAATTGTATAAAACCTCTGTAGAATTAAAAAAAGTAAATGATCAATTAGAAAGTTTACTTGGAGAGAAAAATTCGCAGTTAGAAGGTGTTTTCGAAAATATAAATGATGCATATCTTATTATGGATCTAGAAGGTAACGTTATTAAAATGAATGATGTTGCTGAATCTTTTTTTGGTTATAATTTAGAGCAAGAAACTTTAAATGTTTTAAATTTAATTTATGAAGAAGATTATAATTACGCCATGCAATCTTTTAATGCTTTGCAAGAAAATGGAAGGTTTGCAGATTATAATACTAGAGTTGTAACGAAGGCAAAAAAAGTAAAATGGGTTAATATTAATGCTAGTATTATTTTTGATAAAAAAAGTAATCCCATAGCCGCCCAGGGCATTATAAGAGATGTTACTGCACAAAGAGAAAAGCAATATGTTTTAGATTTAATTAATGATACTGCTAAATCTATTTTAGGGAAAGAAGACGTTGCTGAAATATCTTGGGAAATTACCAATAAGATTACTAATTTTTTAAAAACTGACAATTGTATAGTGTATCTTTTAGATACCGAAAAAAAGTTTTTAGAACCGATTGCAGCCTATAAAAATAAAAAAGTAAATAAACTAGAAAAAATAGCTGTAGGTAAAGGGATCATTGGTAAAACTGTAAGTTCTGGTGTTTCTAAAATTATAGATGATACTTCTCTAGTAAAGAGTAATTTAAAAAACAAAAAACTCTCAGAATTATTAGTACCTATTGTAAGTCATAACCAAATTATAGGGGTAATTGATGCAAGACATTCTGATAAAAATTATTTTAAAAAAGAACATATAAAAACCATTGAGAGTATTGCTAACCTTGTTGCAATGCAATTAAAAAGTGCTTTAAACCTTAGAGAACGTAAAAAAGCAGAGAAGAATAATGTAGAGCTTTTACAAAAACTTGCAAAGAGTAACCAAGAACTCAAAGAATATGCTCATATTGTATCTCATGATTTAAAATCACCTTTAAGAAGTGTATATGCTTTAACTTCTTGGATTAAACAAGATAATCTAAATCATTTTGATAAAGATAGCTTACAAAATTTTGAAGATATTGAAATAACACTCCAAAAAATGGAAGCTTTAATTTCTGGTGTTCTTAAATTTTCTAGTTTTAATGCCAATCGAGATGAAGATGAGTTGATAGATTTAGATGATTTAGTGAAAGAAATTATTAAAATACTTTACAACCCCAACCAAATAAAAATTACATTAAAAGACAAACTACCAAAGTTAAAAGGAGATAAAATTAAATTTCAACAATTATTTCAAAACCTTATAGCTAATTCTGTAAAGTTTAATGACAAAAAAGACGGATTTGTTTCAATACATGTAGAGGATTTAGAATCATTCTACAAGTTTTCTATAAAAGATAATGGAATAGGAATAGAGCAAAGAAATTATGAAAAAATATTTAAAATATTTCAATCTCTAAAAAAATCAGAAAACTCAAGTGGTATTGGTTTATCTATAGTTAAAAAAATTGTAGATATCTATAAGGGGGAAATTTGGTTAGAATCTGAATTAGAAAAAGGAACTACTTTTTATTTCACTTTAAAAAAATAATTTTGGAAACACCTAATTTTACAATTATAGATGAGTATGCAAATGGAGACCCTTCCATAAAAAAAATGTTATTAAAAATTATTGTAGAAGAATTCCCAACAGAAAAAGAAAAATATTATACTAATTATAAGGATAAAGATTTTCTAAAAACCAAAGAAATTGTTCATAAATTAAAAAATAAAATCAGAGTTTTAGGACTTTCTAATGGTTGTAAAATTGCTGTTGATTATGAAAAACAATTGAGAGATAAAAATGCAAGTCTTCATAACGAATTTGACCAAATTTTACAAACCATATCTGACTTTGTAGAAGATATTAAAACTACTCTTTAACTTTATTAAAAACCATTCGTCGATACTAATTTGTAATTTAACTCAAGTTAAATCAGTTAAATCGAATACAAAAAAAAGCACCTTTAAATAAGCCTAATTTTGTGGTATAAATTATATATCATGAAAAAAATAGTACTTATTTTACTGACATTTAGCTCATTAGCATTAAGAGCTCAGTCGTATAACTTTTTAGGAGAATATGATTGGAG
>JBDNBB010000060.1:0-5331 GCA_039768135.1 Polaribacter sp.
GAAAGATTACTTACTCAAATGAAAAATGAGTACCCTAGCACTTATTCTTATAGTGGTGCTTTTGATAACATGCAAAAAGGTGCAAGAGATTTAACACCAGCTGACGATCCTTTAGTACAATATGTACAATTTTTAAATGACATAACAAGAAATGATAATTATATTAGAATGAGTGATTGGTCTGGTTTATCTAGAATGCAGACTGCAGCATACACAGGAACTAAATTTAAAAATGTTAAACCTCAAATATTAGTTATTAGAAACGCTATGGAAAAAGATTTAAATAGTATGGGAGAAGCAACTGTTAGATCAAATTTAAAAGATAAAATATTTAAAGATGAATATGCAGCTAAATTAGCAGACGAAGGACCACAAGCTGCAGAAGATTTTATAGATCAACAAATAAGAGTAGCTAATTCTGGTTTCAATCAATTAAAAGAAGCTAACGCTTATTATTCATTAGTGCTTAGACCGTTTAGTACAAACAAAGTTGCAAGACAGTTAGCTTCTGTAGATGCTAAAATATTTGCAGATAAAGGTATTGAAATGCAGGGGAATGCGGGCATATACCCTGATCAAGTATTTGATAAAGTTATAAGAAGAGTATTAGATTCAGATAGTCCTGATGCTATTAAACAATTAAAACAAGTTTTAGGAGTAACTAAATCTAGTTATGAAGTTCTTGGTAAAGATGGTCAAGTTAAAAGAACTATTCAAATACCTAAAAGTAAAGAGTCACAAGAAATGTACGATAGATATGTTAGAACATTTTTTTGGGATTCTTGGAATGAAGCAATGACTAAACCTCTTAGAGATCATAGGTCTTTATCCGCACAAGCAATTGCTGCTCAAGCCGCTAAAAAAGGTTTTGTTAACAAAAGAATATTTGCTTTAGATGATGTAACAGAACAAAGAGTTAGAGCAAAAACTAAAATAAACGAAACTTTAGATGTTACTGAAATAGATGGAAGAGTATTTACTCAAGGAGATGGAGTAGCTAACTTAAATGATGGAGTAATTAGAAATCATGACTTTGGAGAATTTGATACCAACAAGTTTGTAAAAAATTTAGGGTTAGATAAACCTCAAGGGAAAGATAAAATAAGAGAAATGTTTGGTGGTGGAGCTCAAGGAGAAAAAGCATTAAAAAGAATTGAAGATATTATAATAATGAAAAGAGCTTTAGATTTAGTAGAATATACAGATCCTTCTAAGTTTGTACAAAGGTCTATTACGTTAAGAGCTGGTTCTTCTGGTGGTATAATGGCTGGAGCGACAAGTGCTGCATTTGGTTTTGGTAATACATTAAAATTAATTTTAGGAAGTAGATTACTTGGTAGTGTATTGACTAGTCCTAAAGTAGCTGAAAATTTAATGGAAATGAATAAGACTATGAGATTTATGTCTGACGATCCTAGTGTATATAAACTATCTCCTCAATTAGTTCCTAGAACTTCTAGAACATTTGCTAGATTTATAAATAGTTTAATGGAAGCAGAAGGTGATGATTTTAGAGTAGATCCTAATAAAATTGATTTTGAAGAAGTAAGAGAAAAACTACAAAGTTTAGATCCTAATATACCTTTATCAGTAAGCTATGATTTTGGTTCTATGCCTAAATTTACTAGAGATAGAATATATCCTGAGTTTGATATGGTAAAAAAACTACCTGCATCAGCACAGAGAGCAGGTGAAGAATTTTTACAAGGAGCTAATTTAATGGCATTGCAAGAACAAAAGTTTGAAGAGATGGCTGAAGGTAAAGAAATGTTGCCGCAAAGTACACAACCACAAAACATGGGTGTACCTCCTACAAACACACAACCACAAGCGATGACACCACCTCCGCCACAGAACACCGGCCAAGTGCAAGCACAACAATATGCTAGTTTGTTTCCACAAGATACATTAGGCCAGGCAGTAGCTACTAGACAATTAAAAGAAGGTGGTTTTGTAGAAGATATCTACAATCAAGTAGACGAGGTATTAAATGGCTAAAAAACCTTCAGCTTTACAGAAGATAGAAAGTCACGAAAAACTGTGTCGTATCATGCAGAAACAAACATTTGAACAGATAAAAGAAATGCAAGAAAGAATAAAAAGAATAGAATATTGGATTGTTGGTGGCATGGGAGCTGTTCTTTTAGCTTTACTTTTAAATATGATGAAGTAGTAGTATGGAATGAAATTTATAGAAAATGACAATACTTTTTCATTAACCGAATTTGAATTAATACAAAAATATCCTTACAAAAAATACTCAAGAGCAGCAGATCCTGAAACAGGTAAACGTATGTATTCTGTAGATGGTAAAAAATTACCTAGTGTAACAACCATATTAGGAGCCACTAAAGACCAAGAATCAATAGATGCTTTAGCCAGATGGAGAGAAAAAGTTGGTGAAGAAGGTGCAGAAAAAATAAAAAATGAAGCATCTGCTATGGGAACTGAAATGCATTTAGTTATAGAGAAATATATTGAAGGCGAAGGTTATTTAAATCTTACAGAAAAAGGAAACAGAGCTAGAAAAATGGCTCACACTATTTTAAAAAACTTAGATCCATTATCACAAGTTTGGGGTAATGAAATAAGTTTAGCCTATCCAGAAAAATATGCGGGAGCTACAGACTGCGTGGGGGTCATGAATGATAAGCCCACTATCTTTGATTGGAAACAAACTAATAAACCCAAGAGAAGAGAGTGGAGCGCAGTTCAAGATTACTTTACACAATTAGGAGCATACAGTTTAGCACATGAGTCTATGTATGGGGAAATAGAACAAGCAAAAATATGTATGTGTTCTAGAGATTTTAATTATCAAGAGTTCACTATTGAAGGCCAGGAACTAAAAGACTACCAAGGTAAGTGGTGGGAAAGATACGACAAGTATCTTGAAACAATTAAGTAAGCCATTCTTTAAATTCATCACCTAAAGTTTTAACAGCTAATTTATTTTTATTAGATAGAGAAGATATAATTCTTTCATCAATAGTTCCTTTACAAATTAAATCTGTATACAAAACTCTATGTTTTAATCCCGACCTATGCGCTCTATCTTCTGATTGTCTTCTGTGTTCAAAATTAAAACTATTAGAAAAATAAATAATATTTTTAGCTTCTGTAAGTGTTAAGCCAAAACCACCCGTTGCAGGATTACCTACAAAGAATCTGCAGGTATCATCTTCTTGAAACTTCTTTACTGCTTCAGCACGTTTAAGAGTATCTACAGCACCATAGTTAGATACAACAGAATATACTCCGTATTTTTCTTGTAAGAATTTTATTATAGATTCTATATTATATATGTAGTTGGCCCAGATAATTACTTTTCCTTCTGACTCTTCTATAATATCTGATAGTGCATGTAGTTTAGGATTCTTAAACTCTTTAAGTTCTCCATCATTTGTTTTGACAAAACCATTACAGACCTGGTGTAGTTTTATTATCTCAGTTAGTTTATTATTATAAGACACTGCTTCATCTTCTATAATAGCTATTGCAGCTATTCTTAGTCTTTCGTAAAAATCTTTTTGGTCATCATTCATGTCTATATATCTTTTAGAATATAACTTAGGAGGTAGATCTAAACATTCATCTTTAGTTACTCTATATGAAAACTTGCTTAGTTTATCTTCTAATTCATCTAAATGTACATAATATTTAGGTATTTCTGTGTATCTACCATTACCTAAATCTAGTCTATGGGTTACACAATATCTATTTCTAAAAGTAAAATAAGAAGAAAAACCTAGGTGACTGGGATCTAAAAAATCACATTGTGTGTATAAATCTAGTGGAGATTTAGTAACAGGAGATCCTGTAAGTATTCGTTTATATTTAGCATAATCAGCTAGTTTTAAAACATTTCTAGTTCTTATAGCTTTGTGGTTTTTAATTGTAGTAGATTCATCTATAATAGTAAGATTTTCTTTATGGTTATATAAAAATTCTGTAGCTCCTTTAATACCTCTACTAGTTGAAAGTGCTTCTATGTTCATACAGAAAATTTTTAATTTACCTTTAGAATCTAATGATTTTTTTAATTGTTTAGGTTTATCTATGTTCCAAGAATATATTTCGTACTCTACATCTGGAGACATATGCTTATTAATTTCATCAAAAGCCCATACAGTATATACTGATTTAGGTGCTAATATTAATACTCCGGTAATATTTTTATTGATTCGTAAAAGTCCTATATTATCTACAGCAACTTTTGTTTTACCTGTACCCATTTCCATGAAAAAAGCATATGTAGGTTTATCCCATGCTTTATTTAGGCAAGTTTTTTGGTGTTCGTATGGTTGTGTTTTAAAGTTAAACAAGTTCAACATAATGATTGACAATATATTTGATTTAAGTATAAAGTCAACTTATTAAAAAGGAGGTCATATTTATGAACCTAGAACAACTAACAAAGATAAATATAAAAACTGACGAAGTAAAAGAAATATCAGAAGCTTGTAAAAAGCTTTCTTCCCAAAATAAATTAGTCGAGGACACTGAAAAACTTCTTAAAGAACAACAAGAAGAGTCTAGACGTTTATCTGAAGAAGTGGTACCTACTCTAATGCAACAAGCAGGAGTATCTAAACTAACACTTGATGACGGTACTTCAGTCGAAGTTTCACCTTACTACTATGCGAAAATCCAAGAGGCCAAAAAAGAAGAGGCCTTCCGATGGTTGCGTGAGAACAACTACGGGGATTTGATAAAAAATAATTTATCAGTTTCGTTTGGTAAGGGGGAAGATTCTAATGCAGTTAAATTAAAAACTGAGTTAGAATCCAAAGGTCTTGTCGTAGACCAAAAACAGGACGTTCATTGGCAAACTCTTCGAGGATTTGTAAAAGAGCAAATTGAGAAGAATAAAACTATACCATCTGAAACTTTTGGATTGTATATTGCTAACCGAACTAAAATAAAAACTAACAACTAACAACTAAAGAGGTAACACATGGCACAAGAAAAAGCCAACGCAGTTGCAACAAAGGCAACAGCACAAGCACCTATGGTTTCTAATATGGAACAGTTCGCAGGTGCAGGAGCGGAAAATATTACATCAAAAGATGTATCATTACCGTTCTTAAAAATACTTACTAATAATTCTCCTCATGTCACTCAAGGTGATGCGAAGTTTATTAGTGAGGCAAGACCAGGTATGGTTATAAATTCTGTTTTGAATAAGCTCTATGATGGGCAAACAGGATTTAAAGCTGTTCCTTGTTTCTTTAAATTCGAATATGTTGAATGGGCTGATAGGGGCACACAGAATTCTGTTGCACCTGTTAATTCATATCCTGCTGATTCGGATATAATGACTAAAACAAC
>JBDNBB010000061.1:0-4540 GCA_039768135.1 Polaribacter sp.
AACAATAATGAGTTTACAACAAGATTTAGAAAACAGAAGTAGCAATCAATGTGAATTATGCACAGCAACCAATAATTTATCAATTTACGAAGTAAAACCAGTTTCTACTGCAGGTTTTGATGGTTCAATCTTAGCTTGTGAAACTTGCATTACTCAGATTGAAAACCCTGATGAAGTTGATGCAAATCATTGGCGTTGTTTAAATGATGCAATGTGGTCTGAGTTTACACCAGTAAAAGTTGTTGTTTGGAGAATGCTACATCTTTTAAAAAATGAGGGTTGGCCTACAGATTTATTAGGCATGATGTATATGGAAGATACTGAATTGGCTTATGCTAAAGAATCTGGAGATCATTTATCCGAAAGTGAAAAAATAATTCATAGAGATGTTAATGGTACAATATTACAAGCAGGAGATAATGTAGTATTGATTAAAGATTTAAAAGTTAAAGGTTCTAGTATGGTTGCTAAACAAGGTACAGCAGTTCGTAGAATTTCTTTAGATCATGAAAATGCAAAATATATAGAAGGTAAAGTTGGTCCAACACAAATAGTGATTATAACAGATTACGTAAAAAAAATGGCTGATAAAGAATAGCTTTTTTTTTAAAATAAAATACGAAGCCTTTAATCCTTGTGATTAAAGGCTTTTTTGATTTTGAACTACAATTATTATTAAATTTTTCAACTAAAAAATTAGTTTAAACTAAGTATTTAGTTATATTTGTTTTGTAGAACTAAAATATTAGTTGAAAATTATGGCAAAACAATTAACAAAAGCAGAAGAACAGATTATGCAAGTTTTATGGGATTTAGAAGAATCTTCTGTAAAAGATATTATTACGCAATTACCAGAACCAAAACCAGCCTATAATACTGTATCTACTATTATTAGAATTTTAGAAACAAAAGAATTTGTTGCACACAAAGCACAAGGTAGAGGGTATGTTTATTATCCAATAATTGATAAAGAAACCTATAGCAATGAAAGTTTACACAAGTTAATGAATGGGTATTTTCAAGGCTCATTTAAAAGTATGGTATCGTTTTTTGTAAAAGAAAATGATATGGATATTAAAGAGTTAGAATCTATTTTAAAGGATGTAAATAAAAACTAAGCTATGATTAATTATATAATACAAGTCATTCTATTTCAGGTTTTATTCTTGGCTATTTATGACCTCTTTTTAAGCAAAGAAACCTTTTTCACAAAGAATAGATGGTATTTATTAGGCACACCAATACTTTCATTTTTTATCCCTTTAATTAAGATTCCAAATATAGAAAAAGCAGTTCCACAAGAGTTTACAGTAAACCTTCCAGAAATTATACTCTCTCCAGAAAAAATGCTTTTACAAACCATATCTAGTGAAGATTTAATGACTTCTAACAATTATATAAATTTACTTTTTTGGGCTGGAGTCGTTCTTTTTAGCATCTTGTTTTTGGTGAAATTATTTAGGATAATCACTCTTATTAAAAAACATAAAGCTCAAAAATTGGCCAATGTAAACTTGATTGTTATCCCAGCTGAAACCAAAGCATTTTCTTTCTTTAATTATATTTTTTTAGGTGAAAAAATTAAAGAAAGTAATAGAGCAAATATCATTCAGCATGAAATGGTACATAGCAACCAAAAACATACATATGATTTATTAGTATTCGAAATTTTAAAAATTGTTATGTGGTTTAATCCTATGATTTATTTCTTTCAAAAGAGAATAACACTAGTGCATGAATATATTTCTGATGCTGTAGTTGCCAAAACAGAAACTAAAGAAACGTACATCAACAATTTACTATCTAATTTTTTTCAAGTAGAGAATATTGCATTTATCAACCAGTTTTATAAACCCTCATTAATTAAAAAAAGAATTATTATGATGAAAAAGAAACAATCTAAAAAAATGAATCAACTTAAGTATTTACTCCTAATTCCTGTATTGGCAAGTATGCTTTTTTATAGCTCTTGTGCTACAAAACCACTAAAAAATGAAATTAGTAATTTAGAAAACGCATTAAAAGAGCAAAAAGAGGCGAATGAGAAACAAAAAGTTTTATTGGAGCAACAAAAGCAAGTTTTGCGTGATTCTATCGTGCTTTTAAATAAACAAAAAGAAGCAAAAGAAAACAGGATAAAGATATTACAAAGAGAAGGTTTCTTAAATAGCATTAACGAAAGGACAGTTGTAGAAACAGAAACAGTATCTTTTATGACTATTGATAAAGTCCCTGTTTTTCCTGGCTGTGAAGAAGGAGATAAAGCCTGTTTTTCTAGAATGGTCCAGAAACATTTTGTTAAAAATTTTGATAGTAAAATGCCAAAAAATTTAGGATTAAGCCCTGGTAAAAAACGTGTTTTTATTGGTTTTAAAATAGATAAAGAAGGTGATGTAGTAGATGTAATGGCTAGAGCTCCACACCCTGAGATTGAGAAAGAAGTTATTAGAGTAATGGAAACTTTACCTAAAATGCAGCCAGGTGAGAATAAAGGTAAAAAAGTTAGTGTTAAATATTCTATACCTTTTACTTTGTTTGTAGAATAAATTTAAAATAAAGTTCAGTAATTTTTAGTAAATTCACGCTATATTTAGAAAGCTATATATGCGTGTTTTTACTTTTTTGATATTGCTGTTTTTTATTACTTCTTGCGATAAAATTGCGCTTACCTCAGATAGTACTATTCAAGGCTTAGACACTATAGTAGATTTTACTTCAGTAGATACTTATCCTTCATTTACAAATTGTGATTTAATCATAGAGAAGACCAAAAAACAAAATTGCTTTAGAACTACAATACACAACAAAATAGGAGAGGAGTTACAAAAACACACCTTTATTATTGAAGATTCTATAAATGAAACTGTTTTGGTAGATTTACTAATAGATAAAAACGGTTTTATAAACTATCAAAGTTTGCAAGCTTCAAATTTATTAAAAGAAGAGTTACCTAAATTTGATAGTCTAGTACAAGCTTCTGTAAATAAATTAAGCAAAGTTTATCCTGCCATAAAAAGAGGTATACCAGTTACTACAAGATATCAGTTGCCTATAAAAATTCAGTTAAAAAACTAAATTAGTTTAACATTTTCCAAAGTTTATCTTTTAGCTCTTGTAAGCCTTTTTGAGCTACAGAAGAAATAAATAAAGCATTTACACCTTTTGGTAAATCAGCTTTAATTTCGGCTTGTAGTTCATCATCTAACATATCAGATTTTGAAATTGCCAATAAACGATCTTTATCTAACAATTCTGGATTGTGTTTTTTAAGTTCATTCAACAAAATTTCATATTCCTTGTTGATGTCATCAGCATCTGCAGGAATTAAGAAAAGTAAGGCAGAATTACGCTCTATATGTCGTAAAAATCGGTGACCTAAACCTTTACCTTCAGCAGCACCTTCTATAATTCCAGGAATATCTGCCATTACAAAAGTTTGATGATTTCTATGTTCTACAATACCTAAATTCGGTTTTAGTGTTGTAAAAGCATAATCTGCAATTTTAGGTTTTGCAGCAGTTAACACAGATAATAAAGTAGATTTACCAGCATTAGGAAATCCTACTAAACCAACATCTGCTAATAATTTTAGTTCAATTCTAAACCAACCTTCTGCACCATCCATGCCTGGTTGAGCATATCTTGGAGTTTGATTTGTAGAAGATTTAAAGTTCCAGTTTCCTAAACCACCTTTACCACCTCTTAATAAAATTACCTCTTTTTTATCTTCGGTAATTTCTACAATTACTTCATCTGTATCTGCATCTTTAATAATGGTTCCTAAAGGTACATCTACATAAATATCTTCACCATCAGAACCTGTACTTCTACTTTTACTTCCTGCTCCACCACCTTCTGCTCTAAAATGACGTTTAAACTTTAAATGAAATAAAGTCCACATGTTTTTATCTCCTCGTAAGATGATGTGTCCTCCACGTCCTCCATCACCACCATCAGGACCACCTTTGGTAATATATTTTTCTCTGTGTAAATGCGCAGAACCTTGTCCCCCTTTACCAGAAGAAGCATATATTTTAATATAATCTACAAAGTTTCCTTCAGTCATGTTTTTTTATTTCTTTAAATCTTGCAGTACAAGAATACTATTGGGGTGTAATAAGAATTTAGTAATTAATAAGTTTAATTATAGCGTATCAAAAACTTCAGAAATTCTTTTTGTAATATCTTCTATAGATCCAACACCATTAATACCAAAATATTTATGCTGTGCATTAAAGTGATCTTTTAGAATAGCCGTTTTTGTATTGTATTCGTTAAAACGATTTCTAATTTTACTTTCGTCTGTGTCATCTGTTCTACCACTAGTCTTACCTCTTTCTAACAAACGAGTAACTAAAACATCTTCTGGTACTTCTAAAGCAATCATACCATTAATTTGCTCACCTTTATCACTTAAGAAAGCGTCTAATGCTTCTGCTTGAGATTGTGTTCTAGGAAAACCATCAAAAATAAAACCATTGGCATCTGGGTTTTTTTCTACTTCTGCTTTTAGCATATTTATAGTTACTTCATCAGGTAC
>JBDNBB010000062.1:0-5373 GCA_039768135.1 Polaribacter sp.
GTTGTTCCAGAGATTGAACCTCCACCAGAAACGATTGACCAAGTTCCTCCATTTGGAGCCCCAGTTAATGTTTTAGTTTCTCCTTCAGTAATTGAAGTTGTAGAAGTTGTATTATCAGCAGTAATACAAACTGGATTTACAGTAAATGTAACATCATCAGAGATAGCTGAACATGAACCATTAGCAGGTAATGTGTATCTTATTTTAACAGTTGTATTTGTGTTAATATTTGCAGGAGTATAAATATTTCCATTTATAGTTCCATCACCAGAAACAACAGCGAAAGTTCCACCAGCAGGAGTTGCAGTTAATGTTTTTGATTGCCCTTCGTTAATAGTTGCAGTAGCTGTTGTATTATCTACTACTATTTCAGCAGGTTCAGAAATGGTTACGTCTGCTCCTAAGTCTCTAGGAAGTTCATCATTACCCCATCTAACCCATACATCATATGTTCCAGGAGCATAATCTGAATAGGTAACACTGCCTGAATCATCTGCAACTTGTGCTAGATAATTTGCTCCACCATCTAAACTAAACTCTAAATAAGTCCTAGAGGTAGCATCATCAAAAGTGAATGTAATAGTACCATCATCTAAACCATAACAAGTAACATTACCACTAGATACATTTACAGATTGTAAAACTTTTACAGTAAAAGTAACATCATCAGTTGTGGCAGCACAATCTCCATCAGTAGCAATTGTATAGCGTATTACAACAGAAGTATCTCCATTTATATTATCTGGGGAATACGAATTACCATTAATAGTTCCTCCACCAGAAACAATAGAAAAAGTTCCGCCAGCAGGAGTAGCAGTTAAAGTTTTTGTTTCAGCTTCAGTTATTGAAGTAGTAGAAGTTGTATTGTCAGCAACTATATCACAAACAGGAGTTACAGTAAATGTAACATCATCTGTGGAAGCAGCACAAGAACCGTCTGCAGCAATTGAGTAACGAATTATAACGTCAGTATTTGTATTAATATCATCTGGAGTATATGTTGAACCATTAATAGAACCACCTCCAGAAATAATAGAGAATGTTCCTCCAGCAGGAGAACCAGTTAATGTTTTTGTTTGTCCTTCAGTGATTGAAGTTGTAGTAGTTGTATTGTCTGCAACCTCACAAGGAACACAAACTTTAACTTCTACAGCATCTAAATCATAATCTGTATTATTAATGTTTCCTTTATCAAAAGCCAAATATCTAAAACTAGAATTTGAAATAACTGAAGTTGTAACAAAACTATTAGATGTTGTTTGAGGTTTAGTTGGATGATTCACAAAACCAGAATTAGAAGAAGTAGATTCAGATAAATCTATATATGCTGTCCCATTTACTCCACTTCTTACTCTCCAAGTTATGATGTATTCTGTTCCTGCAGGAAAAGTTTGATTAAAATCTACAATTAATTGTTGATTGCTGTTGTGAATTTCTGCAAAGTTTCCATCTGGTGCACCAGCTACATTATGCTTACCAGTACATTATTTACATCACTTTGGTAAGATGCATAAGTGCTTGTACAAGCACCTGGTTGCCCAGAAACAGTTACTGTATAATCTGTAAAACAACCATCTAAATTAGTAAAAGCTCTAATAATATAATTTCCTCCAGTATTAGAAACATTAGAAACTATAGTAGTAGGTAATGTGTTTGGTAATTCAGTTGCTGTAGCTATAGTAGTTGGTCCGTCATAACTCCCTGCGTTTAATGAACTAACACCATAGTACAGGGTGCTGTTAGATGAGTCAATTTTAATTAATCCGTCATTATTGGTTGGGTTAACAGCGCTTAATGATAATGATGGTGAATTAGGGCAGCAATTAGAAGATGTATTTTCATTTAAAATAACTTCTGGCTGTTTGCTCGAATCTTGTGGTAAAAGCCAAAGAGCATCTGATGCTTGCAAAGTACCATTTTCTACCCATTGTTTTAGGTTATTTGTAGCATATGTGTTTCCGTCTGCACCTGTCCAAGAGTAGTTTTGATTACTTAGATCTAAATTGTTTGTGTAATGCCAAACGACAACAGAAATAGATTTATAAAAGTTATTTATTAAATTAGAAGGGGTATTGCTTGGAGCAAAACTATTATGATTAAGTACGCTTAAAACCCTTTGTACTTTATTTATGATTGTGTTTTTAGAGAGTGTACTATTGCCAAAGTTAATATCTGTAGCAGGAGTTAATGTGGTAAAATATATATCATTTTCTCCAGGTGCATCCTGACCTAGACTTAAACAAAATGAAGGAATACCATTATTATTAATTGTAGATCTAGAAATGCCCCAAGTTGTTCCCTCAGTTATAATTAAAGAGGTTTCGGGAGAACATGCATTTGTTCTATTAGTTATATTGTTATAAATATCTGGTAAACTTTTAAAGTTGTTTTTTGTTGCTATTTTAGAAGTTATTCCATTTGCTTGTCGGATACTCTCTTTTCCTGAATATGAAGAAGTATTCTGAGCGTAAAATATAGAAGTACTTAAAAATAAAAGTACTATTGCACATAGATTAGTTCTAAATATCAAGGAATTGGTTTGTCTTTGTAATGTTATTTTCATTTTTTAAAGAGTTATTTTCTTTTAAAACCTAGGTGAGGAATTAGAAAAATTATGGTATTTATTTTTAGTTAATTTTATGGTCATTAAAAATAATTTGCTTTAAAGCGATTATTATAGCTTGAATTATCTCCTTTTTAATTGTTTAAGAGATAGTGATTTAATATTTAATTTTTTCATTTGCAAAAAAGTGTTTTACTAATTTTTTTGTTTTCTATTTCTATTTGTAAAATTATTCTGATTTTACCACAAGAAATGTTTTTTTCGTCGAAGTACAGTAATTCTTCGACGACTGAAAACTTCACGAAACGATTTCGTTTTTGAAAGTTATATAAGAGGGAGTTTAGGGTTATGGGGTTAACGCTATAGTTTATTTAACTTTTTTGATACGGCTGCAAAAATAACTAATCTTTTATTGAATAAAAAAATGTTTTAAAAAATGTATTATTATTAGTAATTACTTTTTCATTTTCAGAAAGATCTAACTTCTAAAAATTAATTATTTTTTCTCCTTTTTATTAGGTAGAGTCCTAAAAATGTAAAAGCTCCATTAATAATTAATAAAGCATAACCAAAGTTAAAATTAAATATAAGCAATGAAAAATAATTGGATAAATATGTAATTATAGGTGATAAAATACAAATAAAAGGAACCCATTTATCTTTAACATTCAATTTTGTAAAAAGTCCAAAAGCATATAATCCTAAAAGTGGGCCGTAGGTATAATTGGCAAACGTAAATATTTTTGCAATAACACTTGCATCTGCAATAAAATATTTGAAAATTAGGATAGTTATAATTATAATTAAAGAGAAAATCACATGAATTTTTTTCCTTGTTTTTTCTTGCTGATTTTTATTTTTATTCTTGTCAATTTCTAGAATGTCAATACTAAATGAAGTAGTTAAAGAAGTTAAAGCAGAATCTGCACTAGAGTAAGCTGCTGCTATTAATCCAAGGAGAAAAAATATAGCTGTGGTAATACCTAATTTACTTTTTGTAGCAATAATTGGAAATAATTCATCTTTTTGTGCAGTAATATCATTCAATATTGCGTAATCTGTTAATAAAACCCCTAAAGCTAAGAAAAAGAAATTTACAATTACCAATACAATGGTAAACCAAAACATGTTTTTTTGAGCATCTTTTAAGCTTCTACAAGTTAAATTCTTTTGCATCATATCTTGATCTAAACCAGTCATTACTATTGCAACAAAAATACCTGCCAAAAATCTTTTCCAAAAATAGTCACCTGATTTTATATCATTAAAAAAGAATGTTTTAGAGAGTTTGCTTTCAGAGATATAGCTAAATAAATTACTAATCTGCATTTCTTTGGTAATGGTGTAAATACAAACTCCAACAGCAATTAACATAAATAAGGTTTGTAAAGAATCTGTCCAAACAATTGTTTTAATCCCGCCTTTAAAAGTATACAACCAAATGAGTAGAATAGTTATGGTTACTGTAATCCAAAAAGGGATACCATAGGCATCAAACAATAGAAGTTGTAAGACATTTGCTACTAAAAAAAGTCGGAAAGAGGCCCCAATAACCCTAGAAAGCAGAAAAAAACTTGCCCCAGTTTTATAGGAGTAGATTCCAAACCTATCTTTTAAATAGGTGTATATTGATGTTAAGTTTAAATGATAATATAATGGCAGTAAAATGAGTCCTATGATTGCATACCCAACAATGTAACCTAAAACCATTTGCATGTAGCTCATACTTTGCGCTTCTACCCATCCAGGTACAGATATAAATGTAACTCCAGAAAGAGAGGCTCCTATCATTCCAAAGGCAACTAAATACCATGGAGATGAATTGTTAGCTTTAAAAAAGGTTGTGTTATTGGCAGATTTACTAGTAAAGAAAGATATTGTCATTAAAAGTGAAAAATATCCAACAATTAAAAGTATAATATACTGTGGTTGCATTTTGTAATACTGTTTAGAAAAGTACGAATATATGTTATTTAACAGTCTTTTTTATTTTTTATTGATTCTTTTCTTTTGAATAATTTAAATTTGCAAATATGGATTTTTCATCAAAAATTTTAGAAAATGCTGTAAATGAAGTTTCACGTTTACCAGGAATTGGTAAACGAACAGCATTGCGTTTAGTTTTACATTTGTTAAAGCAACCAAAAGAAAATACGAATTACTTAGCCGAAGCATTATTACAGTTAAGAAATGATATAAAATCTTGTCAAAACTGTCATAATATATCTGATACTGTATTTTGTGATATTTGTAGTAATTCGAAGCGAAATTCAGAAATAGTTTGTGTTGTAGAAGATATCAGAGATGTAATGGCAATTGAAAGTACTTCTCAATATAAAGGATTATATCACGTTTTAGGAGGTAAAATTTCACCTATAGAGGGAATAGGACCTCAAAATTTACAGATAGAATCTTTAGTTGAAAAAGTTGACAAAGGAACCGTAAAAGAGTTAATTTTTGCATTAAGTTCAACTATGGAGGGTGATACCACTAATTTCTACATTTATAAACAAATAGAAAAATACGATATTACTACTTCTACTATAGCTCGTGGAATTTCAGTAGGTGATGAGTTAGAGTATGCAGATGAAGTTACACTAGGAAGGTCTATTGTAAATAGAATTCCTTTTGCTGATTCGATGAGAAATTAGTTTATTAAAAAACAGATTACTCTAAATTCCTTTTTGTTGTAATTAAAATGAGTAAGATTCCATTTGCTTAATTGCAAACAATTTGTATATTTGCAAAGAATTTAGCAATGTTTGATAAATGAGGGGACTTAAAGTCCCCTCTTTTTATACTCAAAAGAA
>JBDNBB010000063.1:0-6779 GCA_039768135.1 Polaribacter sp.
ATCTCCCTTTTAAGGAGAGGGTCCTGGGTTCGAGCCCCAGCCCGGTCACAAAAAAAGTTAAGCATTTGCTTAACTTTTTTACTTTATAATAGTTATTTTTATAACAATATAAAAGCGCACGTGGCGAAATTGGTAGACGCGCAGCCTTGAGGGGGCTGTAAACGTAAGTTTGTGGAAGTTCGAATCTTCTCGTGCGCACTTCTAATTAAATTTAACTTCTTCACAAAATATTAACCTTTTTAAAAGGTTTAATACTTATTTTTGTTTCTATGCGAAAAATTATTTTTTTAGGGATGTTTTTGTTTGCCCTTAGTGCAATTGCACAGAATGATAGTATTCAAAAAACGATTCTTAAAGGACAAATTATTCATGCAGAAGATAACAGTATTCTAAGTGCAGCCCATGTTTTAAACCTAAATACAGTACAAGGAACCATAACTAATGATAAAGGTTTTTTTGAATTACCTACTAGTGTTAATGATACTATTTTGGTTTCTTATTTAGGATTTTCATCTATAAAATTAAAAATAACAAACGACCTCTTAAAGGGAAATGAGTTAGAGATTGCACTCTACGAAAAGCCTCAAGAAATTAAAGAAGTTATCATAAAGTCTACAAAACTTATTGGTGTATTAGAAATAGACGTTAAACAAGTGCCTAAAGATCGCTTTACAAGAATACATATAAATGGTTTACAGCAAACCTATGAAGTTGGTAAACCTCAAAAAAGAGATTTTTCTTCACCTTTAGCCGCACTCTTTCAGCCTGTAGATTATTTATATAATTTATTTGGAAAAAAACCCAAGCAACTCAAAAAACTTCAGAAGTTAAAAAAAGAAGACGATTTAAGAAAAATGTTGGCTGGTAAATTTGACAGAGAGGTAATGATGGAGTATTTAGATATGGATCGACAAGAATTGAACGAATTACTTACCGATTGCAATTACTCATCTTATTTTATAAAGAAAGCTTCCGACTTACAAATGATAGAAGCCGTTTTAGATTGTTATGAAAACTACAAAGCCTTAAAAAAAGGGAAAATTGAGCGTGAAAAGATTCCAAGCAAGAGAAATTAAAAAAAAGAGTCAAAGCCATTATAAGTGACCTTGACTCTAGTCTAACTAAAAAACTAACTTATAACATCACATTTTTCTCTTAGTATACTTGTTGAGAAAAATACTTTGTTATTTATAAGACGTAGACTTTTCTGTTTTGTTACATTATAGTAACACTTTTTTTATTTTTTGTTTAAAAAAAACTTTTCTAAATTCTAAAAAGAACAAAGAAAAGTTTTATGTATTTTTTTTGAAAAAAGTACTTACCTCCTACTATAATTTGGCGCTTCTTTTGTGATGGCCACATCATGAGGATGACTCTCATTAATTCCACTAGCTGTAATTCTTACGAACCTACCAGTTTCTTTAAGTGTTGCTATATCTTTAGAACCACAGTAGCCCATACCTGCTCTTAAACCACCAATAAATTGATGAATACTTTCGAACAATTCACCTTTATAAGGCACTCTACCTACAATACCTTCTGGTACTAATTTTTTAATATCATCTTCTACATCTTGAAAGTACCTGTCTTTAGAACCTTGTTTCATTGCTTCTACAGACCCCATACCTCTATAAGATTTGAACTTTCTTCCTTCGTAAATAATGGTTTCTCCTGGAGACTCTTTAGTACCTGCTAATAAAGATCCTAACATTACGCAATCTGCACCTGCTGCAATTGCCTTAGGTATATCACCTGTATAACGAATTCCACCATCTGCAATAACAGGAACTCCACTACCTTTTATGGCATTGGCTACCTCTAAAACTGCTGAAAATTGAGGAAAACCTACCCCTGCTACAACTCTAGTTGTACAAATAGAACCAGGTCCAATACCTACTTTTACAGCATCTGCTCCAGCATCTACTAAATATTTTGCAGCTTCTGCAGTGGCTATATTACCTACAACTACATCTAGCTCTGGAAATTTATCTTTAACAGCTTTTAAAACTTTAACTACACCTGCTGTATGTCCGTGAGCTGTATCTATAATAACAGCATCTACACCAGCTTTTACTAAAGCTGATGCTCTTTCTACTGCATCTGCAGTAACACCTAAAGCAGCAGCTACTCTTAATCTACCAAAAGAATCTTTATTTGCTATTGGCTTTTGGGTAACCTTAGTAATATCTCTAAAAGTGATTAATCCTTTTAGTTTATAATCTGCATCAACAATTAAAAGTTTTTCTATTTTATAATTCTGAAGAATTTTTTCTGCATCCTTTAAAGAAGTACCTACATCTGCAGTAACTAAGTTTTCACTTGTCATTACTTCTACAATAGGTCTTTTGTTTTTATGTTCGAAACGTAAATCTCTATTAGTTACAATACCTTTTAAGGTACCTTCTTTGTCTACAATTGGAATACCACCAATGCTATGTTCTTTCATGCTTAGTTTCGCATCTAAAACAGTAGCATCCATTTGAAGCGTTACAGGATCTAGAATCATTCCGCTTTCTGCACGTTTTACTCTTCTAACTTCTTGTGCTTGTTGCTCTGTAGTCATGTTTTTATGTAAAACACCAATACCACCTTCTCTTGCAATGGCAATAGCCAAAGAAGATTCTGTTACAGTATCCATAGCTGCAGAAACTATAGGTACATTAATAGTAATGTTTTTTGTAAATTTTGTTTGAATACTAACTTCTCTAGGAAGAACTTCTGAGAATGCTGGAACTAAAAGTACGTCATCATATGTAAGACCTTCTCCTAAAATTTTGTTTTCGTGTGCGATCATGTTGCAATTAAGGTATAATTGCGAGCAAATTTACGATATATATTGATTTTAAACTAATTAATTTTAACTGATTATTTCTTTCTATTTGATTATCAGTCATTTTTAAAAGGTTTTTTTTTATATGCTATAAATATTGAATTTTATTTTAATTTATTCTAAATAAGCTTTGTAAAAAGTATTATGAGTTCGTATATTTGCAAGCGATTTAAAAACTATTTATACTTAATCTAAATAAAAATGAAGAAGGTAACAGTATTTATTTTATCACTTATCACATTAACAGTCAGCGCACAAGAAAAGAAAGCAGTAGCAAAAACTTTAGATTCTATTCAGAATTTAGACGAGGTTATTATATCTACAACTGCAATTTTTGGTAACAAATATGTTGCAAAAAACAGAACAGGATCTGCTTATTATTTATCACCAAAAGAATTACAAAAATTTAGTTTTACAGATGTTAATAGAGCTTTAAGAACAGTACCTGGAGTTTCTATATATGAGGAAGATGGTTTTGGATTAAGACCTAATATTAGTTTAAGAGGTACATCTCCAGAAAGAAGTTCTAAAATAACTATTATGGAAGATGGTATTTTAATGGCACCTGCACCTTATAGTGCTTCTTCTGCCTATTATTTTCCAACCATAGCAAGAATGGAAGCTGTAGAAGTGTTAAAAGGTAGTAGCCAAGTGCAATATGGCCCTTTTACCACTGGTGGAGCAATCAATATGATTTCTTCTCAAATCCCTACTGAATTTGGTGGTAAAATTAGAGCAAGTTATGGTAGTTTTAATTCGCAACAATTACATGCCAAAGTTGGTGGAGGTAATGATACCTTTGGCTATATGGTAGAGTATCTAAATTATGGTTCTGATGGTTTTAAAACCTTACCAAGTGGAAAAGATACAGGCTTTGATAAAAATGATATTGTTGCTAAGTTTTCGGTAAACTTATTTCCGAATTCGAGCACTAAACAATCTTTAGAGTTTAAATTCCAATACTCAGATGAAGAAGGTAATGAAACGTATTTAGGTTTAACAGAAGAAGATTTTAATGCAAATCCGTTTACTAGATATGCTTCTTCTAATGAAGATTTAATGACTACAGATCATACTCAGTATGCTGTAACACATAAAGTAGATTTTACCAATACTGTTAGATTAACCACTACTGCTTATCGCAATAACTTTTCTAGAAACTGGTATAAATTAAACGACGTTACTTTTAACGGAGACAAGCAATCTATTGCGAATGTGCTAGACAACCCAAATACGTTATCTGATCATTTTGCAATTGTAAATGGAAGTGTAAACTCGGGTACAGATGCTATAGGCGTGAAAGCAAATAACAGAGCCTATTACTCACAAGGTATACAATCTAAGTTTGATTACCACTGGTATAAAGGAGATGCGTTTCATGATATTGAAGTAGGTGTTCGTTTTCATTATGATGAAGAAGATCGTTTTCAATGGGTAGATCAATATAGTATTTCTAATACAGGCGATTTAACACTAACTACAGCTGGAGTTGCTGGTACAGATGCCAACAGAATTTCTAGTGCCAATGCTTTTGCCTCTTTTATTACCTATAGATTAAAATATAAAAACTGGACGTTTACACCTGGTTTACGTTACGAAAACATTTCTTTACAAAGAGAAGATTTTGGTAAGAGTGATGTAGACAGAACTGGTGTTAATTTAGCTACAAGAGAAAACAATGTAGATGTATTGATTCCTGGAATTGGAACAAACTATAAATTTAGTAATGACTTTTCTATCTTTGGAGGAATCCATAAAGGATTTTCACCTCCAGGAAATCAAGATGGTCAAGAACCAGAAGAGAGTATTAACTATGAATTAGGAACACGTTTTAACTTCTTAGGTATTTCTGGTGAAGTGGTTGGTTTCTTTAATGATTATTCTAATTTATTAGGGAGCGATTTAGCTGCAACAGGTGGTACAGGCTCTTTAGATCAATTTAATGCTGGTGAGGTTAATGTAAATGGTTTAGAATTATTGGTAAACTATAATTTTGCAAAAGCAGATGCTGCTATTGCTTTGCCTTTATCTTTTGGATATACTTATACCAACACAGAGTTTCAAAATAGTTTTGGTAGTTCTAACGATTTATGGGGTACAGTGGCTGTAGGAGATGAATTACCTTACATACCAAAACACCAATTTAATGTTGGTTTTTCTTTAGAACACACTAAGTTTGAACTAAACTTTAATGGACGTTTCAATGGCAAATTTAGAACTTTGGCAGGTGCTGGAGCAATTGCAGATAACGAACGTGTAGACTCTAATTTTATCGTAGATGTTTCTGGTAAATATTATGTTACTAAGAATTTAAATGTAACTGCCAATATTATTAATCTATTAGATGAAACCTATGCAGTATCTAGAGTGCCTGCTGGTTTAAGACCTGGGCATCCTTTTGGAGCTTACGCAGGTTTAGAATTTAGATTCTAGTTTCATTATAAAAATATACCTTATACTAAACTCGATTAGCTTTTGTTAATCGAGTTTTTTTGGTTTTAGATTCAGCACTATTTTTACGCTATTTTCTGCCATAAAATTGACTAGCATAAATTACGTCCGGACGCAACTTTTATCGCGTCAGCATGCAACTCGAATCGCATCAGGACGCAATGAAAGTTGCGTCCGCATGCATTTTAGGGTCTCTTTAGGTATTGAAAATCAACAACTTAAAAGCAGTTGAAATTGTTGATTTTTTTGCTATCTTTAGGATGCTAAAAAAGAGAAAAATGTCAAGTTTACCCAAAGTAATCTTATCGTATAAAACCCACAGAAAAGAATTAAAAATTTTAATTCGTTTTGATTATAATCAGACTTTAATTGATCAATTAAAAAGTACTGCCAATACCTATTGGAGTAAAAGTTTGAATTGCTGGTATATTGCAGAAAGCACTGAGAATTTAAATACGTTAGTTCAATTTTTTAAAGGAATTGCTGAATTAGATACTTCTAGGCTTACCAAAAAAGATGTGTTTATCCGAAATTTATCCGCAGAAGAAAAGAAACTCTTAAATGGTTTTTATCTTTATATGAAGGGTAAACGATATAGTGAGAGTACTTTAAAAACCTACACTTTTTTTATTGCTGACTTTGTAAACTTTCACACTAAAAAAGCTTGGGAAGAATTAAATAATAGAGATGTAGAACTTTTTATAGAAAAAGTATTTTTAGAACGTAATTATTCTGTTAGTTCTCAAAGACAATTTATTAGTGCTTTAAAAGTATTTATTACCTATTACCCTAGCACAAAAATTAATGATTTGGTATTAGCTAGGCCAAAAAAGTCTAACAGATTACCATCAGTTTTATCACAAGAAGAAGTATTACGAATTATAAGTGTAACTACTAATTTAAAACACAGAGCTATTATAGCCCTACTCTACTCTTGTGGTTTACGAATTAGCGAATTGATTAATTTAAAATTGGCAGATTTTCATTTAGAAAGAAAACAGCTGATTGTAAAAAGCGGAAAAGGAAGAAAAGACAGGTATGTGAGTTTAGCTGATAGTTTTTTACCGCTCTTAAAGAATTATTATTTTTCTTACGAACCGAAAACTTATTTTGTGGAAGGGTTGCAGGGTAAACAATATACAGCCTCTTCTGTAAGGGCCTTTTTGAAGAAAAGTTGTAAAAAGGCAGCTATTCATAGATCGGTTACACCACATACATTAAGACATAGTTATGCCACGCATTTGCTTGAAAACGGAGTTGATATTCGATATATACAGTCTTTGTTAGGGCATTCTAGGCCAGAAACGACTATGATTTACACCCATGTAAAGCGCAAGGATTTAATGCAGATACAAAACCCTTTAGATGTTGCTTTACAAAAAATAGCATCTGCGGATAATGATAAAGAAAAAGTAACGTTATCCCGTAAAATTTAATTAAAAACGCATACTTTTATGCACATATAACTAGTTGCTGTTTAATATCGATAGACTTTCGG
>JBDNBB010000064.1:0-6895 GCA_039768135.1 Polaribacter sp.
AAAGTATGAGGTATTCTCAAAATCAAAACTTTGAGTAACATTAGTCGTTGGGTTTGTATAATCACCATCTGTAGTGACTTTGAACAAGTTAAAATCACTATTAATATTCCATATTTTAAATGGTTTGTAGTTTAAAGTAAATTCAAAACCTAATCTTTCTGCAGTAGATAAGTTAATTGGGAATCTTCTCGTAATAGGATCTCCATTATCTGTAACTTCCCCTGTATCTTCTTGTATTCTTTCCCAATTATCATTACTAATGTTGTAATATAAAGAGGTACTTAGGGTAAATTTATCCCATCTTTTTAAGTAACCCACGTCTACAGCATCTGTAATTACAGGGTTTAAACCTACATTACCTGTATAGATATTGGCCTCACTAGATCTACTAGGAAAAGGATTTAAGTTTCTACCTCTTGGTCTTCTAATTCTTCTATTGTAACCAATAGTGATGTTTTCACCATCTTTAAATTCATAACCTAAATTAATGGTAGGAAATAGGTTGCCATAGCTTCTAGCATCTACAGTTGTAGATGTTTGCTGCTCAATTTCAATAGAAGTATATTCATATCTTAAACCTGCTAATAAAGAGATGTTATTAAACTTTTGACCATATTGAAAGTAGGCTGCGTTTACAAACTCTTCATAATTAAATGAATTGTTTAACCCTGCATCTGGTATTAAAGATCCATCAGGAAAAACTTGTCTTTCTGCCAAATAGAAACTATTAAAAATATCTCTATAATTACCTCTATAACCAGCTTCATACTGTATGTTTTCTCCTACAGGGTGTACATAATCAATTTGTAATAAAGCTCTATTTTCATCTTGATCTTCTATTACTTGCTCTAAATCGTTTAGTAAATTAGATTGTGTATCTATTTCAGTAATTTTGTTTAAAATATCCTCCATTTCTGTAGAGTACTGTAAATTCACAGAAAGCTTTCTTCCTTTCTGATCAAAGTTATTTACATAATCTAAAGTATACTGTATCCTTTGTTCATCTTCACCTTCGCTTTCTGTTCTAAATGTAGCTTCATTTAAGCCACCATTTACATCAAGTCTTTGAATATCGTTGGTATTTACATCATCATCATTACCACTGTTAAAAACAATGTTACCAATAATACTAGAGCTTTTGGTTAAATAATACTCTGTACCAAAACTTGTAAATAAAGACCTACCTAGCCTGCCAAAGTTTCTTTGCTCAATTACTCTTGCGTTTTGTGCTGTAGAGGATAAGAAATTAGATTCACTCAAAGAATTACCAGGAGTTTCATTGTATCTAAAACCAGTATTGGTAAATAAATTCCATTTTTCTGTTCTCCAATTGGCATTAAAAGCGGCACCTACTCTTTCAGGATACCCCAAATCTAACTGCAAAGAACCATTAAAACCTGTTAATTTATTTTTTCTAAGAATGATATTTAGAATTCCAGCAGTACCTTCTGCATCATATCTTGCAGATGGAGATGTAATAACTTCTACCTTTTCAATAGCTTCTGCAGGAATTTGTCTCAACGCTTCAGCACCATTTAAACCAACTAATGCACTTGGTCTACCATCTATTAATATAGTTACATTTTCATTACCTCTTAAGCTTACAGTTCCTTCTACATCTACTTGAATAGAAGGTACATTTCCTAATACGTCACTTGCATTACCACCTCTTATAGATAAATCTTTACCGATATTAAACACTTTTTTATCTAATCGAATATCTACTGTAGTTTTTTCTGCAACAATAACTACTTCATCTAATGCTTTTGAATTTTCTGAAAGTTTTATTATCCCTAAATTTAAATCTGAAGTAATTGTTTTAGGAGGAAATGTTTTGGAGTTAAATGAAATGAATTTTACACTTATTTCGTAGGTTGCTTTAGGAGCAGTAATACTAAATTTACCATCAATATCTGTAATTCCTCCAGAAATGACATTTGTTTTCGTGTTTCTTAAAACTATTGTTGCGTATTCTAATGCCATATTAGAGGATCCTTCAATAACTTTACCAGTAATTCTAATTTCATTTTCGCTGGTTTTTTCTTGTGCAAAAAAGTAATTTGCTGATAAAAGTAAACATATAAGGAGGAAAACTTTTTTTGTCAAAACAAGTATTTTTTTAAATTGTTGTTATGCAAAGGTTCATCTTCTTTTTGCTTAAGTCAGTTAAAAAAAAGTTAAACAATTTTATGATATTTTAATTATATAATATTCAGGATATTTTCTGACGGTCTTCCTATTACTGCTTTATTTTTATTAATTACTATAGGTCTTTCTATAAGCTTAGGATTTGCAGTCATAGCCTTAATAATTTTAGAATCTGATAAATCTTTTGCCTTATATTCTTCTTTCCATATTTTTTCAGTTTTTCTAACTAACTGAATAGGAAAGAAGTTTAATTTTCTCAGGATTTCTTTTAGTTCTTCTTCTGAAGGAACATTCTCTAAATATTTAACAATTTCAAACTCTTTGCCAGAATTTTCTAGAATTTGTAAGCCCTCTCTAGACTTTCTACAACGTGGATTATGGTATATTTTTATCATATTTAGTTTTATTTATTAAAGTTGTAAAGTTGAAACTTTTCATCTAAATTCAAAATGACAAGTTTTTCATTTAAGGAATTGTTAATTTTGATATTAGCTAAATTTCTTTCTGTCCATTCAACATTAAATAAGCTTTTAAAAATGCATTTATGTTACCATCCATTACAGCATCTACATTTCCTGTTTCATGAGCGGTTCTTACATCTTTTACTAATTTATAAGGATGCATTACATAATTACGTATTTGGCTTCCCCATTCATTTTTCATTTTATTTGCCTCAATATCATCTCTAGCAGCCTGTTGCTTTTGCAATTCTATTTCATATAATTGTGATTTTAGCATTTGCATGGCTGTAGCTCTATTGTCATGCTGTGAACGAGAATTAGAACATGAAATCTGAATTCCTGAAGGCTTATGGGTCAGCTGAACTTTTGTTTCTACTTTATTTACATTCTGACCACCTGCACCACTAGATCTTGCTGTAGTAATCTCTATATCTGCAGGGTTAATAGCAATCTCAATAGAATCGTCTGCAACAGGGTATACATAAACTGATGCAAAACTTGTATGGCGCTTTGCGTTAGAGTCGAAAGGAGAAATACGCACTAATCTGTGTACGCCATTTTCGCCTTTTAGCCAACCAAAAGCATAATCTCCATCTACTTCTACAGTTACTGTTTTTATACCTGCAGCATCTCCTGCTTGATAGTTAAGTGTCTTTAATTTAAATCCTTGTTTTTCAGACCACATGGTGTACATTCTAAACAACATTTCTGCCCAATCACAAGACTCTGTTCCACCTGCTCCAGCTGTAATTTGAATTACTGCGGAAAGTGCATCTCCTTCATCAGACAACATGTTTTTAAACTCAATGTCTTCTAAAAGTGTAATGGTTTTTTCATACTGTTCTACTACTTCTTTTTCTTCGGCTTCGTCTTCCTTATAAAACTCATAAAAAACATTTAAATCTTCGTTACGCCTTATAATGGTATTATAATCTTCTACCCATTTTTTCTTAAAACGCAACTCTTTCATAATTACTTCTGCAGCTTTTGGGTCGTTCCAAAAATCAGGGTTTGTAGTTTTTTCTTCTTCATTCGCTATTTCAACCAATTTTTTATCAATCTCTAAGTAAGATTTTAATTTATCAATTCTGGTTGAAATATCTTTAAGTTGGTCTTGTGTAATCATAAGTAGCACAAAAATAAACGATTTTTTATGATTTTGAGTTTTTAAACTGCTCCTTATTTCATAGTTTTATAAAAATATTCATCTTATGAAAAAAGTACTATTTACATTATTATTTGTTTCTTTTTGTCTGCAAGGATACTCTCAGTTTTTTATGGAGAAAACTGGAAAAAAAATGAAAAAGGGAATTACAAAATTTACTGGTTATTATACTTTTTATTATGATGAGAATTCCGATAAAATTTATTTACAGATTGATCAATTAAATACTGAATTTTTATATGTGAGATCCTTATCAGAAGGATTAGGCTCTAACGATATAGGTTTAGATAGAGGCCAATTAGGCAGTGGAGTAGTAGTTCATTTTAAAAAAATGGGTAATAAAATCTTGATGGTACAACCCAATCAAGATTATAGAGCAATAACAGATAATGTAGAAGAAAAAAAATCGGTAAAAGAAGCTTTCGCAAAATCTGTGTTGCATGGTTTTGTGGTAAAGGAAACAAAAAATGACACTTATTTAGTGGATGCAACTTCTTTTTTTATGAGAGATGCACATGGTGTTGCAAGAAGTTTAGCAAGACAAAATCAAGGTAACTATAGTTTAGACAAAAGTAGCAGTGCGTTTAATATAGAACGTACCAAATCATTTCCTAAAAATACAGAGTTTGATGTTTTATTAACTTTTAAAGGATCACCAAGAGGATATAATATAAGAAGTGTAACTCCAGATGCAAATTCAGTCACTGTAAGTCAGCATCATTCTTTTGTAGAATTACCAGATGATAATTACGAAACAAGAAAGTTCGATCCTAGATCTGGATCTTATCAAATGAGTTATTTAGATTACTCAACACCCGTAAATGAATCTTTAGAAAAACGTTTTATTTATAGACACAGATTAACAAAGAAAAATCCGAATGCTGCAATATCTGAACCTGTAGCTCCAATTGTTTACTATTTAGACAGAGGTACACCTGAACCTGTAAGATCTGCTTTGTTAGATGGAGGTCGTTGGTGGAATCAAGCTTTTGAAGCAGCTGGTTACAAGAATGCGTTTCAATTTAAAATGTTGCCTGAAGGTGCAGATATGTTAGATATAAGATATAACGTCGTGCAATGGGTTCATCGATCTACTAGAGGTTGGAGTTATGGCGCAAGTATTTCTGACCCAAGAACAGGAGAAATTATAAAAGGTCATGTAAGTTTAGGTAGTTTACGAATTCGTCAAGATTATTTAATAGCGCAAGCCTTACAAGCACCTTTTAAAAATAAAATTGCTGAAGATGACTTTGCTTTACAAATGGCAATTGCAAGAATTAGGCAATTATCTGCACATGAAATTGGGCATACTTTAGGTTTTGCACATAATTTTGCCTCAAGTACCAATGGTAGAACTTCTGTAATGGATTACCCTCACCCAAAATTTACTTTAAAAAATGGCAAAATTGATTTTTCTAATGCTTATGACACTAAGATTGGAGATTGGGATAAAGTAACAGTAGAATATTCTTATCAAGATTTTCCAAAAAACACTAATGAAGATAAAGCGCTAAATACTATTCTAACAAAGGGTTTTAAAAATGGAATGCGTTATTTATCTGATGCTGATGCAAGACCACAAGGAAGTGCAAGTGCTACAGCTCATTTATGGGATAATGGAGAAAACATATACGTTGAACTAAATAATTTATTAGCGATTAGAAAAACAGCAATTCGTAATTTTTCTGCTGATAATATAAAGTTTAATGAACCTTATTCTGTTTTAGAAGATGTATTTGTACCGCTATATTTTTTACATCGTTTTCAAACAGAGGCTACCACTAAATTAATTGGTGGTTTAGATTATTCTTATGCAGTAAAAGGAGGCAATCAAACTATTGTAAAAAGAGTTTCTGGAGAGGTAGAAAGAAAAGCATTGGCAAGTGTATTAAGAACGGTTTTGGTTGATGAAATTGCAATTCCGAAAGAAAAATTAGTATTATTTCCTCCTAGAGCAATTGGTTATGGAAGATCTAGAGAATCTTTTAAAAGCAAATTAGGTGTTGCTTTCGATGCATTTTCTGCTGTAGAGACTGCCTCAGAAATGACATTTAAACTATTATTAAATCCACAAAGAATGTCTAGACTTATCAATCATAAAAGTTTAGACGATTCACAATTAGGTTTAGATGAACTAATAGATGTCGTTGTAATGAATACAATTAAAAAGAGTCATAAAGATAACTATTACCAAGAATTACAGAATGTTGTTAATATTCAGTTTTTAGAAGAACTAATGTATTTATCAACCTATAAGAATCAATATAAACAGGTGAATGCAATTGCGAGTTATAAGTTGAATGAAATTAAAAACATTATACAAAGTAAAAAGAGTAAAGGTGTTCAAAATATATATAATGAAGCTTTAGTAAAAATGATTGATAGTTTTATGAAAAACCCAACAGCCTTCAAAAAGTCTTCAGCACCTAAAATCCCTGATGGTTCACCAATTGGAAATTAATTAAAAAGTAAAAAATTAGAATGATTATAGACTTAATATCTGATACAGTTACCAAGCCAACACCTGAAATGCTACAAGCTATGATAAGCGCGAATGTAGGTGATGATGTTTTTAAAATGGACCCAACTGTAAATGCTTTAGAGCAAAAGGTTGCTAAACTTTTTGGTATGGAAGATGCTTTGTTTTTTCCATCAGGAACTATGGCAAACCAAACTGCAATAAAATTACATACACAGCCAGGAGATTTAGTTATTTGTGATAAATATGCACATATTTACAATTATGAAAGCGGAGGAGTGGCTTTTAATTCAGGGGTTACTTGTAAGCTAATTAATGGTGAAAGAGGAATGTTTACAGCAGCTCAAATAGAAGAAATAGCTTCTGCAAAACCACAAATTTATTTACCATATACCCGTTTAATTTGTTTAGAAAACACTACAAATAAGGGAGGTGGAGCTTGTTGGGATTTTAAAGAAATAGAGAAGATAAATAAGATTGCTAAACAAAATAGCTTAGGATTTCACTTAGATGGTGCTCGATTGTTTAATGCTCTGGTTGCTAAAAATGAATCGCCAAAACAATATGGAAAATTGTTCGATACTATATCTATTTGTTTCTCTAAAGGATTAGGTGCACCAGTTGGTTCTATGCTTATCGGTA
>JBDNBB010000065.1:0-18478 GCA_039768135.1 Polaribacter sp.
TATATCATTAATTTTTAATGATTTAGGTGTTTTTGAGATTAAATGAAATAAAGTAATTTCTTCCTGGAGGTACCACAAAATTATCCCGTAACTCATTATTAAACAATGATTTACGGGTTTTTTGGTTTTTGGGGTTGCTTCAAAGGTTGCTCGGGAGGTATAAAAAGATAACTGGAAAGGGGGTATATTTTTAAGTTTGGTTAGTTTCGTTTTGAAATAAATGAACCTAAACAATTACTCACTAAAAAATACAATCTTTTAAAATTAAAGAACTCTTTTACTTTTCGTATAATTAAATTACTCCTAACATACTGTTTTAAAGATAATTATTTTCTTCAATCAATCTATCACAAAAATCAATTAAGTTAAAATTTTACTTTCTAAATAAAAAGTAACTTAGATCATATAAATCATTTAATCTAACAAACAAATGAAAAAAATAACAATACTCAGTTATGTTGTTGGTATCTTCATTTTTACTATTTCTTGTAAGGATAAAATTTCAGAAACAGATGCCTATTCAGGAGCCACTAAAACAAGTCGCTCTAACACAACAATTGCCAGCAACAAACAATGGTGGCCTAATCAGTTAAATCTTGGATTATTACGACAAAACTCATCTTTGTCAGATCCAATGACAAAAGACTTTAATTACAAAGATGCTTTTAACGAAGTAGACTATGCAGCATTAAAAACTGACATTAATAGTGTACTTAATGATTCTCAAGATTGGTGGCCTGCAGATTACGGCAACTACGGCCCTTTATTTATTAGAATGGCTTGGCATAGTGCCGGAACCTATCGTTCTGGTGATGGACGTGGAGGATCTCGTTCTGGTCAGCAACGTTTTGCCCCCTTAAATAGCTGGCCAGACAATGCTAACTTAGACAAAGCTAGACGTCTGCTTTGGCCAATTAAACAGAAATATGGAAAAAAGATTTCTTGGGCAGATTTAATGGTTCTAACAGGAAATGTTGCCCTAGAAAATATGGGTTTTGAAACATTCGGTTTTGCCGGTGGTAGAGAAGATGTATGGGAACCAGAATTAGATGTGTATTGGGGTGCAGAACAAAAATGGCTTTCTGATGACAAAAGATACGAAGGCAAAAGAGAGTTAGAAAATCCTTTGGCAGCAGTTCAAATGGGTCTAATTTATGTAAATCCAGAGGGTCCAAAAGGGAATCCTGATCCTGTTTTAGCAGCAAAAGATATTCGCGAAACATTTGGTAGAATGGGTATGAATGATGAAGAAACTGTAGCTCTAATTGCTGGAGGGCATACGTTAGGAAAAACACATGGTGCAGGACCTGCTTCTAATGTTGGAGTTGAGCCTGAAGGTGCTGAAATGGAAGCACAAGGATTAGGCTGGAAATCTAGCTACAAATCTGGTAAAGGAAAAGATGCCATTACTTCTGGCTTAGAGGTAATTTGGACACAAACACCAGCACGTTGGAGTCATTTATTTTTCTTTAATTTATTTGAGAATGAATGGGAACTTACAAAAAGTCCTGCAGGTGCACATCAATGGGTTGCTAAAAATGCAGAACCATCTGTTCCTGATGCTTTTGAGGAAGGAAAATTACACAAACCAACTATGTTAACAACAGATTTATCAATGCGATATGATCCTGTTTATGAAAAAATTTCTAGAAAATTTTATGAAAATCCAGCTTCTTTTAATGATGCGTTTGCAAGAGCTTGGTTTAAGTTAACTCACAGAGATATGGGGCCAAATACTACCTATTTAGGACCAGAAGCTCCCAAAGAAAATTTAATATGGCAAGACCCTATTCCTGCAGTAAATCATACGCTAATCAATACAAGAGATATTAACTCTTTAAAAACTACTCTTTTATTATCAGAACTAACCATTACTGAAATGGTTGAAACTGCCTGGGCTTCAGCATCAACCTACAGAAATTCTGATAGAAGAGGTGGTGCAAACGGTTCTAGAATTCGTTTGGCACCTCAAAAAGATTGGGAAGTAAACAATCCTAAACAACTAACAAAAGTATTGGGAGTTTTAGAAAGAATTCAAAAAGATTTTAATTCAAAGTCAGGTGCTAAAAAAGTTTCAATAGCAGATTTAATAATCTTAGCAGGTGCTGCTGGAGTAGAAAAAGCAGCTTCAAATGCCGGATATAATGTAAATGTTCCTTTTACACCTGGTCGTATGGATGCCTTGCAAGAAGAAACAGATGTAGCTTCTTTTAACCTACTTGAACCTATGGCAGACGGTTTTAGAAACTACTCAAAAACAAGATATACAATCTCTACAGAAGAATTATTGTTAGACAAAGCGCAATTATTAACACTAACAGCTCCAGAAATGACTGTTTTAGTTGGTGGTATGCGTTCTTTAAACACAAACTATGATGATTCTAAGAAAGGGGTTTTTACGGACAAACAAGATGTCCTAACTAATGATTTCTTTGTGAACTTATTAGACATGAGTACAGAATGGAAAGCAACTTCTGACACAAAAGAAGAATTTGAAGGGAGAGACAGGGTTTCTGGCGATCTAAAATATACAGCAACTAGAGCTGACTTAGTGTTTGGTTCTAACTCAGAATTAAGAGCTTTGGCAGAAGTATATGCTAGCCAAGATGCAAAAGAAAAATTTGTAAAAGATTTTGTGGCTGCTTGGGATAAAGTTATGAAACTAGACAGATTCGATTTAATCTATTAATAACGAAATATTCTTAAACAAAAAGCCAGTCTTTTTTAGACTGGCTTTTAACTTTTATAAAAGCTAACTATAAAGATGATTTAAAAAAGGTTAAAAAAATAATTTTTAATTTTATTTTTTGCCTTTCTTTTTCTACCCTTAGATAAAGCAAAAGGTAAACCAAAAAATAGAAACAAAATTTCAAAAAACTCTTTTAACTTAATTATTATATACAAAATAATTCTTATTTTTTTTGATTTCTTTTACTTAAATATATAAACAAACATCCACACAATAACCAAGCAGGAAGTGTTAAAAAAGATAAGAATACATCAAATTTAATAGAAATAAAATAAAACAATCCAAAACTGATTACCCATGCAAAGAAAACAGATTTATTAAAAGATAAATTTGCTTTTTCTGCGTAGTTTTTTACAATTCCAGCTTTTTTGTGGAAGAAATGTTCAAAAACAATAATCGCTCCAAAAGGAGCTAAAATAAAACCATATAATGCAACAAAACCTAATAATTTCATTGCAAATGCAGGAAACAAACCAGCAATAGTAGCTATTGAACCTGCTAAAATAGTAACTTTTGAAGTTGATAACCTTGGTAGAATTGCTTGAAAAGCCAATCCTGCTCTATATATTGTTGGATTTGCAGTTGTCCAACCTGCTAAAACTACAGCTATAATTCCAAAAACACCAATTGCGTTATATGCCATTGGTCCTGGTGCAACTGGTGGAGCATTACCGTTATCAAGAAATGATAAGGCTTCAGGTGATTTTAAATATACCGCATATAAAAGTGCAGCTGCAATCCAAGCCATATAATGACCTACGTACATACCGGCTGCAGTTGTCCATCCTGCTTTGGCTTCTTTTGCAAAACGAAAAACAGATAAATCTGACATACCAATATGCATGGCTCCGTTAGCAAACCATGACCAAATTACAACATGCCAAAATGTAAATTTTGTTTGCCCAGGAAAAGGCTCACCTCCATCACCCCAAATTGCCCAAAATTTTGACAAATTATCTACACCTAGTTGACTTAAAGCAACAATACCTGCTGCTGCAAAAGCTAAAACAATAAATGGAGACATCCAATTTGCAGCTTTTGTAACAGTATCGTAACCTCTCGCTGCAATAATAGAGATTACAGCACCAATTGCAATTACTATTATAATCCAGGTCATGCCATTGGGTAATGTATCATCTAGTTTTGGCATAGGCATATCAAAAGGAATACCCACTGCTGTTGCAGAAACAGTTATCATTGAGCCTGCTAAAAAACAAAATAATATTCCATTTGCTAAATTATAACCTGTTACTAATTTTTTTCCACAAATTTTTTCTAGTTGATAGTATAGGGTCAACCTATTTTTAACAGCTATTTCTGCCGTTAAAAATCGCCAACTTAAAATTGCTAATAAATTCCCTAATAATAACCCTATAATTAAATCGAAAGCACTTACACCTGCCGTTAAAAACAAAGGACCAATCATAAATTCTGTACCTGCAGCATGTTCCCCTGCATACATTCCAATAAAACTTTTCCAGCCCTTTAGTTTTGATTGTGGAACTGGTGTTCTTTCAAATTCACCTCCACCGACATCTTTTATTTCTACTGTTTTATTATTCATCAGTTAATAATGTTAATTAATTATTTATATTTCAAAAAACCTTCGTGAAAATTATTAAAGTAATAATAACGAAAATATATTTTACAATATTACTTTCTATCCTGCACTGTTTGGTTGTAATATTAATCTTTAAAAGCATTTAGCGCAAAACAAAGAAACTCAACTAAATTAGCTGAGCACATTTTTCTTTTTTTTTAGAAAAATTATTTAATCAAATGATTTGGAAAATCTGAAGTTTTTTCGCAACATAATTGCTCCATAACTTGTTGTAATTCAGTTTTTAGTAAAGATATAGTATGATCTCCTCCTTTATTACCTAAAGCAGCAACTCCATACATAAAAGAACGCCCCATAAAGGTAAATTTAGCTCCAGAGGCTAATGATCTTGCGACATCAACACCAGAACGAATACCACTATCCATCATTACTTCTATTTGATCTCCGTATTTTTCAGCAATTGAAGCCAATGGTTTGATTGTTGATTCGCCTGCATCTAATTGTCTACCCCCATGATTTGAAACAATTATACCATCTAAACCTAAACGAATTGCTTGCTCAGCATCATAATGAGAAGCTACTCCTTTTAAAACAATTTTACCCTTCCACATATCACGAATTGGCTTTATTTTCTCTTCATTTAATCTTCCGCTAAATGTTTGATCCATAAATTTACCCAATTGCTTTAAATCTAAATTTTTAGGCATATAAGGTAATAGATTTGCAAAATTGGGAATTCCATGCTTTAAGGTTTGTAAGCTCCAATGTGGTCTTCCAAAAGCTTGTAAAATATTTGAAACATTCATTTTAGGTGGCATTGCAAGACCATTTCTTATATCTCTTGGCCTAAAACCAAAACTCGGCACATCACATAAAATAACTAAAACAGGGCATTCTGCCTTTTCAGCTCTTTTAATAATATCATCTCTTAAACTATCTTCTGTTGGATGATATAACTGAAACCAAGCCTTTCCTTCTGTTATTTCTGCAGCCCTTTCTATACTGGTTGTAGTAACTGTACTTAATATGAAAGGAACATTATGTTTAAAAGCAGCTTTGGCTAAAATTTCTGGCGAATTTGGCCACATTAAACCTTGTAATCCTACAGGAGCTATACCAAAAGGAGCATCATACTCTATTCCGAAAAGTTTAGTTTTGGTTGATGAGCCTACATGATTTCTTAAATAGTTTGGTTTTAATTGCACTTCTCTTAGCTCTGAAGTATTTCTTAATAAATTTACATCTTCATTACAACCTCCATCTAAATATTCGAAAGCAAATTTTGGTATTTTTTTTTGTGCTCTATTTCTAAGATCATCAACTGAAGGGTAACGTGAATCTATTTTAAGTGACATAAGGTTTAGATTTTTATTAATATCTGTGGTTAGTATGAAAAGAATAGGATATTTTTAATGATTATTTATTTAAAAATAATAAAATTAGCATAAACTTAATTATCCTAAAATTTATTTGATGATTACCGGAACATGTTTCTTTAATGCATAGTTCTGTCTTAAAAATTTAGAATTTAACTTCGCATCTGAGATTGCAATTGCTGCTCCTAAAGCTGAACCAAGAGATGCTTTTGTGGTTCTTAAATTCATACCTCTTAAATAATATGTAAGCAATTTAATATACAAATCATTATCGGTAAAACCACCATCAACATACAAACGATTAATATCAATAGTATTTGCAATTCTTTTGATACTTTCCACTTGTAACTGAACTAATTCTATCATTAATTGGTGGTAAGCATGCTCGAAACAATCGTATGAATAAGAGGTTTTTTTTGGCATATTTTGATCTGAAAAAGATTTCCATTTAAAACAATAATTAAACTCTTTAATTATTTCAAAATAAGTATCATAATCAAATTTTACTGTTTTATGATAGCTAGTATCAACTCCAAATTTTTTATTTAGTTCAGCAACTTGTAATTTATATTCATTTCCTAAAAATAGCCTAGAAGATTTAACTGGCTTCCCATTAATTCTCATGTAATTAATACAATCTTTATCAATGTCTAGGTTGTCAAGAGGTAAATCAGAGAAAGGGTTCAAAGCAATAGACCATGTTCCTGTAGAAACTAAAACAAAAGGTTTTTTAATACTTCTTACATAAGGTAAAAGTGCGGAAGAACTATCATGTATGCCAACTCCAATCTTAATCCTTTTACCGTTATAATTCATATTTAAGCTAGTTTCTGTAGAAACAATTGGAGGCAGAATATGATGGATGTCTTCTTTATAAATCCAATCTTGGTAATCTTTAGTTTCATAGTTCCATAATAATGTATGGCAACCAATACTTGTAAATTCACTTAAAGGGACTCCCGAAAAAACATAACTTAAATATTGTGGTAAATGTAATGAATATCTAATTTTTTTAAAAACCTCTGGTTTCTTATATTTTATCCAATATAATTGAAGACCCGAATTTAATAATCCAGCTGACTTTGTTGAACCACTTGTTCTAGTTAACTCATTATCATTTCCATACTTTTTATAAAATTGATTTGTAATTGCTGGGTCAATTTCTTTAGTATAATTATATAGTGGAGTAAGAATTTCTCCATTTTCATCTAAATGAACAAAACTTGCTCCGTAAGAAGAAAAATTAATTGCTTTTACATTATAATTATCTGAATATAAAATTTTATGAAATACATCCTTCAACCAATTCTGTAACGCATGTATATCCTCTGTAGGGTGACCGTCCTCATCTTTTATTTCATCAAAAGATATATACTCTTTATGAACTTCTTTAAAATTTTTATCAAATAAAAAAAATTTTTTATTTGTTTTTCCAATATCGAAAACTGCAGTTACTTTTTGCTTCATATTTTCTATTATAATCCAGTAGCTATAGTATTTTTACCTCTTTCCTTTATTAGTTGATCTCTAACTCTTAAAGATCTGAATGCATCAATTGGGTTAATTACACCGCCAACATTTAATCTTGCTTTTTCTAACAATGGCCTAACATCTGTTCTGTAAGCTCCTTGTAAAATTTCTTGGCATTTTACAACATCGTTTTCTAATTGAGCAGTTCTTAATTCCTTTTGATCTATTAATAAGGCTTTAGCATAAGCTTCTTGGATAGCTTCTAAAGATTGAATTAAATCTTCTAAAGGATCTTTTACATTATGACTTGCATCGATCATCCAAGCTAAATCTGGGTTTTGTGGGTTGTTTTCTATACCATAAACCAATTCATTAAAAATTAAAAACAATGCGTAAGGTTTAATGCTTCCAACAGTTAAATCGTCGTCTCCATACTTACTATCATTGAAGTGGAAACCTCCTAATTTACCTTTTAATTGTAAAATAGACACAATTTGCTCAATGTTAGTATTTGGTAAATGGTGCCCTAAATCTACTAAAGTATATGCCTTTTCTCCACAACCGTTTGCTAACATTAAAGAAGCTCCCCAGTCTTGAATTACAGTACTGTAGAAGTTTGGCTCATAAGGCTTGTATTCTACCAACATTTTCCAATCGTCTGGTAAACCTTTGTAGATATCAATTAAACTATCTTGTGTATTTTGAAAAGCTGTTTGAAAGTTATTCTGTCCAGGAAAACAAGATCCATCTGCCAACCAAACGGTTAAAGCTTTAGAACCTAATTTATTTCCGATTTTAATTACATCTAAGTTGTGCTGAATTGCTTGTTCTCTTACAGCTCTGCTTACATTACTTAAAGAACCATACTTGTAACTTTCTGAAGCGTCTTTTTGATCTTGAAAAGTATTTGAATTTACTGCATCAAATTTAATATTTAAAGCATCTGCTTTTTGTTTGATAGCATCGTAATCAGAAGGAATATCCCAAGGAATGTGTAAAGAAACAGCTCCAGCAGTTTGTGTTAAGCTGTGTAAAATACCAACATCTTCAATTTTTTGCTCCAAGTTTGATGGTTCTCCATAAAACCCAAAGCGTCCAAAACGCGTACCACCTGCACCTAAAGCCCAACTTGGTATTGCTACTTGAAAATCTGTTAATTTAGCTACAATATTATTAACATCTTTCCCTTTACTGGTTAGTTTATTCGATAAGAAATCGAAGTTTTCCTTATGATCTTTTATACCTTTCTGGTTGTAATCAGAGATTTCTAGTTGATTAATTTTCATACTTGTACTATATCCTTAATTAAGGAAGACTTCTATAAATCATTTTGAAATTTATAGAAGTCTCAACCTAATTCAAATTAAATTATTTTATTATCTAACGAATGCATTAGCCATTCCACCATCAACATTTATAATGTTTCCTGTAGACTTATCTAATATTCCAACTAAAGAGAAAACTCCATTTGCAATATCGTTTGGTGTAATGATTTCATTTAGTAAGTTTCTTTTTGCATAAAAAGCTGGTAATTCTTCAACAGTAATACCATTAGCTTTAGCTCTCCCTTCAGCCCAAGCTCCTTCCCAAATCTTACTTCCTACAATAACTCCATCAGGATTTACTGTATTTACTCTTACTTTATCTTTAGCTAATTCTGCAGCTAATAAACGTACCATGTGTTGTTGTGCTGCTTTTGCAGTTCCGTAAGCAACGTTATTTGGCCCAGCTACTAATCCATTTTTACTAGCAATCGCAATATAATCTCCTCCTAAACCTTGTTTACGAACGATTGTTGCAAATTGCTTTGCTAAATCAAACTGACCTTTTACTAGAATACTTTGTAGAATATTCCAATCCTTATCTGTAGTATCCGTTAATGGTTTAGAAATTGCTAAACCTGCACTGTGCACTATCATATCTACACCACCAAATTCTATAATTGCTTTTTTGTAAGCATTTTCAATAGAAGCTGTGTTAGTTACATCACATACTGCATAAGCAGATACATCTCTTGCATATGTACTATTAGCTTTAATTAAAGCCTCCTCGTTAATATCTGTCAATACAACGTTTGCTCCTTCTGCTGCTAACTTATCTGCGATAGCTTTACCTATACCTCCACCAGCTCCAGTAACAACAGCTACCTTTCTAGATAATGGTTTTTCCTTAGGCATACGCTGTAATTTTGCTTCCTCTAATAACCAGTATTCAATATCAAAAGCTTCTTGTCTTGGTAAAGAAGTATATGCAGTAATTGCTTCTGCACCACGCATTACATTAATTGCATTGATATAGAACTCGCTAGCAACACGTGTAGTCTGCTTGTTTTTAGCAAAACTAAACATACCAACTCCTGGATAAATAATAATTACAGGATTTGCATCACGAATAGCAGGACTATTGTCTTTTTTACAAGTATTGTAATAATCTACATACTCTTGACGATATGCTTCAAATGCTGGCTCTAATTTAAGTAAAACCGCATTTACATCAGATAAATCTTCATTTTTATCTAAACCTAATACCAAAGGTTGAATCTTAGTTCTTAGAAAGTGATCTGGACAAGAGGTTCCCATAGGAGCTAATCTCTCTAAATCGTTACTGTTAATATATTGCATAACCACATCAGTATCCGAAAAATGACCAATCATTCTATTTTCAGAAGAACACAAACCTCTTAATAAAGGCATTAATTGTGCTGCTTTTTCTAAACGATCTTCCTGTGGTAAACTTTCAACTTTTTGACCACCAAAAACTTCGCCTTGTTCTTTTAATTTTTTCTCTATGTATTCAGAAGCCATTTCTATAACCTCTAAACTATTTATATAACACTCATAAGATGTATCTCCCCATGTAAATAAACCATGACTACCTAATACAATTCCTCTAATTCCAGGGTTGTCAGCTAAACATTTTTCTAATTGTAAACCTAAATCAAAACCTGGTTTTTGCCAAGGAACCCAACCCATTGTATCTCCCCAAATCTCTTTGGTAACTTGCTCACTATCTTTAGCTGCAGCAACTGCAATTAAAGCATCAGGATGTAAGTGATCTATATGAGCAAAGGGCAACAAACCATGTAAAGGTGTGTCTATTGATGGTGCTTTACTATCTAAATCATAAATACAATGATTAAATAAACCAACCATTCTGTCTTCATCATGAAGACCTTGGTAAACATTTTTAAGATCACGTAATCTACCAGTATATAGACCAGCAATTCCTTGACGTGTTAAAGTTCCAATATCACCACCAGAGCCTTTTACCCACATCACCTCAACTTCTTCGTTTGTTAAAGGATCTTTTTCTATGGTTTTGCAACTTGTATTTCCTCCACCATAATTTGTGATTCTTAAATCTGCACCTAAAATGTTTGAGCGGTATAAAAACAACTCTACTTGATTATTTCCTAAAGCTTCTGCTTTTTCATCATCCCAAAGATAATCAACGTATCTAAAGTTTTTGGTTTTATTATCCATTAATTTTTTAAAATAAGTTATTTTACAAATATATTTTTGTTCATAAAAATTTGTATCCTGTACTATACCGTCTTCCAAAAAATATCGTTTTAAAAAAAGATAAAACTACACCTAAAAATTTCACTAATTTAGAATAAGAAATTATTAAGAATTGAGTTTAATAAGTTAAATATCTTTTAAGTCACATCATTATTAATAATATCTCGATAAATTATTTTCGTTTTACTACTTTTGGCTAAATAAAATTTATAATTCATGGAAATGATTAAATTAATATCAATAGATGAAAACTCAAGAATTCCAAAATACCAGCAGATTATAAATTCTATCATCTATAATATTTCTCAAGGTAACCTTAAAATGGATCAAAAGATTCCTTCAATAAATATGTTTAGTGAAGAGTTCTATTTATCTAGAGACACTGTAGAAAAAGCATACAGTATTTTAAAAGATAGAAAAATAATCACTTCAATAAGAGGTAAAGGTTTCTATATATCTAGAACTAAATTAATTTCTAAAGTGAATATCCTTTTTTTAATTAATAAACTAAGTTCCTATAAATTATCTATTTACAACCATTTTATAAATAAAATTGGTGTAAACTCCTACACTGATTTAGATATTTATCATTGTGATGAAAATCTTTTTTTAAATTTATTAGAAAAAAACAAAACAGCATACGATTACTATGTAATTATGCCTCATTTTAAAACGGAAAAATTAAAACATATTAGTACATCAGAAAAATATCTTTCAGCAATTAAACAAATTCCAGATGAAAAATTAATTATTCTTGATAATGTTAAGAAGCACCTTAATGACAATATATTACAAATATATCAAGACTTTGAAAATGATATTTACGAAGCTTTAAACAAAGGGATTGAAAGAATTAAAGAGTACAAAAATATAATTTTAATTTATCCTGAAAAGGCTATTTACCCTTACCCTAGAAGAATTCTTCACGGTTTTAGAAAATTTTGTATTGAAAATAAATTAGACTTTGAAATTTTAGATAAAATCTATGATAATATGATTTTAAAAAAAGGAGATTTATTTATTACTATTGAAGAAACTGATTTGGTTAATTTAGTAAAGCAAGCTAGGGAAGATGAATATAAATTAGGAAGTGAAATTGGTGTTATTTCTTATAATGACACTCCATTAAAAGAGCTATTAGGTATTACTGTAATATCTACAGATTTTAAAGTTATGGGAGAAACTGCTGCAAGTATGATATTAAATAAAGAAAAAGGTAAATTTAAAGTTCCATTTAATTTTATTGAAAGAGAATCACTTTAATAGATTCTCATTTGAATGCTTGAAGGACTATTTACAGCTATTTGATGTAATAATTTTGTAAGCTTCCCTGTTTTTAGGTCTCTTTTGAAAATAACAATATTATTTGAAAACTGATTAGAAACCAATAAAAATTTTCCTGTAGGTGATATTGCAAAATTTCTTGGATGATTTCCACCTGTATCAATACGCTCTATCAAATTTAATTTTCCGGTTTTTTGATGAATGGAATACACTACAATACTGTCTTCTTTTGGTGCTCTGTTGGAAGCATACAAGAAATTACCATCTGCCGAAATATGTATATCTGCAGCTCGATAAATTTCTTGTCTTTGTTGATAGGTATTATAATTTTCAATAAAATTTAATTTTCCATTTTCGTATTGATAAGTATCAATAGAACCACTTAACTCATTAATTCCATAGCCAAAATCACCATTAGGATGAAAAGTAAAATGTCTTGGACCGCCTCCGGGTTTAGTTTTTATTTCTTGTTGGTTTTTTAATTCCTCTACATTTGTATTAAACGTAAATTGTCTAATTTTATCTGCACCTAAATCGTGAGCAAATAAAAAATTATTATCTGGAGAAAAATTAGAAGAATGAATATGGGAAGCTTCTTGTCTACTTTTAACAATACTACTATCGTGAAACTTCAAAACCTGTTTAACTGAACTTAAACTTCCATCAGCATTAATTCCAAAAAGACTTAAACTCCCATCTGAATAATTCGAGTTTGTAAGGTATTTACCTGTTTTATCAATTGCTAAATGGGCTGGATTAAGTCCTCCAGAGTCTTGCATATTCAACAAATCTATTTTTACATTAGAAACGTCTACTTTAAAAGCAGCAATTTTTCCATTATATTTCATTTGGCTATCCACAACAGAATACAAATACTTACCATCTGGCGATAATTTTTGAAATGAAGTATTCGTAATACTATCTGCAGTAAATCTTAAGATAATATTTCCTGTTTCTTCATTAAACTCATAAATATGAATACCTTCTCCTGGTTTTTTATCTGTAAAACTTCCAACAAAAAGTAATGTTTTATGTTCTTTTTGATTGATTTTAAATCCTAATAAAAAAATAATAGTACATATAAGAAATAGCGCTTTTTTAATCATAAGATTCATAATAGGTATTTGATGAATTGGTGTTAATTTCTTTATTCTTATATATCAATTTTTCTCCTTCACCAATATAAATACTCTTTAATTCATTCTTATTATTTAATGTTATTACTGCATAAGAACCTTTAAAATAAATATCATCATTCTTAAAAAATTGATCTTTAGATTGTGTAATTACATATTGAATTAGATTTTCAGAAGGTGTTTTACTTTCTATAATCAATCCTTTATAAATGCCATTTTGCTCAATTTTTGTAACATATTGTATGCTTGGTATTTCTGAGCTATTAAAAGGCTCAAAAACTACTACAAAAGGGTTTTGCCAAGCTTCACCCTTATTTCTTATGACTAAAGTTGGGGTCGGTTTTTTATCATAAGGTTCTGGAGATTCAAAAGTTGTAGGTGCTTTTACTTTGGTGTAGGTTCTGTTTTTAAACCCAGGAATATGTAATTGCATGAACAAATTATTTCCTCTTAACTTTTTGATATGAAAAGTAGCTTTTACATTGTTTTTATATTCTTGAGATGTTTTTACATCTTTAAAAAAATGCCATCCTGGATTTCTATATTTTTTATTGTGAATCCATTCAGCATTCGCATTTTCCTTATATCTATTTGGTGTTTTTTGCAACTTTATATCCTTATTTTCAAAAACCAATTTATCACCTATATTATGATACAAATAATCGTGAAACTCATTAGATAATTTAGATTTTGAACGAAAGACATCAACATAATAACCTGTTGTTGGCGATGTTCTTATCAACCCTAAAGTACGCTCTTGGGTTGCTTCTGCTTTTTCACCCTTATCATCTATAAAACTTGCTTGACTAAAAGAGTGATTTGGAGAAACTCCTGCATCATTAACTTTTGGCTCCATAGCAATTAATTTAACAGAATTGATTCCTAAATTTACCCAACCACCTTCTCCTTGAGAGTTTCCGTTTACAATTACGGTATTATGAGCTGCAAAAATTCTTGAATAATTTTCATGTAAATCTTTCCCATATTTTTTTCTACCATGGTCTACACCTAAAACCTGCCCTTCTCCATACAATTCAATATTCATTCCTTCTGCATGACCATGTACCATGTGAGCTCCACCAACAAAACCCATCAATCCGTCTTTTGGGTTATTAGTTGTACTTAAATTCCTTTGCAATACAATACCTGCATGATAAACCCTATCTGTTCTTGGCAGTTTTATAGCATTTGAAGCTCCGTAAATTTCATCATCGTACCAAAATAATGCCTCTATACTATTTCTAAAATACACTCCTTTTTCCATTGCATTTTTTAGCAATGGTGCAAATTTATCTTGTAAATAATCTAGATTATCCATCTTTGCTAAAAGATACGCGTTTTCATACGCCTTAAAAGAACCATGTTGTTTTCTGTGTCCATCTCCCCAACGTATAATTTCGTTGTTTGGATAGACTAAATCATCTAATCTTGGTAACGCAAAGAGAATATTAGGATATTTTTCACCCAACTTTAAAGAGGGATTATATCTGTTTATAACCAACAACAATTTCCCTAAAATTTCTGTAGAATGATTTAAATATTGCGAAGTTTCTGGCCAAATATCACCTTGATTTTTATAATTTTTTGCCATTACTGGCAAAGCATCTTGGTTTTTTGTGCTTTCTGATAAGAAGTAAGACAACCATTTTTCTCTTTCCTTTTCGTCATCTAAAGCCAAAGCATTATAGACCAAACTTGGCGCTTCTAATACAGGGTGATTAGAACCTGTTTGCCCATAGTTTACAGTGATATTTGCATAGGTTTTTAATACATTTTGTACTTCGTTTGTAGGGAAATTTACTTTTTTATTTTGAATGATATCAAAAGATTTTCCATCATTTTTAAGATAAGTTGCTATAAAATCATAGATTAAAGGAAGCCTATAACCTATTACTCTCACTTCTCTAAAACCATCATAAGGAAATAGCAAACCACCTCTTCCTTTCCAATCAGACATTTTTGATTTCTGAACCGATTTTGTAAAAGAATACAAAATACTACTAGCTACATAGGCATATTTTTCATCTTGTGTTAAATAATATAGATAGCCACAATCTAGCGCTATTTGTAAATTTTCAATCAATAATGCTGCAGGTTTCCATTCTTTATCTGTAGCATTGTCTAAATTTCTATGTTTTCCGTTTTCTATATGATCTGTTTTTAAAAAAGGAGGAAACTCATTTTTTTTAGCTTCTGCCCAATTAAAAGGTAAATTTTTAAGATAAGTTATTGGATTTTTATAGAATTCATCAACTTGTTTATCTGTATTAGATTTTAGAGTTGTGTAAATATTATTTGCCCAAGGTTTTGTTTTTATTTTGTCTAAAATTTGATTTCGTTCACTTGATTTTGCCAATATAAAAGGACGCTCTAGTTCTTGACTAAAAAGTTCTCCTTTGTAAATAAAAAGAAATAAAAAGATTAAAAGTTTAGTATTTATTATTTTCATATTCTTCTTATTTTCTTTTATACATCAGTATTAAAAAATTGGTAATTATCGTAAGACAAACTTTAAGGTTACAACAATACCTTCCTCATCTAATATTTTCAAGATATACATTCCACCAACCAACATTGAAACATCCAATTGATTCTTTTCAACATTTCCAATCTTCATTAGTTTCCCTAATACATTGTAAACACTCACCTCTTTAACTTTTCTGCCAGAAAAATGAATTTGATGTTTCACAGGGTTGGGATATATTATAAATCCTTCATTGTCTTTTATTAGGTCGTTTAAGTTTAGGCTATTGTCCACATCTCCTACTCTTGTGACTTCCCATTGATAATTCGCGATTTCAGAAGTTCCTCTACCTATATCTGAGCTATTGGATTTTACATTGAGATTAAAATTAGCTCCAGAATTAGGATCAATAGCTCCACTTTGAAGGATATAAAGACATGCACTAGACATTTGGTTAAAGTTGAAAAGTGCATCACCAGATACTAATACCTCAGCAGTAGGAGTTGCCAGCATTGCAGTAAAACCCATTGCAGAATTTATAATTAATACTTTTTGATTATCTCTAGTATAAATATTGAATTTATCACCATTGGCAACTATATTAAACTTATTTATTTCAGTTTCTCCTTGATTGGTAACTAACGCATCGTTTGTTGCCACATCATAACCCAACCATTTAGATTTATTGGGGTTAAATAAGGTATACTGTCCTTCTCCTTCAAAAGAATTTGGAGAATCTGTACAAACTGTATTGCTTAAAACATTAGCTTCTGAACTCAATCTTGTAAAAGACCCATTGTCGCCTAACAAATAAATTCTTGAATAGTCTGTTCCTGTAACTTTCTGATTTGCTACAATATAAGCATCTGAATGCGCATTTCTTATAAAATGAGAAAGTAGAAAGTTACCTCCTACATTATCTATCAGTACATCTTCCTTTACAAAATTTCTACCACCATCAGAGCTTGTCCACCATGCTACTTGACCTCTTCCATTTTCTTTGTTACCTAGTAATACCTTAATAGCATTAGGCGAAGAAACCAACATTTCACCACGAGCTCCTAAAGGCAGATTTGTGCTTCCTCCTGTCCATTGATTTCCTGTCCATACATAACTTGTCATCTGTTTTGCACCTCCATGATTTGAACCATCATCTTCACCTTCGTACCAAGACACGTGAGGATGACTATTATGATTAAAGGTAACAGGCCCTATATGATTCCAACGCTTACCAGTATTTACCACTAGCGTCATAGCATCAGCATATTCTTTGGTAACCGGAATCTGTAATTTTTCTCCCTTAACATTATGCCACTCTTTTGCATCTGTATTGAAAGCCATAAAATAACCATTTCTTCTTTCTCCATCATGTCGAGTTCCTCCTTTACAGAAATGATAGTTGTAAGAAACTAAAATTTCATTTGCTTTACTTTTTTGAAAACTTATATACCAAGAATCCCAATCGGTTTTACCATCTGCACCTACACTAATTTGTTTTGCTTTAAGAAAAGACACTTTAGACGAAAATGTTTTACCATTATCTGTAGATACTTGATATACCCAATTGCTACGATGTGCTCCATGACGATAAATTAAATAAATATCATCATTATCCATTTTGAGAAACTGACTGTAAGTACCAAAAGGTGTTATGTTATCAACATTTTCCCAAGAACTAATGTCGAATGGTTTTTTTGTTTTTACATGGATTTGTTTTCCCTTATGATAATTACCTAAGGTATTATCTCCAAAATCTTTAGTTCCACCATGACCTCCAAAAACTAAGTGTATATAACCTTCACCATCGACTACTAAAGTAGGTTTTCCATGGTTATCAATATCACCGTCTTTTCCGAGTAAACTGGTGCCTGCTTTATAAGGACCATTCCATGTTTTATTGGTATGATCGTAAGATACGACATAAGGATCCTCCAATTCGCCTTGATAAGCAATATAAGTTATACCATTATGATGTTCTGCTGTTTGACCAATAATTGGATTTCCATAAGCGTTATTAGCAAAAAAATCTACTTTTTCTTGTGCGAAAAGCCCATAGCCATATAAAACTATAGGTAGAAGAAAGACTATGAAATTCTTCTTCATATCATTGGTTTTTATCAATTACTTTAAAAAATCTTTCCCCCATTTTTCTCTTAATTCAGCAGCAAGTTCTTTTACTTTTTCTTGATATGCTGGTTTTTCAGCTAAATTATCTAATTCTAAAGGATCTGTTTTATGGTCGAATAACATGCGTTCGTAAGCAACGCCTTTATCATCTGTCCATTCTGTGTAAAACAAATCGCCTTTAATTAGAGTTACAGCATCCTTAAATTTAGAAACTGCCCAGTCTTTCTTTGATTGCTCTCCATTTATAATAGGCACAAAACTTTTACCATCAAGAGTTTTAGGAATTTGTAAACCAACTAACTCTGCTAAACTTGGATATATATCTATATATTCTGTAATCGCTTCCGTTTTTTGTCCTTTGGTTTTTCCTGGCACTTTTATTACTAAAGGAGTTTTTAATGCTGTTTCAAAAGTAGAATGCTTACACCACAGTTTATGGTCGCCTAAATTCCAACCATGGTCTCCCCATAAAATTACAATGGTATCATCATCTAATTCCAATCGTTTTAATTCGTCTAAAACCAAACCAATTTGCGCATCAACATAACTAACACAAGCATAATAACCGTGAATTAATTCTTTTGCTAAAGCTTTCGAAATTTTTCCTCTTCTAGGAATATTCCCATAATTACGAAGCTCACCAAAATTATGAAATGCTTTTTTGGGAGTGCTTTTTGGCTGAATATGACTTTTAGGCAATTCAATTTGATTTCTATCATACAAATCCCAATATTTTTTTGGTGCATTAAATGGTAAATGAGGTTTCATAAAACCTAATGCCAGAAAGAAA
>JBDNBB010000066.1:0-6884 GCA_039768135.1 Polaribacter sp.
AAGACTTTACGGATAATTTTATTGTATATGCAACTACTAGTCAGTTAGTTAAGGATACTGGACAAGCGCTTACAGGAATTAAATCAAAATATGTAAATAATCTACCCACAAATATTTCCTCAATAAAAAATTATAATATTAATAATGTTGATGATAATTTTTTAAACTACGGCAACAATAACTCAAAAAACCTATATTTGTTGCTTTTTGAAGATTTATAATATGCGTAACCTTTTAAAAAGGAGTTTTTCTGGAATTATTTATGTTCTAATTTTTATTACTGCTATTCTTTTTTCTAAAGAGTCTTATATAGCATTAATTACATTTTTTGGATTTATATCTATTTTGGAATTTTCAAAAATTATCGCATTTAAAAATTATGTTTCTTATCTTATATTTCCTGTTACACTTTTCTTATTATTAAATAGGCAGTCTAGTTTTGTAACTGCTGTATTATTAGGAATAACCTTGTTTTCATCTTTTCTTTTAATGTTGCAACTTATTACTAAAAAACAGATATTATATAAAGATAGTAGGCAGAAATTAGGGTTAACTATTAGGTATGTTGTTTTTTCGATGTGTTTTTTAGTTCTATTGCCTTTCTATAAAAATATATATCATCCTTACTTAATGATATCTTTAGTTTCTTTAATTTGGATTAATGACTCTTTTGCTTTCATTGTAGGTAAAAATTTTGGAAAGCAAAAATTATTTGTCTCTGTTTCACCAAAAAAGACAGTAGAAGGCTTTTTTGGAGGGCTTTTATTTACAGTATTAGCTGCTCTTATTATCAGTTTAATAAATACAGACTTTACTATATTACATTGGATAATTATAGGTGTATTACTTTCTGTATTAGGAACTATCGGAGATTTGGTAGAATCTAAATTTAAGAGGCAGGCCAAAATAAAAGATAGTGGAAATATTATGCCAGGTCATGGAGGAATTTTAGATAGGTTAGATAGCCTACTATTTGCTGCACCATTTGTATATTTGTTTATTAATTATATTTTTTAAATCATGATTCGTTTTCATAAAGAAGGTTATAAAATTATAACAATTACATTTTTTATTGTAATTGTCACAGTACTATCGGCTGAACAATTTATTAGTATTCTTTGGCTTACAAAAGCAATACAAATTTTAGCCTTGGTTTTTTTGATTATAGTACTTCAGTTTTTTAGAAATCCGAAGAGAGTTACTGAGTTAAATGATAAAAGTATTATTGCACCTGTAGATGGTAAGGTTGTTGTAATTGAGGAAGTTGAAGAACCAGAATATTTTAAAGATAAAAGACTACAAGTTTCTATTTTTATGTCTCCAATAAATGTGCATGTTACAAGGTACGCTATGAGTGGACTCGTAAAGTATAGCAAATATCATCCAGGTAAATATTTAGTTGCTTGGCACCCAAAGGCATCTACAGATAATGAACGAACTACTGTAGTAGTTCATAATGATAGTTTTGGAGATGTTTTGTATAGACAAATTGCAGGAGCACTAGCAAAGAGAATTGTAAACTATGCTCAAGAGGGTAGTAATGTTGTACAAGGAACTGATGCTGGTTTTATAAAGTTTGGCTCACGTGTAGACTTATATTTTCCTCTAGGAACAAAATTAAATGTTAATTTAGGAGATAAGGTTAAAGGAGGAACACAAATTATTGCAGAAAAATAAGTATTATTAAAAATATAGATCAAAAATTTCAAGATTCTTTTCAGAAGCTTTCTAAGTTAAAAAAAACGATTACTCCAGACTTAATGTTAAAGTTATACGCTTTTCATAAACAAGCGAATTTTGGAAATAATCGTTCTTTAAAAAGAGGTTTAGATGTAAGAAGTGGATTTAAGTTTAATGCTTGGATGCAATTAAAAGGAATGTCTACGAATGATGCTAAAGCAAAATATATTGAATTAGCAGAAAAAATACTCAAGCATAATAAGAATAGTTAAGAATAAAAAACTTCTTTAAAATAGTTCTTTTAGAGCACTTGATAACTTTGGGTACTTAAATTCAAAACCTAAATCTTCAATTTTTTTACTTGATACTCTACTTCCTTCTAAAAGTATTGTAGCCATTTTTCCAAAAGCTATTTTTAATAAAAAACTAGGTACACAAATTTTTGTAAATGGTTTAGAAGTACTTATAGCTAGAGTTTTTGAAAAAGAAATACTTGTATGAAATTCTGGAGCTACAGCATTAAATGCACCCTCCAATTTATCTTCTATAGCTCTTATATAAAAATTACACAGATCTTCTATATGTATCCATGGAAGGTATTGATTGCCGTTTCCTAGGCCTGCTATGATTGGTGTTCTCATTTTTTCTAAAGCACCTCCTTTTTCAGACAAAACAATTCCTGTTCTTACTACAGAAACAGGTGCTTTTAATGCTTTAAATTGCATTGCTGCAGATTCCCATTTATTGCATACTTCTCCAAGAAAGTCAGATCCAACAGGGTCATTTTCAATAAAAATATGTTCAGAAGTTTTAGCTCCATAGTAACCTGTTCCTGAAGCGGAAATAAACCCTTTTAATGAAATGTCTAACTCTTTAACTTTGGTAAATAGTAGGTTTGCAGAATTAACCCTACTGTCTATAATTACTTTTTTTCGGTCTTTAGACCATCTTTTTTCAGCAATGCCAGCTCCAGCTAAATGAATGATGTAATCTATATTTTTAAAAGCCTCTTCATCTATATAATTAGAAGACAAATCCCATTTAAATTCATTACTTTTTTTTGGAGATCTTGTTAATACTCTTACTGTATTACCTTTTTTCTCAAGAAGAGATGTTAGTTTGGTTCCTACCAATCCTGTACCGCCGGTAATTAAAATATTTGCCATATGTAAATATAAAAAAACCTTAATTTATAAATACAAAATTATATAAATATTAATTTTTTTCTAATGTTACATAGTTCAGGTAAGAGTTTTTTAAAAAATTATAAGAATTTATTTTAAATCATTTAAAACAATTTTTTTATAAATTAAAGCACTATTAATTTTTTTTAAAGCCACAATAAAACTGTATTTTTATAGTGATGAAAGAAATTAAAAAAAGAAAAGGATTTATTTTTAAAACTTACCAAGTTGATCAACAATCTCCTTTTGAGAAACTTTTTGATATTTTTAAAGAATTGATAACCCATACCTCAGGAGATTTTGACGAAGCCATAGATTGGTTAAGATCTTTGGATAAAGAATACCATCTTACAGATGAAAATTACAACATAGATGATTTTATTGAAGATTTAAAGAAGAAAGGGTATATTAAAGAAGAAATAAAAGGAGATGGTACAGGAGGTACAGCAATAACGTCTAAAACTGAAAGAGCAATTCGTCAGCAAGCGTTAAATCATATTTTTGGTAAGATAAAAAGGAGTGGTTCTGGTAATCATAAAAGCAAATCTCCAGGAATAGGTGATGAGCACACAGGGGATTTTAGAGCATATCAATTTGGAGATAATCTAGATAAAGTTTCTATGACAGAAAGCATTAGAAATGCTCAAATAAATAATGGAATCGGAGATTTTACTTTGTCTGAAAATGATTTGGTTGTTGAAGAAACCATGCATAAAAGCCAAATGAGTACTGTGTTAATGATAGATATTAGTCACTCTATGATTTTGTATGGAGAAGATAGAATTACACCAGCTAAAAAAGTAGCAATGGCCTTGGCTGAGTTAATTACCACTCGTTATCCAAAAGATACCTTAGATATATTGGTTTTTGGAAATGATGCTTGGACCATAAAAATTAAAGATTTACCCTATCTGCAAGTTGGGCCATATCATACAAATACAGTTGCTGGTTTACAACTAGCAATGGATTTATTAAGAAGGAAGAAAAATACGAATAAACAAGTATTTATGATTACTGATGGGAAGCCAAGTTGTTTACGTTTGCCTGATGGACAATATTATAAAAATAGTAATGGCCTAGATAAATATATTGTCAATAAATGTTATGCAATGGCTCAACAAGCTAGAAAGTTACACATACCTATTACAACGTTTATGATTGCACAAGATCCTTATTTAATGCAATTTGTAAAAGCATTTACACAAGCAAATCAAGGAAAAGCATTTTATACTGGGCTTAAAGGTTTAGGGGAAATGATTTTTGAAGATTATGAAACAAATAGAAAAAAAAGAATTAGAGGATAATTAAGAATCAAGAGAAGAGATATAAGATAAAAGATGAATTTACAGCAAATTAAAACTATAGGAGAATTAAAAAAAGCAGGTTATGAATCTAAATCTATTAAAGATGAATTAAGAGAGAACTTGATTAGTAAAATGATGAGTAATGAGACTGTTTTTAAAGGAGTTCATGGTTATGAAAATACAGTTATACCTGAACTAGAAAGAGCAATATTAAGTAAGCACAACATTAATTTATTAGGTTTAAGAGGGCAAGCTAAAACTCGATTAGCTAGATTGATGGTAGATTTATTGGATGAATATATACCAGTAGTAGAGGGTTCTGAAATAAATGATGACCCTTTAAGTCCAATATCTAGATTTGCTATTGAATTAATTAATAAAAAAGGAAACGAAACACCTATTTTTTGGTTGCATAGAAATGATCGTTTTGCAGAAAAATTGGCAACTCCAGACGTTACTGTAGCAGATATTATAGGTGATGTAGATCCTATAAAAGCAGCCAATTTAAAGTTAAGTTATGCAGATGATAGAGTAATTCATTATGGAATGATTCCTAGAGCCAACAGATGTATTTTTGTAATTAATGAGTTGCCAGATTTACAAGCAAGAATTCAAGTTGCTTTGTTTAATATCTTACAAGAAGGTGATATTCAAATTCGTGGATTTAAACTTAGGTTACCTTTAGATATGCAGTTTGTGTTTACTGCAAATCCAGAAGATTATACAAACAGAGGTAGTATAGTTACACCTTTAAAAGATAGAATTGGTTCTCAGATTTTAACGCATTATCCAGAAGATATTGAAACTGCTAAAACCATCACACAACAAGAAGCGAATAATGTAGCTTCTCAAAAAGAATTTATTAAAGTTCCAGAACTAGCCAAAGACTTGTTAGAGCAAATTGTTTTCGAAGCAAGAGATAGCGAATATATAGATGCTAAGAGTGGTGTAAGTGCACGTTTAAGTATTTCTGCTTTCGAGAATTTATTAAGCACTGCAGAAAGAAGAGCCATTTTATCTGGAGATTCAGAAACCATGATTCGTTTAAATGATTTTGATGGAATTATACCAGCAATTACGGGCAAAGTAGAATTGGTTTATGAAGGTGAGCAAGAAGGTGCACAGGTAGTTGCAGAAACTTTAATAAAAAGAGCTATCAAAACACTTTTTCCTACTTATTTTCCGGAAATTAAAAAGTTAGAAAAACAGAATCAAGAAACGCCTTATGACGATGTTGTATCTTGGTTTTTTAATGCTGATGAAGATTTTGAATTACTAGATGATTACTCTGAAGAAGCTTATAAGAAAGAATTAGATAAAATAAAACCATTAGATGATTTTTTAAACCAACATCAACCTAACATGAATAAGAATGACGCTTATTTTGTAAAAGAGTTTGTGCTTTGGGCTTTAGTAGAATTTAAAAAGTTGAGTAAATATCGTTTTGCGGAGGGTACACAGTTTAAGGATCCTTATGGAAGTTTTATAAACGGATTATAAAAAAAAAGATAGCTATACGTAGCTATCTTTTTTTTTAAATATTAATTTAACAATTAGATTAACAAATAATTTACGGATTACGACGTTTATAAAATTATTTTATCTCATTATTTTATTTGGGAAGACTACCATGCTTTCATGTCCATTTTCGCCAACTGCAGCTACTCCAAAGAAGAAATTATCAATCACAATACCTTCTAAAGTAAATTCTGTTGTTTCTACATATCTAGAATTATCCCAAGTAGCAGAAGTAGTATCTCTCCAGTAAATTTTATATCCTTTAGCACCTTCTACAGCAGACCATTTTAGTCTGGCTGAAGCTTTTACAATTCCTCCAATTCCAACAACTTCAGGAGCTGCAGGTGCCCAAGCTAAACTTGCTAAATTAATAGCATTTACAGCTGTTAGTTTTTTAGCATAAGGAAAATTTACATGTTCAAAGGTGTCACCATACTTAATACCATTTTCGGTTCTAATATCTTGATGTTGTTGTGTGTAATTTTCATGAGCTTCCATAATTCGAATTCCTGCAAAACCTAAATCATTAAAAGGTCTGTGATGTCCACCTCTGCCAAATCTATCTAATCTATAAATCATCATTGGATTCATTTCTGGCATATACGTTTTTGTAGTTTTGTGTACATATCTTGCTAACTGTCTAGAAATACCATCTACTTCACCACCATAAAAACGTCTCATTCTCCTTTTTCTGTCTGTTTCATTTGCAGGTACTGGTTCAGAGAAAATTCTAAAGGCTCTATTATCTACAACACCATCAACACCTGTAATATTACCAATCATATCGTTATTTAAAATTCCAATAATGTCCCAATCTTTATCTTTTGCATATTTTGCTAACCCAGCCCCACCAAAAAGGCCTTGTTCTTCTCCAGATAAACCTACATATATAATACTGCTTTCAAATTGATATTTACTTAAAACTCGGGCAGCTTCTATAGTACCTGCCATTCCTGAAGCATTATCATTTGCACCTGGTGCATCTTTGGTGAAATTAGATCCATCACTATTTCTAGAGTCGATATCACCACTCATGATTATAAATCTATTTGGGTATTTTGTTCCCTTTTGAATAGCAACAACATTTACAACATAAGCATCATGAGGTACTCTATTGCTCATTTCTGTAGTCACTAAATCTTTTTGATAAAAAACGTTTAAACAATTATTACAATTATCTGATATTTTATTAAACTCA
>JBDNBB010000067.1:0-2720 GCA_039768135.1 Polaribacter sp.
TCTATCGGCAGTTCCTGATGGGTTTCTAAATGTTTTACCACTTTGTCTTATGTATGAAGAAATATTTACTACTGTATTTAAATCATCAACTAAACTTGTTGACCATCCACTTCCACTAAATAATTCTCTTTTAGCTGAATTAGATAATTTATTCCAATTAGTTAAAAAAGACTCAGATGAAAATTTACCACTAGCTTCAACAAAATCTCCTGTAATGGTCTGACCTGGTTGTAATCTACCCATTCTTTCTAATAAATTAGATAAAAATATTTTATAAGATGCCTCACCACCTTCTGATGCTAACAATGATTTTTTAATGGCTCTTAATCTTGTTACACCTTCTTTTCCTGAATTTATTAAAGTAGATGCAATTTTATCAGGATCTGCAATATTTATAATAGGTTTTAAATAATCATCTATTCTTTTTAATCCACCTTCATAAAATTTATTTGCTCTAAGAATTGCTTTTTCAGCTGCATTACCACCTAATTTTTTAGCAGCTATTTTTAAATCTTCACTTATTGCACCATATACTTGTTTTAATTGTCCTTTATCTACATCAGAAATTATATCAAAAGATGCTAATTTTTTACCAATTTTTTGTTTTATAGATTTTAGTGCTGAATATGGTAATGCACCATTATTTTTTGCAACATCTTTAGTTAAATTTTCTAATAGTTCTGTTAAAAATTGATTTTGAAATTGTGTACTTGTGGCTTCAGCTCCTTGAACAGGAGATACAAATTTTTTTAAAGTTTCTATTGTTCCACCAAAACCAGTTTTAGGATTTATTTTTCTAGTTAAATCTATTAAGTCATCTGGTTTTATATATTTATCTAAATTACCAAATAAAACATTTGCTCTTGAATTAAACATTCCTACAAAACTTTTAGGATTACTAATTCCATCTAAACTATTTAATATATTTTTACCTACAACAACTTCATCTGGAATAGATTTACCAATTAAATCTTCAGCTATAGATAAAGATTTTTTTCCTAATTGATCTTGTGCATCTAATGCTATTTTTGCAATTCTACCAGAACTACCTGGAAAATTACCTAAAATCATTTCTACTGTTTGTATTCCTCTTTTTTGAGTTACTTGTCCTAAAGAAGGTGATACTCCAGCATTTATATAATCTTCTAATCTTTTTGCAGTTTCAATACCTTTTTTTCCAAATCCAGTTATAGCACCTTTTAATGGTTTTAAAATTAGTGGTGCAACTGCTTGTCCAACAGAACCAAAAGCAAAATCTGTAGCTCTTTGTGCTAAATGTTCTTTATTAGTTCTTAACACTTCAGCACCATATTTTTGACCAACTCTTTCAAATATTTCTGCACCAGCAGCCATTCCTGCACCAGAACCTGCGATAGCACCTGCCGCAGTTCCTGCTCCAGGTAATATAGCACTTCCACCAGTAGCACCTAAAGTTGTCCCAATTATAGAACCAACCATTTCAGATGCTTCTTTACCTAAATCAATTGCATCAGCTAAATTTGTTTTATTTTTATTATCTAATTGAAATCTATTTCCATCTCTATCTGTAACAATAAAATTGTTACCTTCTAATACTTGAACATCATCATAAAATTTTTGTAATGTTGCAACTTTAGAATTTATATTTGGAGATGCTTCTACAAGAAATCTAATTTTATTAGGAACTTCTGTTAATTCAGTAAGTTCTTTTTTTCTTTGACTTGGAAGAATATCAGTTGTTCCTAAAATAGCCATTATTTATATCCATCTGTTACCAAATAATCTCTACGACCTGGAACTTTAAAATAATATTTTCCATCTTCATAATCCACTAAAACAGCATTTGGTGGAACTCTTTGTGTTTTTGTTGTTTGTTTAGTACCAGGTGCAGCCATTTCAACAACAGATTCAAATTTAGGTCTTATATCTGAATCTACAAATATATTATCTATATTTAATCCTTGATTTGCAGCAATTTGTGAAAAATTACTTCTTACATTATCTAATGCTTTTTCATTTTGTTGGTACAAATTAATTCCTACTTGTTTAAAACTTTCTCTTTGTGTATCAGTCAATCTTTCACCTCTTAATAATTTATTATGTAAATTCCAAAATTTTCTAAATGCACCAGATGAGTTTTCAGCAGTAGCAAATTCTCCTTCTCTAACAACTGAAGATGGATCTAATGTTTTCATAAATGTAAATATAGCTGCAACATCTCCTGCACCATCACCAGCTTCTAATCCTTGTAATAATTTAGTTACACCTTGTGTTGCTTGGTCAAAGTCTTGAACAACTTTATTAGATTGATAAGAACTAAATAATTTATTTTCTTGGTCTTGAACATTTTTAGTGTAATCAGCTATAGCTTTTTTCTTATCTTGTTGTTTTGTATAAGTGTCATCTATTTTTTTTAATTCTAAATTAACAACAGCAGTTGCAGCTGTATTAGGGAAGGCTTTAGCTAATTCTTTAAATGGATGATCTGATGGTAAACTTTCAAAATAATTTCTTTGTTTTTCAGCTTGTTTTCTTGCTTTAACATTTTCTTCCATTTTCCTTTTCATTTCTTCCATTTGTAAAAATTGAGATTGAATTTGACTAGTTTGAGAAACTGCCGGAAGTAATGCTGAAAAAGGATCTTTACCTTGAATACCTTGACCAAATATTGCTGAACCTAATATAGCACCTTGAGGTATATTACCTAATAGTCCACCACCTTGATTCATAGGAGTGTTTAA
>JBDNBB010000068.1:0-33590 GCA_039768135.1 Polaribacter sp.
CACGTCTTGCTCTATGAACTACTAATTTATCTTCTTCAGATAATTCTTCCATACCTAAAATGGCAATAATATCTTGTAATTCTTTATAACGTTGTAAGATTTCTTTTACTTTTTGTGCACAATCATAGTGTTCATCACCTAAAATATCTGATGATAAAATTCTAGAAGTAGAATCTAAAGGATCTACTGCTGGATAAATACCTAACTCAGCAATTTTACGAGACAAAACAGTTGTAGCATCTAAGTGAGCAAACGTTGTTGCTGGTGCTGGATCTGTTAAATCATCTGCAGGAACATATACCGCTTGCACAGAGGTAATAGAACCTTTTTTAGTAGATGTAATACGCTCTTGCATTGCACCCATTTCTGTTGCTAATGTTGGCTGATAACCTACTGCTGATGGCATACGTCCTAGAAGTGCTGAAACCTCAGAACCTGCTTGTGTAAATCTAAATATATTATCTACAAAGAAAAGAACGTCTTTACCTTGTGCTTCACCTGCTCCATCTCTAAAATATTCAGCGATTGTTAGACCAGATAATGCAACTCTTGCACGTGCTCCTGGCGGCTCGTTCATTTGACCAAATACGAAAGTAGCTTTAGAATCTCTCATTCCTGCTTTGTCTACTTTTGTAAGATCCCAACCACCTTCTTCCATAGAATGCATAAAGTCATCACCATATTTGATAATACCAGACTCTAGCATTTCACGAAGTAAGTCGTTTCCTTCACGAGTTCTCTCACCAACACCTGCAAACACAGATAAACCACCATGGCCTTTTGCAATGTTGTTGATTAATTCTTGTATTAATACAGTTTTACCTACACCTGCACCACCAAATAAACCAATTTTACCACCTTTTGCGTAAGGCTCAATTAAATCGATTACTTTAATACCGGTAAATAAAACCTCTGTAGATACAGATAAGTCTTCAAATTTAGGAGCTGCTCTATGTATAGATAAACCATCTTTACCTACTTTACTTAAGTTACCAAGACCATCAATAGCATCTCCAGTAACATTAAATAAACGACCATAAATATCGTTTCCAATAGGCATTTGGATTGGATTCCCTGTAGCTACAACTTCTGCTCCTCTTTGTAAACCATCTGTGGCGTCCATAGAAATTGTTCTAACTGTATCTTCACCTATATGTTGTTGAACCTCTAACACTAAAATAGAACCATCAGCTTTTTTAATTTCTAATGAATCATATATTTTAGGAAGTTCGTTGTTTTCAGTATTGAATTCAACATCAATAACTGGCCCAATAATCTGAGAAACTTTACCTGTAATTGTAGACATTTTTATATCTAATTAAGTTATTATTTTTTAAATAGGAATGTTCTTCCTTTTTCAAGGTGCAAAGGTAAATTTTTGATTACAATTAAAAAAACTTTTTTAACTAAAAAAAGCCTCATCTTAAAGATGAGGCTTTTTACTATTATTAAGTAAACTGACTAGTTTGTCACTTTAACTTCTACTCTTCTGTTTTGTTCTCTTCCTGAACTTGTAGCATTTGAAGCAATTGGCGATTCTACTCCAAAACCTTTTGAAGTTAATCTTGCAGCATCTACACCATTTTTAGTTAAATAGTTCATAACGGCAGCAGCTCTTCTTTCTGATAACTTTAAGTTATAAGCAGCAGAACCTGTGTTATCTGTATAACCTTTAATCATAAAGTTTGCTTTTGGAAACTTATTCATAATCTCGATCATACCATCTAACTGAGCAGAAACTCCTGATTTAAAGCTAGATCTGTTTGAGTTAAATAAAATTGATTTTGCAAAAGTATCAACACCCATTCTAGCAGCTTCAGATATAATTTCAGGACAACCTGCTTCTGATGCCACACCTGCTTCGTTAGGACATTTATCATCTTTGTCTAAAATACCATCTCCATCAGTATCTGGCCAAGGACAACCTGCGTTTGCAGCTGGACCAGCAACCGATGCACATTTGTCATCTTTATCTACTACACCATCTCCGTCAGTGTCAGCACAACCTTTATTAGCTTTTGTACCTTTTTCATTAGGACACATATCGTCTTTATCAGCAATACCATCACTATCAGCATCAGGACAACCATTCATAGCAGCTAATCCTGGCGTGTTAGGACATGCGTCATCAGAATCTTTTACACCATCACCGTCAGCATCTGGACATCCATTAAATTCAGCCAAACCAGCAACTTCTGGACAAGCATCAAATTTATCGTATACTCCATCTCCATCAGTGTCTTTTCCTCCAAATTTAACAACAATACCTAAAGAACTTTGGTAGTGAGCTTTAACTTTGTCAGAAAAACCTTTTTTAGTTCCTGTTTGAAAATTTAAACCTAAGTTATCATTAAACCAAGTATTGAAACCAAAACCTGCGTTAATCATACCTTCTCCATTAGAATCAACAGAAACGTATCCTCCTCCTAAATATACATAAGGATCAAACCAGCCTGTGTTACCAAATAACATGTTTAAATCGTATTTTACGATTGCATCAATAGAGTAGTATAAAAAATCTACATCATCTTCAGTATTTAGAAATGTAATTTCACTTAAAGCTCCTGCTAATTGTAAGGTAAATCCTTTGTCTAAATATTTTTCTCCAGAAATTCTAGAAATTGATGGTAAAAAGTTCCAATCCTTATTTCCTAAAGCATCTTCAATTTGTGTTGAAAAGTCGTCAGAATTATAAAAATCTACTATGTTTACACCAAATCCTACAACAAAAGGATTGTTTTCATCTTGGGCGCTTACATTACTAACAGTAACTAACGCAAATAAAGCTATCACAGCTATTTTTAAATGTTTCATTATCAAGTTTTTAAATTAAAAGTTCAATATAATAATATACAAAAGTAAGTTGTTAAAACTTATTTACAAAGATAATTCAATAAAATATTAAAAAACCATACGTTGAAAACAGTTTTAAATAACGCCGAGTTCCTTACCTACTTTGGTAAAAGCTTCAATAGTTTTATCTAAATGTTCTTTTTTATGAGCAGCAGATAATTGCACTCGTATTCTGGCCTTCCCCTTTGGTACCACTGGAAAAAAGAAACCTATTACATACACTCCTTCTTCTAACAATTTATCTGCCATGGTTTGCGAAAGTTTAGCATCATATAGCATTACTGGAACAATAGCAGCATCTGCACCCACCAAATCAAAACCAGCTTTTTCCATTTCTGCTCTAAAGTAATTGGTATTCCACTCTAATTGGTCTCTTAATGTGGTGTCATTCTCTATTAAATCAAAAACTTTTAATGTACCTCCTATTATAGACGGTGCTAGAGAATTCGAAAATAAATAAGGCCTAGAACGTTGTCTTAAAATTTCTATAATTTCTTTTTTACCGGTCGTATAACCACCCATTGCACCTCCTAAAGCTTTTCCTAAAGTTCCTGTAACAATATCTACTCTATCCATTACGTTTTTTAACTCTACTGTACCTCTACCTGTTTTACCTATAAAACCTGTAGCATGACATTCATCAACCATAACCATTGCATCGTATTTGTCTGCTAAATCGCAGATTTCATCTAATTTAGCTACAATACCATCCATAGAGAAAACGCCATCTGTTACAATAATCTTAAAACGATGATTGTGCTTATTGGCTTCAATTAACTGCTCTTCTAATGCAGTCATATCATTATTTTGATATCTATAACGAGCAGCTTTACACAAACGAACGCCATCAATAATAGAAGCATGATTTAAACTGTCTGAAATAATAGCATCTTCTTTTGTTAAAAGAGGCTCAAAAACACCTCCATTTGCATCAAAACAAGCTGCATACAAAATAGTATCATCTGTTTGATAAAAATTAGCAATCTTACTTTCTAATTCTTTATGAATATCTTGTGTACCACAAATAAAACGGACTGAACTCATTCCAAACCCATGAGTATCCATAACATCTTTTGCTGCTTGAATTACTTCTGGATGATTTGATAATCCTAAATAATTATTTGCACAGAAATTCAACACCTCATCACCTGTAGATAATTTAATGACTGCATCTTGAGAAGAAGTAATAATTCTTTCAGATTTATATAATCCTTCATCTTTTATCTCCTGAATTTCTTTTTTTAAAGTATCCTTAATTTTACCGTACATTTTTTATGAATTTAGAAATACAAATTTACAAAGTTATTTTAATTGATTACACCTTAACAACATCTATATTATCATTAATATAGACTAATAGTTTTTCATCAACCTTAAAATTCATTGATTGCAAAACACGTTCGTATTTTAACAATTGTTGTTTGTGATCTTGAGAAACTGCACCTGTTTTGTAATCGATAATAGCAACCTTATTTGCTACAAAAACCAATCTGTCTGGAATGACTATTTGATTATCTACATCTACAATTTCTCTCTCATTATATATAATGACATCTTCTGCATAAAATTTATTCAATTCTGGATGATTGATGAGCTCTTCTATTCTAAGCAACATATAGTTTTTTTGCTCATCATTAATATATCCTTGCTGATGATAAAGATGCATTACTTTTTGAACATCTTTCTCTGTATATATTTTAGATAATATTTCATGAAACAAGTTCCCATAATCAATGGCTTCACCTTGTGCTGTATTCCATAATTTAGATGCACTAGCCAGCAAAACAACATTATGATCTTGCCAAGAAGTAGAAATAAATTGTTGATGCGTTTCTGAAACGCTCACTTTTACTTCAGCTATACTTACTCTACTTTTAGAGCCAAAAGCATAATTTAGAACATCATCTTTCCAAAGATTTTGCTGAATTAAATAATTGATAAAAACACCTGAATAAAAGTTCGTATTTTCTATTCCTTTTGATGATATTTTCTTCTCTGTAATAACATACAATTGCTCAACAGCTCTAGTTAAGGCCACATATAAAAGATTAAAATTATCTAGTTCTAATTCCTCTCTCTGTTGATTGTAAATTTCTAAGCCTCTTGCATTAACATGACTTAACTCTTTATTGAAAGGTAAAAGCAACTCTTTGAAATCTTCAAAATTTTCTGGCAAATCACCTAACCAAACCTTTGGATTTATCTGTCTATAAATATCTACATCACCAGGAAAAATTACTACAGGAAATTCTAAACCTTTCGATTTATGAATCGTCATTACTTGCACAGCATTTTCGCTTTCTGGAGCAACAATACTCAATTTATCTTTTTTATTTTCCCAAAAATCTAAAAACGCATTTACGTCTGTAGATTTTCTTTGTTGCTCTAAAACTACATCTAAGAAAAATTGGACGTACGCATCTGAAGTTTCTACAAGCTTAAAACCTCTAACAATTTCTTCTATCTTTTCGTAGAATGGAAATTGATTGAATCTATGAATATCAAATGTGATGTTAAATTTTTGCAATTCTTTAAATATCTGCTGATTTTCTAAAAGCACATACTCTTTTAAAAAGGTTGTTTTATCATTAAAAATACTTAAATGATGATATAAAAAATACAGCATTTCAAAACGAGCTTCTTCATCATTTGGATTTTGCAGCACCTTTAAAACATCGACTATAAAATTGACTTTTGCACTTGTGTTTAACAACAATGTTTCTGAAGAAACAATTGATATATTGTTTTCTGACAAGTAATTTGCGATAGCTACTCCATCTTTTTTTGTTCTTGTTAACACACAAATTTCACTTAATGAAAATTCAGATTTCAACGCTAAAATATGTTCCAAAACTTTCTTTGGATATTTTAACTGTTCTTCTTCTTTTTCCTCTTCTTTCTCTAAAAAATCGATAGAGACATACCCCCCTTTTTTTGAATTTTCGAATTGAGCATTACCCTCTAAAAACAAATTCTTATAAGCATCATTTTGAAGAAAGTTTGCTGTATGCTGAAAAAACGAATTATTAAAATTAATTACTTCAGAAAAACTTCTAAAATTAGTTTCTAAATTTTTAATTTCTTTTGTTATTGAAAACGGATTTTGAGTTGATGCTCCTAACTCAATAAACTGTTCAGCCTTTCCTCCTCTCCATCTGTAAATAGCTTGTTTACCATCACCAACCAACAATAAATTACTGTTTTCTTGTGCTAATGCATTATCAATTAAAGGAATTAAATTTTGCCACTGTAAAACAGAAGTATCTTGCATTTCATCAATAAAATAATACTGAAAACGTTGCCCAATTCTTTCGTAAATAAATGGTGCAGGTTGCTCTTTGATGTTGTCTGAAATTAATTGATTAAACTCTGCATTAAGTCTAATGTTACTTTCTTCTTTTATGTTCTCTAATTCTTGATTTATGTTATTTAAAACTGCTAAGGGAATCAAGTTTTTTAGAGCCAATTTGTTTAATAAAAATTGACTGTAAATTTCTTTTGAAGTATTGAAATGTGTTATAATTTGCGGAACAATACTTTCTATATCTTGAGCAATAGCATCTGTAGTAGATTTGGAATAATATTGATGATTATCAATCACTTTTTGGATAGTTTCTGCTCTTGTTAAGAAACTAAAATTAACCGACTTTTCTTTGATATCATTAAAGAATTTAGGAATTGTGCCTCGCATAAAATCCTTTTGCACTAAACCTTTGTCAGCTATTAATTGAGTACAAGCTTCACCAACTTTAGAAAATGATTCTTTTAACTCTTTTTGATGCGTAAATAACTTGGATTTTAAATCTGTAAATTCTTCTAATTTTCTTTCTGATAATTCTCTAAAATGATGAATATCATCTTCATTTAGAAGCACTTTTGCAAACTCATTTAAATCTCTAGAAATATCCCAAGATTTATCATCATCAATTTTATCTAAAGAATATTCTATGAGTAATTTGGTTAGTCTTTTATCTGTACCAATTTTAGAAATTAAAACATCTACAGCCTCATTTAATAGTGAAACTGCATCCATTTCCACTTCAAAATTTAAAGACAAACCTAAATCATAAGCAAAACTTTTAATGATTTTATGCGTAAAACTATCAATAGTGGTAATTGAAAAAGCTGAATAATTTTGCAGAATTACCTCTAAAATTTTCTTACTTCTTATTTGAATTGTTTCTTTATCAAAAGCAATTTCGTCAATTATAATTCCAAATAATTCATTTTCTTCACCTTCAGCAAAACTTTCTAAATTCGAAATTACTCGCTCTTTCATTTCACCAGCAGCTTTATTAGTAAAAGTGATTGCTAATATTTTTTGGAAGGTAAAAATATCGTCTGCACTTAATAATACTTTTAGGTATTCTTTTACAAGTGTAAAGGTTTTTCCACTTCCAGCAGAGGCATTATAAACTTCGAAAATTGCAGGTTTTTCCACAGCTAAATTTTTGATGCAAATTAATCTATTTGTAATCAAAAGCAAAGTTTACATAAAAAGAAAAGCAGAATTTCTATTGGAGAAACTCTGCTTTTATAAATTGAAGTTGGAAAAATTTTCTATCCTAAACCAACATCTAAAGACATCATTACAATAAAACCAGCTATAAAGCCGAGTGTAGCAATATCTGTGTATTTATCTCTTTGTGTTTCTGGTATTACCTCTTCTACTACTACAAAAATCATTGCACCTGCTGCAAATGCTAATGCATATGGTAAAATAGGTGTAAAAAACGAAACTGCTAACGCTCCTAAAACTGCTGCAAAAGGCTCTACAATTGCAGATAATTGTCCATACCAAAAACTCTTAAACCTACTAACTCCTTGTCTTCTTAAAGGCATTGCCACTGCAAAACCTTCAGGAAAATTCTGAATTCCAATACCAATTGCTAAAGAAATTGCTGCAATTATCATTTCTGTTTGCTCTACACCCACTAAAGTAGAAGCTGCACCAAATAATACACCAACTGCTAAGCCTTCAGGAATATTATGCAAGGTAATTGCAAGCACTAATAATGTAGTTTTATGCCATTCAGTTTTTACACCTTCAGCTTCATTTTCTTTAAAATTGATATGCAAGTGAGGTAGAATTTTGTCCATACCAAATAAGGCTAAAGCACCTAATGCAAAACCAATTGCTGATGGTAAAACTTTCATAAAACCTTCTCCTGGACTATTATCTATTGCTGGCGCTAAAAGACTCCAAAAACTGGCTGCAACCATTACACCTCCAGTGAAACCTAACATACCATCTAAAACTGCTCTATTCATTTTCTTAAAAAAGAACACTAAAGCAGCTCCTAAAGCTGTTAAACCCCATGTAAAAAGTGATGCATACAAAGCAGCTTGAATTGGATGTTCTTTACCAAAAGCTACTAATTGTTCGAATGTACTCATGATTTTTTAATGTATAAATTATTTGCAATTTTATTAGAGACTGATAATTTTTTATCATCGATTAAAATAGATAGAGAATCATCAAAATCTTCTTTTTCAGTAACCTTAATACGTTTACCTAATGTTATTCCTTTTTTATCTAAAAACTGTAAAAAGTCTGATGAAGAATCATTAACACCCACACAAACCCCAGCTTCATTAACTTTTAAAGTTGATAGTAAACTTTTCTCTATAGCACTTACAACTCCGTCTTTATCTGGAATTGGATCTCCATGAGGGTCATGAGTAGGAAAACCCAACAAAGCATCTAATTGATTGATTAATTTTTGAGATTTTATATGCTCTAACTGCTCTGCAACATCATGCACTTCGTCCCAAGAAAAATTTAGTTTTTCTACTAAAAAAACTTCCCAAAGCCTGTGCTTTCTTACAATATTAGCTGCTGTTTTTTTACCTAGCACTGTTAAAGTAACTCCTTTATATTTCTTATAAAGCACTACTTCTTTGTCTGATAATTTTTTAATCATATCAGAAACTGAAGATGCTTTTGTTGCTAAACTCTTAGCAATAGCATTGGTACTTATACCTACTTTAGAATCTGATTCTAAATGATAAATGGCTTTTAAATAATTTTCTTCTGCTTGTGAAAACATATTATTTTTGTATGAGGCAAATATATACTTTTTAATTTTATAAATAATTTTTTAGACAAGTCTAAACTTTATTTTATATTTGCATAAATTTTGATTTTGAAAAATTATAGTATCCTAATCTTACTGCTAATTACACAAGTTGGAATTGGTCAAAGCATAAAAGGGAAAATCACATCTAAAAATGGTGATGCAATACCTTTTTCCAATATTTTTTTGAAGAATACAAAATTAGGTACCAATTCTACAGAAGATGGTTCTTATGAATTAAATTACTTGTTAAAAGGTAAATATACACTAGTTGTAAGTAGCATTGGTTTTAAAACCTTTACCTCTAGCCTAGTTTTAGATGGTAACAATCGTTTTAAAAACATTGTTTTAGAGGATGATAATTCTCTAAATGAAATTGTAATTTCTGGTACTTTAAAACCTGTTTCTAAAACAGCAAGTCCTGTTCCTGTAGAAGTGTACAGCAAAACTTTTTTTAAGAAAAATCCTACACCTTCTGTATTTGAATCTTTGCAAAATGTAAACGGAATTAGACCTCAACTAAACTGTAATGTTTGTAATACAGGAGATATTCATATTAATGGTTTAGAAGGTCCTTACACATTTGTTTTAATTGATGGAATGCCAATTGTTAGTGGTTTATCTACAGTATATGGTTTAACAGGAATTCCACAAGCTTTAATAGAAAGAGTTGAAATAGTTAAAGGGCCTGCCTCTACTTTATATGGTTCTGAAGCTGTAGGTGGAATTATTAATATCATCACAAAAAAACCGACAAACGCACCAAAATTATCTACTGATGTTTTCGCAAGCTCTTGGGGAGAAGTAAATACAGATATTGGTTTACGTTATCAAATTTCTGAAAAAGCACAAGGTTTATTAGGGGTTAATTATTTTAATTTTCAAAATCGAATTGATAATAACAATGACAATTTTACAGATTTAACCTTACAAAACAGAATATCAATCTTTAATAAAATTAATATTGAGCGCAAAAGCAACAAAGTTTTTACAATTGCTGGTAGATATGTTTATGAAGATAGATGGGGAGGAGAATTGGATTGGGAACGTAAATTTAGAGGAAGTAATCTTGTTTATGGAGAAAGTATTTACACCAATAGATGGGAAACTTTTGGAACTTACCAATTACCAACAACAGAAAATATCAATTTCCAATTTAGTGCAAATGGCCATTATCAAGATTCTTTTTACGGAACAGATTCTTATAATGCCACTCAATTAATAGCTTTTGGACAATTGGTTTACGATACCAAAATAAATGACAAACAAGATTTACTTTTAGGTTTGGCATACAGGTACACCTATTATGATGATAATACTTTTGCTACTTTAGATGAAACTGGTAATTTTAATCAGCCTTCTAAAATACATTTACCTGGAATATTTGCACAAGATGAAATAAGTATATCAGATAGAAAGAAATTATTACTTGGTTTAAGGTGGGATTATAATAGTGTGCATGGAAGCATACTATCTCCAAGAATAAATTATAAATGGAACTCTAGAGATAAATCAAATATTTTTAGAATAAGTGTGGGTAATGGTTTTAGAGTAGCCAATGTTTTTACAGAAGATCATGCAGCTTTAACTGGTGCAAGAGAGGTAGAGTTTCAAGGTGATTTAGACCCAGAAACTTCATGGAATGTCAATATTAATTATGTGAAAAAAATTAATACTGAAAACACTTTCATCACTTTAGATGCAAGTGCATTTTACACCTATTTCAATAATAGAATTTTACCTGATTATGAAACAGACCCTAACAAAATTATCTATACAAATCTTGAAGGTTTTTCAGTTTCTAAAGGTGTTTCTTTAAACGCAGATATTTTATTTACAAACGGTTTAGCTATAAATGCTGGTGCAACTTTAATGGATGTTTCAGTAACTGAAAACAATATGAAAAGAAGACAATTACTTACAGAAAGTTTTAGTGGTGTTTGGTCTATCTCATATAAATTTGACAATAATTTTACTGTAGATTATACAGGTAATTTATATGGCCAAATGCGTTTGCCTTTGTTAGGACTTAAAGACGATAGAGCAGAATACTCTCCTTGGTTTAGTATTCAAAATATTCAATTGAGTAAGAGATTCACCAATTCTTGCGAAATTTATGGTGGTGTAAAAAATCTTTTAAACTTTACACCAGCAGCCAATAGTATTTCTAGAGCATTTGATCCTTTTGATGAGCAAGTAGACCCAAATGATCCTGATGCATTGACTTTTGACCCAAGTTATGTATATGCATCCAACCAAGGAATTAGGGCTTTTTTAGGTGTAAGATTTACTTTATTTTAGAAACATTATGAGAGCCTTTTTTTTTATTTTATTTCTATTCCTAAGTATTAATTTATGTACGCAAAGGAATATAAAAACACTAAAAACACACACCTTTCCTGAAGTAGAAAAATTACAAAAAATAGCTCCTAAACCAATAGTGATATTCTTATATACAGATTGGTGTAAAATTTGTTTTGGAATGAAAAAAAATACTTTTCAAAATTCAAAAGTAATTGAAAAACTAAATTCAGATTATTATTTTGTGATGTTGAATGGAGAGGAAAAAAGTGATATTACCTTTTTAGGAAAAACCTTTTCTTACAAGCCTTCAGGTAATTCTGGTATTCATGAATTGGCAAATCAACTTACCATTTCAGAAGATAAAATTAGTTACCCCACAACCATAATTCTAAACTCAGATTATGAAATTGATGCGTTGTTTGATGGTTATTTGAATTCCAAAAAAATGAATTTAATCTTAAATAAATACCTAAAATAATTAAAGATTTAATTATTCATATGCCACAATCTAGGATTTAAATTTCTAGCTTTAAAACTATACACTAAACCAATTGATGGGTAAAAATGTGAATATTGACTCTCAAATCGATCTTCTGAATATTTATATAAAAACTGCACATTAATTCCGTAATTTTCTTTAACCCAAAACGTATTTCCTGCTCCTAAATTTAAAGTTGGGGTTGTTTCTAAAGCACTTACAAAACTGCCTCCAATTACAACATAAGGCACAACATTATGCATAGAAGTTCCAAAATCATAACGCAGAACAGCATCAAATGTAGTGTATTTTTGAGTGTCAAAAATAGCTGTAGAAAAACCAACATCAGCCGTAAAGCTTTTAAACAAATATTTAGAAATATTTATTCTAGGAGATTGATTTATAAAAGAACCCCCTAAAATAGTACCTTGAAAGTCAGTAAATTTTGCTAATGCAAAACTAGTTCCTATAACCCATTCACTCTTTTTATTTTGTGCAGTTGATTCGGTAATAATAGCAACTAAAAAAAGACTAAAAAAAACAGATTTTATTGACATAAGGTGTTTGTTAAAATAAATTTAGACAAACAAATATATTCTTTTCTATGAGAAATGAAATTGGTTTTTGGCTTTTTATAATTTAAGACAGTACATTTGTAAAAAAAATTACAGTTGAGTAAACAGAACATTGTTAATCAATTCCAAAAATCTGGGAAAGTTTCGGAGTTAATTACAGCCCTTAAACAAGAGAAAAGTCAGTTTCAGGTTTCGAATTTGGTTGGATCTTCATTATCTTTTGTTATTTCAGAAAGCTTTAAAAAAGTAGACAAACCTTACCTATTAGTATTTAATGACAAAGAAGAAGCTGCGTATTATTTAAATGATTTAGAGCAACTTTTGGGTGATAAAAATGTGCTTTTCTATCCTGGCTCTTATAGAAGACCTTATCAAATAGAAGATACAGACAATGCCAATGTTCTTTTAAGATCTGAAGTTTTAAATAGAATAAATTCTAGAAAAAAACCTGCAATAATTGTTACCTACTCAACTGCACTTTTCGAAAAAGTGGTAACTAAAAAAGAACTTGAAAAGAACACTTTAAAAATTGCTGTTGGTGAAGAATTATCTTTAGACTTTGTTAATGAAGTTCTTTTTGAATACAAATTTAAACGTGTAGATTTTGTTACAGAACCTGGAGATTTTTCTGTAAGAGGTGGAATTATAGATGTATTTTCTTTCTCTAATGATGAACCTTATAGAGTTGAATTTTTTGGTGATGATATAGACAGTATTAGAACTTTTGATGTAGAAACTCAGTTATCTAAAGAGAAACTGAAAAAAGTTTCTATAATGCCAAATGTTGAGAATAAAACTTTGCAAGAAAACAGGCAAAGTTTTTTAAAGTATATCTCTTCAGATACTGTTGTATTTTCTAAGAATGTAGATTTAATGTCTCAAAAATTAGATAAGTTTTTCAAAAAAGCAGAAGATGCCTTTAACAACTTATCTAAAGAAATAAAACACTTAGAACCATCAGAATTATTTTGTGATGGTAGTTTCATCAAAAATGAACTTCATAAATTTACTACTGTTCATTTTGGAAGTACATCTAAATACGAAGGTAAAGAAATCGAATTTTCTACAAATCCTCAACCCTCTTTTAACAAACAATTTAATTTATTAATTGATAATTTAAATGAATATCAAAAAGCAGGGTTTACTAATTATATTTTTTGTGCTAATGAACAACAGGCAAAACGATTTCATGATATTTTTGATGATGCAGATCAAAAAGTACATTATGAAACTATCGTTTTTCCTCTATACCAAGGTTTTATAGATGTAGATAATAAGTTGGTTTGCTATACAGATCATCAAATTTTTGAACGATATCATAAATTCAGATTAAAAAATGGTTATGCTAAAAAGCAAGCGATTACACTTCAAGAATTAAACAAATTAGAAATTGGTGACTATGTAACTCACATGGATCATGGAATTGGAAAATTTGGTGGTTTACAAAAAATTGATGTTCAAGGTAAAAAGCAAGAGGCAATAAAACTGATTTATGGAGAACGTGATATTTTGTATGTAAGTATTCACTCTCTACACAAAATTTCTAAGTTTAATGGTAAAGATGGTAAGCCTCCAAAAATTTACAAATTAGGTTCTGGAGCTTGGAAAAAAATCAAACAAAAAACAAAAGCCAGAGTTAAGCATATTGCTTTTAATTTAATTCAATTGTATGCAAAAAGAAAACTTCAAAAAGGCTACGCTTTTGGCACAGATACTCATATTCAACATGAATTAGAAGGTAGTTTTATGTATGAAGATACTCCAGATCAATATTCTGCTACACTAGATGTAAAACAAGATATGGAGAAAGATCAACCTATGGACAGGTTGGTTTGTGGTGATGTGGGTTTTGGTAAAACAGAAGTTGCTGTTAGAGCGGCTTTTAAAGCTGTTGATAATGGAAAACAGGTCGCAATTTTAGTACCAACCACTATTTTAGCTTTTCAACATTACAAAACGTTCTCAGAACGTTTAAAAGACTTTCCAATTAAGATAGATTATTTAAATAGATTTAGATCTGCCAAACAAAAAACTACTGCTATTAGTGGTGTTAATGATGGTTCTGTAGATATTATTATTGGCACACATCAACTAACAAGTCAGCGAATTCAGTTTAAAGATTTAGGTTTATTAATTATTGATGAAGAGCAAAAATTTGGAGTGGCTGTTAAAGACAAATTAAAAACTTTAAAAGAAAATGTAGACACATTAACTTTAACTGCAACACCAATTCCTAGAACCTTGCAATTTAGTTTAATGGCTGCAAGAGATTTATCAGTAATAAAAACGCCTCCTCCTAACAGACACCCTATAGAAAGTAACGTAATTCGTTTTTCTGAAGAAACAATTAGAGATGCAATTTCTTATGAAGTTTCTAGAGGAGGCCAAGTATTCTTTATTCATAATAGAATAGATAATATTAAAGAAGTTGCAGGGTTATTACAAAGATTGGTTCCATCAGCCAAAATTGGTATTGGTCATGGACAAATGGAAGGTAAAAAGCTAGAGGAATTAATGTTGGGCTTTATGAATGGTGAATTTGATGTACTCGTATCTACAACGATAATTGAAAGCGGATTAGATGTACCTAATGCAAATACAATATTCATCAATAATGCAAATAATTTTGGTCTGTCTGATTTACATCAAATGCGAGGTAGAGTTGGTAGAAGTAACAAAAAAGCGTTCTGCTACTTTATAACTCCACCATATCATATGATGACAGATGATGCCAGAAAACGTATTGAAGCTTTGGTATTGTTTTCTGATTTAGGCAGTGGAATAAACATTGCCATGAAAGATTTAGAGATTCGTGGAGCAGGAGATTTATTGGGTGGTGAACAAAGTGGTTTTATAAATGATATTGGATTTGATACCTATCAAAAAATATTAAAAGAAGCTATCGAAGAATTGAAAGAAAATGAGTTTGCAGATTTGTATCCAACAGATACTTCGAAACCAACTGCCTTTGTAAAAGAAGTACAAATTGATACTGATTTTGAAATTTTGTTTCCTGATGATTACATCAATTCTATTACAGAAAGGTTGGCCTTGTATAATAAACTGAGTACTTTAGAAAAAGAAAAAGAACTACAAACTTTTGAAACTGAAATTATAGACAGATTTGGAGAAATACCTACTCAGGTTGAAGACTTATTAGATTCGGTTAGAATAAAATGGCTGGCAAAAGAACTAGGCCTAGAAAAAGTAATTTTAAAGCAAAAACGAATGTTAGGCTATTTTGTTTCTGACCAACAAAGTGCTTTTTATCAAACAGATGCATTTAGCAAAACTTTAAAATATTTACAGCAAAACCCAAAAAGCTGTGTAATGAAAGAAAAGCAAACTAAAAATGGGCTGCGTTTACTCATTACTTTTATTAAAATTGATTCTGTAAAAAAAGCTTTAGAAACACTTCAAAAAATTTAATGCAAAATAGCTATATTAAAAATATTTCTGGATTACTTTTGGCGACATTTTTTATAAGTACTTCTGGTGTTTTAGGAAAGTATATTGCACTACCTACTGAAATTATAATTTGGTTTAGAGCAATGTTAGCTATGGTTTTTCTATATATTTTTTGCAAGTATAAAAAAATAGATTTAGCCATAAAATCATCTAAAGATTATAAACCCTTTTTAATAAGTGGTGTTTTAATGGCTGCACATTGGATTACGTATTTTTACGCATTAAAGCTCTCTAACGTTGCTTTAGGAATTTTATCTTTATATACATTTCCTATTATTATTGCTTTTTTAGAGCCTTTGTTTATAAAGGTAAAATTCGACCCTATTTATATTCTTTTTGGTGTATTAGTTTTAAGTGGCTTGTATATTTTAGCACCTGAGTTTAGCTTAGAAAGCTCACAAGTAAAAGGCATTTTATTTGGGGTTCTTTCTGCCTTTTGTTATGCTGTACGAATTTTAATTCTAAAGCAACATGTAGCTAAGTATAATGGAACTATGCTAATGCTTTATCAAACCGTAATAGTTACAATAATACTGTTGCCAACTTTGTTCTTTATGGATGTTTCTAATCTACAAAGTCAGTTGCCATATTTGTTTTTACTCGCATTTTTAACAACCGCAGTTGGACATAGTCTATTGCTACATTCTTTAAAACATTTTTCTGCAGCGACCACTAGTATTATTAGCAGTTTACAACCTCTTTTTGGTATTGTTTTGGCTTTTCTTTTTCTACAAGAAATACCTTCTATAAATACTTTTTGGGGAGGTAGTTTAATATTAATAACAGTTGTAATAGAGAGTTTAAGAAGTAAAAAATAAAATATTACTTTGTACTTATGTCTAAATAATTACGTTTTACAAAAGCTAAAATGGTTTCTAAAATTTCGCCCATGTTTTCACAATCTTTAAACTTTACGTCTCCTACGTACTGAATTAGATGTTTCTTAAGGAGTTCTATATTTTCCGGGTAAGAAATGGTGTCATTTTTCATACACTTTATCAAACGTAAAGTTCTTCTTGGTGTAGTAATCATTCTTTTTGACATAAACGAACGTTCTTCAATTTTGTACTGTCTAATAGAATCGTTTTGTAATTTTTTACTAACCATTTCTATCATCTTAAAATTTTCTTTCATAAACTGAAGGTTGTACACTTTTAAATTACCTTCAAAAGACTGTTGATCAAAATCTATTGCTCTAATTTTATATATAATTTGATCAAAATCGTGTGTAGGTGTAATTACATAGTTGTAAGAACGCATATCACCCAACAAACGAATTAAGCATCGTTCTTTAAACTTTACAAATTCTTTAGCTATTTGCGCTTTTTCTAACTCTGTACAAGTAGGTAAAATATCTTTAATAAAATCATCTCCAGGAATACCCGCAATGTGTTCTTCAATTAAAGTATCTCCATGCACTAAAAAATTCATACTGTAAGGAGATAGAATATGCTCTAACTCTAAACCATAAATTCTTGATGCATCGGCTTTTTTTACATAGAAATACGTAAAATTATCATTTAAAATATTTCTAACTTTAATACGAAATGGTTTTGAGTTTCCAAAAGTACAATAATCTATTGCATCAACATTTAAAAAAGGCATTGCATCCTCATTACCATCAGAATGCAATAAAGTATATACTCTTTTTAAACTCGTATCTATTTCTACTCTATCTGCATCAGAATAGTAAGTTCGTATCCAAAGTGTATCTTCATCGTTTTTATCATACACGGTTACAGAACCTTGAAAACGCAATAAATCTTCGTAATAGATAGAAATTTTAGTTGTTCGCTTATAGTTTTTTAAATAGGCATTAAGCATGTCATTTACAGGAAATGCAGGCTTTTTTTTAGACATCAATTTCTTTTCTACTGCCATAATTAATAATTCGTTAATTTCAAAAGTACAGCAATTGTTTAAATAATTTCGAACATTTTACCTGGTAATGGCTGTATTATACCTTTTAACTCCATTTGTAATAAAACAGAAGATAATTTCACTATTGATATATTGCATTCAAATGCAATTACATCTAATACTTGCTTTCCTTTTTCATACAAGAAATCATAAATCTTCTGTTCATTTTCATTTAATTGAACAAATAACTGTTTCTGAATGGTTTTTGTTGCTGCTTTTTGCACATCCCAATTCAGCATTTTTATAATATCTTCTGCAGAAGTTAACAGGGTTGCTCTATTATTTTTTATTAAACTATTACATCCTTTACTGAACACATCTGTAGCTCTGCCTGGTAAAGCAAAAACATCTTTATTATAAGAGTTTGCTATATCTGCAGTTACTAAAGAGCCTCCTTTCTCTGCAGATTCGATAATTATTGAAGCTTTAGAAATACCAGCTACAATTCTGTTGCGTTTTAAAAAATGCTCACGTAAAGGTGGTTCTTCACTCCAAAACTCAGTAAAAAATCCACCATTTTTATGAACATCATGAATATACTTTTTATGCACTTTTGGATAAATCTGTTCAAAACCATGTGCTAAAACAGCAATAGTTTGTAAGTTGTTAGCCATAGCAGCTTTATGAGCACAAATATCTACACCGTAAGCAAAACCACTTACTATAATTGGGTTATAAGGTGCTAAATCTTTGATGAGTTCTTCACAGAAATGACGACCATATGAACTCATATTTCTAGTACCTACGACAGAAATTATTTTTGAATCATTTTTAATTTCAATATTACCATCCTTAAATAATAAAATCGGACTGTCTATACAATTATGAAGGTGTTTTGGAAAATCATCATCTAAAAAATAGGTGTAGTTAATGTTATTTTTTCGAATATAATTCAATTCTTTCTCTGCTTCAATACTATTTTTTTTGTCAAACAAATGCTTAATCGCATGAGATCCAATACCATTTATTTTTTCTAAAATTGTCTTTTTTTGTTCGAAAATATATTCAACTCCTCCTGAGCTTGCAATTAGTTTTTTTGCTAAAATATCTCCTATAGCTCTACTTCTCTGCAATCGTAAAATGGCCAATAGTTTGTTATCGTTCATTGATATCAATTTTAACAAACAAGATATAAAAATAATTGTTGATAATTATTATCACTACTCCGTTTATAATTCTTTAGAATTTATATATTTGTTTACATGATATTAGAAAATTATATTAAAGACTTATTATTTAGATACGATTGTGTTATTGTTCCTAATTTTGGAGGCTTTGTAACTAATAAAATAAGCGCTACTTTTCAAGAAGATTCTGCTAGTTTTTCTCCACCATACAAACAAATTTCATTTAACAATAACCTTAAGGGAAATGATGGGTTACTAGCTAACTATGTTGCCTCTGTAGAAAAAATATCCTTTGAAAAAGCAACAAATACAATTGAAAGCATTGTATCTAATTGGAAAAAAACTCTTCAAAAAGAACATCTAATAATTGAAGGTTTAGGTTATTTGACCTTAAGCGAAAACAGACAATTAATTTTTAATCCAACAAAAGAAATAAACTACTTAACTTCTTCTTTTGGATTATCTTCTGTTACAACAAAAAGATTAGAAAGTAATAATCAAAATGTAAGACAATTACCAATAAAAAACACAGATAAAAAAAATCTTTTAACTCCTTTATTAAAGTATGCTGCATCTGCCGCAATTTTATTGACTTTAGGATTTGCTGGTAATAATTTACACCAACAAAATAAACAAAAAAACAGTATAGCTTCTCAAGAATTAGCCTTAGAAAAAAAAATACAAACTGCTACATTTACTATAACTAACCCTTTACCTACAATTGAGTTAAATGTTGTTAAAAAGGTTACAACACCTTTTCACATTATAGCTGGTGCTTTTCAGTTTCCTGAAAATGCAAAAAAGAAAATAAAACAACTAGAACAAAAAGGTTACAAAGCAAAAATAATTGGTACCAATAAGTGGGGGCTAACACAAGTAGCTTTTAAGAGTTTTACCAACAGAAACGATGCAATTAATGCTTTATATAAAATAAAAAAAGCGGAATCTAAAGATGCTTGGTTATTGGTAAAATAGTAGGTTTTTCTAATAGGCTATTCATATCTTTGCAAAAAAATAAGAATGGAAGCAAAAACACCCAAAGAATCTTTAACAATACTTACAGATTTAGTTTTACCAGGAGAAACAAACTATTTAGATAATCTTTTTGGAGGTGAATTATTAGCAAGAATGGATAGAGCATGTAGTATTGCTGCAAGACGCCATTCTTCTAGAATTGTAGTTACTGCATCTGTAAATCATGTAGCCTTTAATAAATCTGTTCCTGTTGGAAGTGTGGTAACTATAGAGGCTAAAGTATCTAGGGCCTTTAAATCTTCTATGGAAATTTATGTAGACGTTTGGATAGAGGATAGACAATCTGGATTAAAAACAAAGGTAAATGAAGGTATCTATACATTTGTTGCTGTTGATGAAACAGGGAAACCAGTAGACATTCCCCAAATAGAGCCAGAGACAGAACTAGAAAAAATTCGTTTTGATGGTGCACTAAGAAGAAAACAACTAAGCTTAGTTATTGCAGGGAAGATGAAAGCAGACGATGCCACAGAATTAAAGGAACTTTTTAAATCTTAATTTTTTAAACTATCTTTTTAAAATCCAAGAAGCAGGATTAAGTTTTACTGTGTTTTTAAGCAACACAAAAACTAACGTGGTTTTACCATTTATCTTATCAGTAAAAATTTTACCTAAGGGCTGACCTACTTTTACTTTATCACCTTTTTGAACGTAAGAACTTTCTAGGTTATTATAAGAAGTAATATAATTACCATGCCTAACTAATACATTCTTTTTACCTCCAGAACCAATTAGAACGTTAAAAACTTCACCATCAAAAATTGATTTTGCTTGCCTACCTTTAGAGGTTACAAAGTGCACACCTGAACTATTTATTGAAATCCCAGGAAAAATTGGATGTGGTTGAACCCCGAATTTTCTAACAATTATACCTTCAGAAACAGGCCAAGGTAATTTACCTTTATTTAAATCGAACCTTGCAGCTAAAGCCTTTGCTTCTGGGCTTAAAATAAACTCATTCTTCTTAACCGTTTTAGGCTTTTTTTTAAGTTTTGCAAGGGCTAATCTATTTGCTCTTTCAATTTCTTCTTTTATAATTTTATCAATCTTAGCAGTTACTCGTTTTTCTTCTTGAATGGTTTTCTTAAGATCTCTCTTATATTTATTCTCCTTCTTTTTAATTAAAGACAATAAATTTTCTTGTTTGTTTTTATCAGTCTCTATAGCTTTTTTTTGATCTATTTCTGATAATATTAATGTGTCTTTTATTTGCTTTTGATACAGTAAAGAATCATTCATTTTACCAATAAAAACAGTCTGACTTGCAATCTCTTCTCCTTGTTTTTTTCTAAAAACAGTATATTGTTTCATATACTCTAGCCGCTTATAAGCTTGATAAAAGTTTTGAGATGATAATAAAAACATAACTCTACTTTGCTGGGATTTACTTTTGTAGGATTTGTAGATCATGTTACCATAATCCTTTTTAAGATCGCTTAAATTTTTATTGAGTTTTAGTATTTTTTTTTCGTTTTTTCGAATTTTATTCGTCAATAATTTCGCCTCTAAATTAATGGTATTTATTAGTTTATTTCTTACTTCAATTTTCTGTTTGATATCCTTTAACTCTTCTAAAACATTTCGTTCTTTTTTTACTTCAGTAAAAAGAAGGTTATTTAATTGTTTAATTTCAGATTTATATTTTTTTCGCTGATTTTCTAACTCTTTTCTAGTTTGAGAAAAAAGAGTACTACTTACTAAAAAAAGTAAAAGAAACAGTATTTGAAACTTAGTATAGCTCATTAAAAAGTTAATTTCTTATAACCGTTAGGCATATTAAAAGACATGGTTATATCAGTATCAAATACTACACTTCTATATAGTAAATCAATTGCTGTAACTCTTTTTTTATCTTTAGCTTTAATTTCTATTGCAGTAGGAAATACTACTGAATTTACTAAATTGTAATTCGGGTATGTAATGTCTAATCGTAAACCTTTAGCTTCATTTACAATACTTTGATGATCTAATTTATAATGCATAGGATTTATCGTATAAAATATGTCATAAAGCATTGCTTGTTGCTCAGGGTTTAAAACATACCTGTTATTCATAACAGATACCTCTTGTTTATCTTCAGTTACATCTTGCAAAGCTTGTCCTAAAAACAAGTTTTGCAATTGTTCAAAATTAATTTCTACTCCTAATAATTCTTTAAGCATTGAAAAATCACCTTCAAAAGAATTTTTAAAAACAGAAGAATAGTAACGTACTTTAGTGGGTGTAATTTCTGCTTTAAATACCGTTATTAACTTAGTTCCTCTTAACCAAATTACTTCATCTTTTTTCATTTTCATACTTACAGTTAAACTTTGATTTGTTTTACCATTATTAAAGTTTACTTTAAGCTTTGCATCTATAGTTTGCTTATCAAAATTAGCAGCCATATGTCTTCTTGCTACTTTTTTTGAGGAAATATTCTTAGCTACTGCAGTTGCATCAATCATATTTTTACTTGATTTACATGACGTAAAAACTATTATTAAAAGAACTAAATATTTTATATACCTCATATTAACTTTTTAATTGCTTGGCTTTTTCTTTGTACTTATTCTCTTCGTCTACATCTCCTAAACCTTTGAAAGAATTAGCCATTTCTAGATAAAAATTCACCTCCATTTGCTCTTCAATAACAAAATCAATACCATTCTTTAATGTAGTTAAAGCGTCTTTGTACATTTTTTGACTATTTAAAGCGTAAGCTTTCATTAAATAAACAAAAGGTTGTGCAGGAAACAAGGCAATACCTTCTTTACTGTATTTTAAAAGGATACTTATATTAGATTCAGAAATTTTTAGAATTTGCTCTAAAGTTTCGTAAGACTTATCTTTTTCAAACTTTTGCTGCAAAACTGAAATATCATTTAATTTAAGAACCTTTTGTTCTGGAATTTTCCTTGCATTTAAACGTTGTTTTATCCTTTTTAAATCTGAAGTTAATGCATTTTCATTCTGTAAAAGTTCCATCAATAGAATTGCCTTGTCATAATCTCTATTATATAGATAAAGCCTAACTAAAAATGGTTTTTCTTTAGAGCTGATTGCTACTACTTTTTTTTGTGTTACAATTGCATCTTCTAAATTATTTTCTTTTTGGTATACTTTAACCAAATGTTTTAACATCCAAATGTTATTAGGCTCTTTTTGTAAAGCTCTCATAACATATTCTTTAGCTAAATTGGTTTTATTTAAGAGCAAATAATTTTTAGAAAACTCAAAATATATTGCTGTATTATTTTCTAATAGTTGATTACAACTCTCTAAGTTTTCGATTGCTTTTTGATAATTACCAATCGATTTATCTGATAATGCTTTAAAAAAGAAATTTTGGAATTTAAGTTCAGCTTCCTCTGTTAAATCTTCTTTCTCTGGAATACTATCTTGAGCATAATTATAAATCGAAATAAAACAAAAAATTAAAGACAAAAGAGCAAATCTAAAAAAATTAAATTGCCTCTCTTGTTTAAGTGTTTTTGTAAATCCGATACTTATCATCTAAGTTAATTCTGTGTAATCACCTATACTTACAGAAGTATACTCTCCGTTATATTTTGCATGATTACCAATCATAGCATTATCTAACTTTGCATTAGAAATTGCTACATTAGTTTGTATTAATGAGTTTGTAATCGTAGAGTTTTCAACCACACTATTTTCACCTATTGAAACGTAAGGACCGATTTTTGTATTTTTCAATACCACATTTTCACCTACAAAACAAGGTTGTATAATTTCTGAATTTTCTAAAACAACATCGTCAGAAACTAAATTACCACCAGCCTCATGCTCAAAATGTAAAGTTTGTTTATTGGTATCTACAGTTGGATCTTTTTTACCACAATCCATCCATGCACTTACAGTTCCTGGCACAAATTTAGCTCCTTGTTGCTTTAAGGATTCTAGAACGTTGGTTAACTGATATTCATTATTCTCCTTTAAATCATTATCAATTAAATATTGTATTTCCTCAAGAAGTTTCTCACCACTTTTAAAATAATATATCCCAATAATTGCTAAATCTGAAACAAATTCTTTTGGTTTTTCTATAAAATCAGTAATAATACCTTCTTCTAATTTTACGACTCCAAAGGCACTTGGATTTTCTACTTTACTTACCCAAATTGCACCATCAGCATTCACGTCTAATGTAAAATCAGCTTTAAAGAGTGTATCTGCGTAAGCTACAACACAAGGGCCACTCAAGGCTTCTTTAGCACAGTAAATTGCATGAGCTGTACCTAAAGCAGTATCTTGAATATACACAGACCCTTTTGCTCCTAACTCAGCTGCAATTTTTAACAATTTTTCTTCTGTATCAGCAGGAAAACCTTTTGCTCTGCTACCAATTACAAAAGCAATTTCATCTATCTTTTCATCTATTACAGATGCTATATCCTCTACTAAACGTTGTACAATAGGCTTACCTGCAATAACTGTTAATGGTTTTGGAACTGTTAACGTGTGTGGTCTTAAACGAGACCCTATACCTGCCATTGGCACGATAATTTTCATAAACTATTTTTTTATTTATATACATGCAAGATAGCATTAAATAGTAGAAATTTAAAATTGTTTAAATCAAAATAAGACAAATTAAGTGTATGGTTTTTTGTTTCTTTGTAGGACTAAAAAATACTATTTGTGAACTATCTTTCTGTTGAAAATATATCAAAATCCTATGGCGAACGCATTTTATTTGAAAACATCTCTTTTGGTGTAAATAAAGATCAAAAAATAGCTTTTGTTGCTAAAAACGGAACAGGTAAAACGTCAATTCTAAATATTATAGCTGGCTTAGATAGTTCTGATACCGGACAAATTGTGAGCAGAAAGGATATTTCAATAGCTTATTTAGCTCAAAACGAAAATCTAAACCCAAATTTAACCATAGAAGAAACTATATTTGATACTGATAATAAAATTTTATCAATAATCAATCAATATGAAAAAGCCTTAAAAAACCCTGATGATACAGATGCTTACCAAACCGCATTTGATTTAATGGATCAATACAATGCTTGGGATTTTGAAACACAATACACACAAATATTATCGAAATTAAAGTTAGACGATCTTAGTCAGAAAATTTCTTCGCTTTCTGGAGGTCAAAGAAAAAGACTTTCTTTAGCAATTGTTTTAATTAGTAAGCCTGATTTATTAATACTCGATGAGCCTACAAATCACCTTGATTTAGAAATGATTGAGTGGCTGGAAGATTTTTTTGCAAAAGAAAAAATTACTCTATTTATGGTTACTCATGATCGTTACTTTTTGGAACGAGTTTGTAATGAAATTTTAGAATTAGATCATGGCAAAATTTATAAGTATAAAGGAAACTATTCTTATTACTTAGAAAAAAAGGAGGAACGAATTCAGCTTGAAAAGGTTACTACAGAAAAAGCTAAAAACCTCTTTAAGAAAGAGTTAGATTGGATGCGAAAACAGCCAAAAGCAAGAACTACAAAATCTAAATCTAGAATAGATGATTTCCATCAAATTAAAGAAAAAGCACATCAACGAAGAAAAGACCATAAAGTTCAATTAGAGATAAATATGGAACGTTTAGGAAGTAAAATTCTTGAACTTCATAAACTAAAAAAATCTTATGGAGATAAAGTTATTTTAGATGGTTTTGATTATGTTTTTAAACGCGGAGAACGTATTGGTATTATAGGAAAAAATGGGACTGGCAAATCGTCTTTTTTAAATATTATTACTCAAAATAATCCTATTGATGGTGGAAAAGTTGTTGTTGGTGAAACTGTAAAATTTGGATATTATACACAATCTGGAATTGCTATAAAAGAAGGTCAAAAGGTAATTGAAGTAATTAAGGAGTTTGGTGAATTTATTCCGCTTACAAAAGGTAGAAAAATATCTGCCTCACAACTACTAGAACGCTTTTTATTTGATAAAAAGAAACAGTACGATTTTGTAGAAAAACTTTCTGGAGGCGAACAAAAGCGCTTGTATTTGTGTGCTGTTTTAATTCAAAATCCAAACTTTTTAATTTTAGATGAACCAACGAATGATTTAGATGTGATTACTTTAAATGTATTAGAAAATTTTCTATTAGATTATCCAGGAAACTTAATGGTGGTTTCACATGACAGGTATTTTATGGATAAAATAGTTGATGCGCTTTTTGTATTTAGAGGTGATGGAATTGTAGAGAACTTTCCTGGAAACTATTCAGACTTTAGAGCGTATGAAAACTCAAATCCATATGAGCAAAAAGAGATTTCAAATATAAAAACCGAAGTAAAACCTGCTGAAACTAAATCTCAAAAAGTTTCATTAAGTTATAATGAAAAAAGAGAGTTTGGTGCTTTAGAAGACGAAATTCAGCGTTTACAGAATCAAAAAGAACGTATTGAAAAGCAATTTCTAAATGTTGAGATTGCAGAAGAAAATATTGCCAAGAAATCTGAAGAATTAAAGCAGACTATAAATAATTTGGAACAAAAAGAAGAACGCTGGTTAGAACTATCTATGAAACTAGAAAGTTAATCTATACTAACAATTTCCTTATCTGTAATAATTTTTTGATTATTAAATCTTAATAATATTTGTGCAACAGCAACTGTATCTTTCTCGCAATAAGTAACAATTCTTTGTAAGTCTTTTTCTTGATAATAAACTTTAGCTACTTCACTGCCATCAATATCATCTTTAGGAGACGGAATACCTAAAATTGATGTCAGTAATTTTAAAGAAGTGTAATGTTTAAAATCGCCAAATTTCCAAAGCTCTAAAGTGTCTAGATGAGGTACTTCCCACGGTTTTTTACCAAATAAATTCAGTTTTTGAGGTAACTCTATTTGATGAACAATCATTCTTCTAGCAAGAAAAGGAAAATCGAATTCTTTTCCATTATGTGCACATAAGATATTCGACTTTTTAGCAAAATGCTTGTCTAATAATTGTTTAAAATCGGTAAGAATCTTATGCTCATCATCACCAAAAAAAGAACGAATTCTTAATTGTTTTTTCTTATCTTTATTGTTAAAATAGCCAACAGATATACAAACTATTTTACCAAACTCAGCCCAAATTCCTGCTCTATTATAAAACTCTTCTGCAGTAAATTCTTCTTTTCTTTGGTATTTTGTTTTAGCTTCAAATAAGTTCTGAGTTTCTTCTGATAAGGATGACCAATACTCTTCTTGAGGTACAGTTTCAATATCTAAAAATAAGATATCATTTAATTGATAGGTTAAATTCATAGCAATATAATTTCTTTTTTATAAATATAGTAAAAAAGAAAAAGCTCTGAAAATTCAGAGCTTTTGTATTTATATGAAAGTAAAAAACTTATTTAATGACTAACTTAGAAGTTGCAGTATTTAAACCTTCCTGAACTTTAATAATATAAATTCCTGATGACAATGATCCTGTATTAATTTCTGCTTTGTTACCAGAAACAGATCTACTTAAAACATTTTTACCTAAAACATTAAAAATTGAAACATTTTTAACTTCAGCACTATTACTAGTAATTGTTAAGTTATTATTTGTAACAGGATTTGGATAAAGTGCAAAACCATCGATTTCTAAACTACTTACAGATAAAGTTGTGTCAGCAAAAGTTCCAGCAATTTTAAGGTTATCTACAAGAATTCCTTCATTTGAATTAGAATCAGATTGTCTTAAAGCAAAAGCTACTATAGTTCTTGCATTCGCATCATCTAGATCCGCACCAGAAATTGAAGGATCAGACTCTGAACTTGCATCTATCCATAATTGTGCAACATTAGCAACTTGATCATATTTAACTGTTGCTCTATATGTTGTATCAAAAACAAAATCTGAAGCCCAAACTGCATCTGCTGTAGAACCATCAGTTGCAATACCTACAGAAAAATCTCCTGATGTAGCATCATTTGGAGGAACAATATCTATACGACCTGTAAAACCAAATCCACTATCTTTAAAAACAGCAAAATACTCATTATCATTACCTGGTATTGGAGCTCCTGGGTCAACAACTGTAAAGTCAAAAGAATAATAAATATCTCCAGAGATTGATGCAAATTCAATTTGCGCGTCTTCACTTGGTGTACCATGCTGAACTAAAGCTTGACCAGAATTTACCATTAAATCTCCATCTGTTCCACTAAAACCAGACCATAAAGGGTTATCTGTTAAACTACCATCTGCATAAGAAAAATCTTCAGAAATTGGTAAAGGAGTACAAACTGGACTAAATAATGTTCTTAATAAATCACATGAACTATTTGTTGCTCCAACAATTGAAATTTCTGTATCAGTACCCTCTGTCATTCCTGCAAAAGTAATTATACCCTCTGCAACTGTATCTGGATTATCTCCAGCAACTGTAACTCCTGCAGGAGCTGTAATTGTGTAAGTTGCATTTGTATTTCCGCCTGTAAACGCAATAGTTCCAGAGTACGTATCTGAAGCTGAAGTAACTGCATCACAAGAAGTTGTAATTTCCCCTAAAGCAAGTTCACAAGGGAAATCTGACGAAAAAGAAACACTTTTAGAAACTGCTGGAGACAAAGAAGACCCAGAGTTATCTACTAATTCTAAGGTTAAAGTGTAAGAAGAACCAGGTACAACTTCTATTTGTGGTAAAGTTGTTGTGAAAAAATCTGCATTTTCTGTAGAACCACCTACTGTAACTAAAGTTGATTTTATATATCCATCTCCAGAATTATCACTTACTCCAGAACCATTGTCTGCAGAAACTGTAAAGTTTGCAACGTCTATAGTAACATTTACTATATTAGAGTTATAAACAGTCGCTTCTGTTGGTGATGAAATAATTAAACTTGGCTCAGTTGAAGCTGTTGCAGAATAAGTTCCATTTGGAAAAGGAGTTGATGCTGTTGCATTTGTAGATTCATTATCTAATGCATTTGACCCACTGAAAGTCCACTCTGAAAGATTAAATGTAGCACTTGGAACTGAACCGCTTTTTCTATAAGCCCAACCATCTTGATATTCCCAAGGTTCTCCAGTACCATCTGTACCTACAGAACCAAATACATCTACTGCAGTACCATCTTTGTATAATTTAATTGGATCATCTCCATTAACTGAAAGTACTCCATTTTGATAAGTAGATGTGAATCCAAAAAAATCATTAAAAGCTGTTGGATTACTACCTGATACAGCTTCTAAATATATGTATGTTCCACTTGTTACTGCATCTGCTGGAAATGTGTATTCTGGAGCATCACTAGATGCATTTCCATTTGTAACACTCTCAACTCCATAGACACTTAAATCTGAAATATCGTTGATAACATATAGTTCTAAAGCTTTAGGAGTTCCTCCAGACAAAGGAGCGTCAATTACACCTGATATTATTAAGTCTTGTCCAAACATTGAAAATGTAAGACAAAAACTTAATAATAATGTAAATAAGTAATTTTTTTTCATATTGGATTAAAGTTTTGATTAATTCCTATAAAAGTAGAAAATTATAAGCGTGTTTCTATAGAATTTATAGATTAATTAATTGTTAAGTTATTAAGCACAAATAAGCTAGTTAAGATTAAATGATTGTTAAGTAGTCCTAAATATATAATATTAATCGTTATTTTTGAATGAGATTAAAGTAAATATTATGAATAAAGGTGATATAAAAATATTATTAGTAGACGATGAACCAGATATTTTAGAAATTATTGGTTACAATTTAAAAAATGAAGGTTACCAAGTTTTTACTGCAGAAAATGGATTAGAAGCAATAAAATCTGCAAAGAAAAATACCCCACATCTTATCCTATTAGATATTATGATGCCAGAAATGGATGGTATTGAAGCATGCGAAAAGATTAGGAAAATAAAATCTTTAGAAAATGTAATTATTGCTTTTTTAACAGCGAGAGGTGAAGACTATTCTCAAGTCGCTGGCTTTGAAGCAGGTGCAGACGACTACATTACAAAACCAATAAAACCAAAAGTTTTAATAAGTAAAATAAAATCTTTATTACGCAGGCTAAAATCTGATGAAGAAAGCGATGAAACGATAAAAATTGGTGATATTGTTATAGATAGAGATGAATATGTAGTATACAAAGCCGGAAAAAAAATAGCGCTTCCAAGAAAGGAGTTCGAACTTTTTTCTTTATTAACTTCAAAACCAAGTAAAGTGTTTAAAAGAGAGGTAATTTTAGATACTGTTTGGGGTAACGAAGTAGTTGTTGGTGGAAGAACAATAGATGTCCATATCAGAAAATTAAGAGAAAAAATTGGAGACGACCACTTTAAAACTGTTAAAGGTGTTGGATATAAATTTGTATTAAAGGATTAAAAATAATTTTTCGTTGAGACTCAAAAAAACATATTCCTACGCATTATTATCTGCAGTATACTTAACACTTTTAGCAGTTATAATCTCTTCTATATCCTACTACATGATTCAAAAAGATTTTGGAGTTGGGAGTATTCTGGTTTCTATTATCTTTCTTTTTTTAATTTCCTTTTTTATTATTCAATATAGGGCTGAACACTTTATTTACAGAAGATTAAAAAAAATTTATCAAGAAGTTTCTATTCTTAATGTTAATGATTTAAAAAGAGAATCCGCTACAACAGATATCGATAAACTTTCTAAAAGTATGCAAAAGTTTGTTGAAGGTAAACGTTTAGAAATAAAAAGTTTAACAGAAAGAGACTCTTTCAGGAGAGACTTTTTAGGAAATGTAGCTCACGAATTAAAAACACCTCTTTTTACCGTTCAAGGTTATATTTTAACCCTTCTTGAAGGCGCTGTTAATGACAAAGAAATTAGAATGAAATATCTAAATAGAGCCAATAAGGGAGTTGAAAGATTGGTGGCTGTTATTAAAGATTTGGATATGATTGCAAAATTAGAAAACGAAGGAACTAATTTAAATATAGAAGTTTTTAATATTCTTGAACTCATTCAGAATGTGTTCGATTTATTTGAAATGAAAGCAAAAAAACGAAATATTTCTTTAAAATTTGATAAAATATATGAATTCCCAGTCTTTGTGAAAGGTGATATTGAAAAAATTGAACAAGTATTAATAAATTTAGTGGTAAATTCTATCAAATATGGAAATCCAAACGGAACTACTTTTGTTGGAGTAGAAAGTTACTCAGACAAAAAATTTATTATCAAAGTAATAGACAATGGAGAAGGAATTAAAAAAGAACATATCTCTCGTTTATTTGAGCGTTTTTACAGAGTGGACCAGAGTAGGTCTAGAGAACAGGGTGGTTCAGGTCTTGGACTTTCTATAGTAAAACATATCGTTGAAGCACATGATGAAAATATACTACTTAAAAGTAAATTTGGAAGAGGTTCAGAATTTTCATTTACGTTAGAAAAAGCAAGTTAATTTCTAGACTAAATCGAAACCAATATCTTTTCTATAATTCATATCATCAAAAGAAATCTTTTCAATACTATCATAAGATTTATCTAATGCTTCTTGAATAGAATCTCCAAAAGAAGTAATAGCCATTACTCTCCCTCCACTGGTTACAACTTTATTATTATCTAAAGAAGTACCTGCATGAAATACGGTTGAATTTACCACATTTTCTAAGCCACTAATCTCTTTATTTTTTTGATAGGCTTCAGGGTATCCTCCTGAAACTAGCATTACAGTTGTTGCAGTTTGTTTCGTAACTGAAAAAGATTTTTCATTTAAAGTTTGATTGGCAACACCATCAAATAATTCAAATAAATCTGATTTTATTCTTGGTAAAACAACCTCAGTCTCTGGGTCACCCATTCTTACATTATATTCAACTACAGAAGGATTTCCGTTATCGTTCATTAAACCTATAAAAATAAATCCTCTGTAATCTATACCTTCTTTTTGGAGTCCAGCAATAGTTGGTTTTACAACAAGTTCTTCAACCTTATCTAGGAATGTATCATCAGCAAAAGGAACAGGTGATATTGCACCCATTCCACCTGTATTTAAACCAACATCGCCTTCTCCGATTCTTTTATAATCTTTAGCTGAAGGTAGAATTTTATAGTTTTTACCATCAGTTAAAACAAATACTGATAATTCTATACCTTTTAAAAATTCTTCTATAACTACTGTTAATGAAGCCTCTCCAAACTTTTGGTTCGAAACCATCTCTTTTAACTCAAATTTGGCTTCTTCTAAAGAATTTAAAATTAAAACACCTTTACCAGCAGCTAAACCGTCTGCTTTTAAAACATAAGGTGGTTCTAAAGTTTCTAAAAAGGCATAACCTTCTTCTAAATTATTATTATTAAAAGACTTGTACTTTGCAGTTGGCACATTGTGTTTCTCCATAAATTGCTTAGAAAAATCTTTAGATCCTTCTAGCAAAGCACCATCTTTTTTAGGCCCAATAACTGGAATATCTTTTAACTGATTATCTGCCAAGAAGAAATCGTGAACACCACTTACTAAAGGTGCTTCTGGGCCAACGACTACCATTTTAATTTCATTCTCTAAAACTGTACTTTTTATAGCTTCAAAATCAGTAGGACTAATTGTGACATTTGTTGCAATTTTAGCGGTACCAGCATTTCCTGGTGCTACAAAAACTGTATTTACTTTTGAGCTTTCAACTAGTTTTAATGTAAATGCGTGTTCTCTTCCTCCAGAACCTAATATTAAAATATTCATGGTAATTAATTTATGGATTGCAAATATATTTTAAATAAAATTGGCTACCTAAAACCCCACTTTAAAAAATATTTAATTGCTGAAAATGTATGAATAAAAAAGAGTTTATTGTTTTTAGAAGAACCTTGTTTTAAAACATGCCTAATTTCTTCTTTAGGATAGTAAAGTTTTAACTTATCTGACTTCTGAATCTTCTTACAAATATCAACATCTTCCATATATAAAAAATAACGTTCATCAAAACCACCTAATTTTACAAAATCAGCTGTCTTATATAAATGAAAACAACCTGTGATATATTCAGCAAAAAAGGAGGTATCTAAGTCTTTATCTGTGTATTTACCTTTGCTAATATTTTTCTTAAAAATAGACTGTAAAAGGTTAAATCGTCTTGCTAATAATTCTATAATTCTAGGATATCTTCTACAAGAATTTTGAAAGGTGCCATCAGGAAACAATACTTTAGGAGCAATCATGGAAACCATTTCATGCTTTTTTAACTTATTAATTAAGTTAACAATAACTGAAGCCTCAAAATTCACATCTGGATTCAATATTATATGATAATTTGAAGTTTTTTTAATAAGATTCAAGATAACATTGTGTCCGGCTCCAAAACCTAAATTTTTACCATTTGAAATATAAACAATATCATCATCTGTAAATAAGCCTTTAAACCTTACATCATTTGTATTATCTATTAGGTATAATTTTTTTGAAATATCAACATTTAAAAAACATTGAATTGTATTAGAAAGTTCTTCTAAATTTTCATGATATAAGACTATAGATGCTGATATTTCTACTTTTTTCATGATATTAATACGCTTTGTCTTGGCCTTTAAAAACATTTAAAATTGTTAGTCCTATAATTTTAATATCTAGAAAAAATGACCAGTTTTCTATGTAAAATACATCTAACTTAACTCTATGATCAATATCAGATTTCTTCTTAATCTCTCCTCTATAACCATATACTTGTGCTAAACCTGTTATACCTGGTCTTACTGAGTTTCTAAATAAATAATTCTCTATCTCTACTAAATATTTTTTGGTTTGAATATTCATATGAGGTCTAGGCCCAACTATGCTAATATCTCCTTTAAGTACATTAAAAAACTGAGGTAATTCATATA
>JBDNBB010000069.1:0-6276 GCA_039768135.1 Polaribacter sp.
ATTCAACTTGCAATAGTCTACCGTCAGGACTAAACATACTCACTGCCCTATCATATCCCATCATTTGATGATTTAGTGGTTCCATTTTTTTTTCACCTTAAATATTACTTTTTCTCAAGAGTTTAAAGAGGCTGTTCAATTAAAAAAAGATATATTAGAATTAAATTGGGAAACTACTTATACAAACGCATTAAAAAGATCTAAAAAAGAAAATAAGCCAGTTTTAATCTATTTCACTGGTTCTGATTGGTGTGGGCCATGCATTAAATTAGATAAAGAACTTTTTCACACAGAAAAATTTAAAAAATTGTCAAATGAATTTTTAATTCTTTTGGAGGTAGACTCTCCAAAAAGGCAAGACCTGTTATCACAAGAAAAAATAAGTGAGAATTCATATCTTAAGAATAAATATAAAATCAATTCTTTTCCTACTTTGTTGTTCGTGAATTACAAGGGAAGAAAAGTAGGGGAAAAAAAAGGGTATATTATGGTAGAGTATTATTACCCTTTTATAGAGTCTGTTATAAATAATTACAATTAAAAAAGCCGAAGTAAATTACTCCGGCTTTTTTAATTATTTTTGGTTTATAACCCTAAAAGTTGTTCTTCTATTTACTGCGTGTTCTGATTCCGAACAAGATACACCATCAGCACATTTGTTTAATAAACGAGTTTCTCCAAAGCCTTTGGCGAATAATTGTGTTGCATTAATACCTTTTGAAATCAAGTAATCGGTTACTGCTTTTGCTCTTTTGTCAGATAATTCTTGATTTTCTTTCTTAGTACCTCTCATGTCCGTATGTGATTCAATAAAAACAGCAACTCCATCTTTAACGATTGGAAGTAATCTAGCGTCAATTATTTTTTTTGCCCCATCATTTAGAGAAGCACTAGAGAAGTCCCAGTTAATTGGAAGAGGCGTGTTGTCTATCAAAGAACAATCTACAGCCTTCCAAGAAGATAAACCTCCTTTTTCTACTAAGATTTGCTTAGTTACAGACCTGTAGACAGCAGGAACAATAACTTCCTCTGTTCTTGCATCTCTTACTAAGTTAGTTTTTGTGATCGTTTTATATTCTGGTTCTGTTTTTATAATTTTTGTAGAAGGTCTCTTAATCATTACCTCTCTAACGTAGGTTTTTGATATGCCTGGAACTCTAGTTTTTGTAATTGAAGCATCATTTTTTAGCTTTTCAACAGGCATAGTTTTAAATTCTGCAGGAACAGGTTTATAGCACCAATATCTACAATCATCTGGATTATTAGATTCACAATCAGGCAATTTTTCGCTCATTTCCCATTTTGCACTAGCAGCTTTAATTTCTACAGTTTCAAATCCTTGTAAGAAATTAGCTTTTTGAATTTCTATTTTTGTTTCATCTTCTTTTTCGTAATAAGTTACTTCTTGTGTTCCCCAAACTGCAGGAACGATTACTATTTCTTCACCAGCTTCTTTAATTAGAACTTTTTCAGTTATTGTCTCATATTCTGCTGGGTAAGAAACTATTTTCTTGTAAGCAGGAGATGCTGTGATTTTAATCGTTTCATTTTTATAAATATCTGGGGTTTTACAACGTACATAGCACTTTCCTGGCTCAGGGTTTTCAGGTAGATCTTGACTAAAAATAAATGAGACGAACAACATTAGTGTTGCACTTAATACAATTTTTTTCATTTTTAAAGATATTAAATAGGCTTATAAATATAGTGATTACAGTGTTTCAAAAGTAATAAAAACATTTAAAAGTAAAGCTGTCAGAAGTACTTAAAGTTTATTGTAATGTAAACTTTTAATAATCCCGTCAGCTAGTCCAATTTTAGGGACAAATATTTTTTTTGCACCACTCCATTTCATGGCAGATAGGTATATTTTTGTAGCAGGAATAATAACATCAGCTCTATCAGGATTTAAACCAAGTTCAGTAATTCTGTCTTGGTAACTCATTTTTTTTAAAAATTGATATTGCGCATTTAAATAAATGTAAGAAATTGGTTTGCCTTCAGTTCTACCAGACATTTTGAATAGTTTATTAATATTTCCTCCAGAACCAATTAAAGAGATTTTTTTTAAATCTTTTGTGTTTTTGTAGATCCATTTCTGAACGCTTCCAAAAATTTCTTTATTTATAGCTTTTTTATTGTTTAGTAAACGAACTGTTCCCATCTTAAAAGATTTTGAGGTAATTATTTTTCCCTCAGAAAATAATGTAAATTCAGTACTTCCGCCACCAACATCTACATACAAATAAGCGTTATTACCTTGTATTAATTCGTCTAAATCTGTAGATGATATGATACTTGCTTCTTCTTTACCTCCAATAATATCTATTTTTATACCTGTTTCTGCTTCAATTTTTTCTACTATAGTCTCACCATTTGTAGCTTCACGCATTGCAGAAGTAGCACAAGCTTTGTAGCGCTCTACGCCATTTACATTCATTAAAAGTTTAAAAGCTTTTATTGCAGAAATCATTCTATCTGTATTGGAATCACTTATTAATCCATTAACGAATGAATCTGCCCCTAAACGGATAGGTACCCTAACTAAAGAAGATTTTTTGAATTGCGTTTCTTTGTCTTCTTTTACAATAACATTCGAGATCAATAAACGAATTGCATTTGATCCAATGTCTATAGCACCATATTTCTTTATTTCTAACAAGATTTATTTGTGGTTTTTAGGATATTCAATTAAAAAAGTTTCTCCTCTTCGAATATTTTTCCAGTGTTTTTCTTTAAATTTTAAACCAATAATACCACATGTTGGTACATGGGCAATTGGTCTATTTCCAAATTCATTTACAAAGGTGTTTATGCCATGGTCATGACTAAATATAATAGCAGAGTTGAAACCGTCGTCTAAAGCTTTAACAGTTTTTACTAAATATCCATCACTAAAACTATAAAGCTGTTTTTTTATTTGTAAATTAAAAAGAGGAAAACCAAAATTGTCACAAAAAATAATGCCAGTATGTAGAGCTCTATTTGCGCTACTAGAAATAAAAACGTCTGGTTTATCAACCATTTTATTTAGAACTTTAGACATTAAATGTGCATCATTTATACCTCTTTTTTTTAAAGGCCTATCAATGTCATTTATTCCTGAATATTCCCAAGAAGACTTTGCATGACGAACGATATATAATGTTTTCATTTGGTTATTGTTGATTTGTAAATATAAAAATTTAAGGAGCTAAACGTTCTAATTTCCAAGAAAAATCTTTTTCTAATGTATACCTTATTCTATCGTGCATTCGGTTTGGTCTCCCTTGCCAAAATTCTATTGATATTGGCTTTGTTATAAAGCCTCCCCAATGTTTAGGTCTTGGAATATCTTTGTTTTTAAATTCTTTTTCGAATTGTTTTAAATTATCTTCAAGTTCTCTTTTAGAAGAAACAACTTTACTTTGATTGGATGCCCATGCACCAAGTTTACTTCCGTTTGGCCTAGAATTAAAGTAAAGATCTGATGTTTGTTCGGATAACTTTTCTGCTTTTCCTTTAATAATAATTTGTTGCTCTAATGCTGGCCAAAAAAATGATAGGCAAATATTATTGTTTTCGTCTATTGCTCTTCCTTTTTCTGAAGTATAGTTTGTGTAAAAAATAAAACCATCATTGGTTATTTGTTTTAATAGCACAATTCTGCTTTTAGGAAAACCATCTTTTCCGATAGTGGAAATACTCATAGCATTTGTCTCTTCTATATAATCTGATTCCTCTGCATTTTTAAACCAAATTTGGAAAAGTTCCATTGGGTTTTTCGGGCAGTTATTTTCTAAAAGTTCTTTCTTATTGTATGTTTTCCTATAATCACTTAAATCTCTAGCCATTACTTAAATTTATATCGTAAAAATACGAATGATTTAAAAATAAAATCAAAAAAATGAAGTAAAAAAAAGAGCCGACAAAGTCGGCTCTTGAAATTAATACTCTTAAATTATTACTATTAAAAAATATTTTGATTATAAATGTTTTATCTAAAAATTATTTTAGATGTTCCGTAATTATTTTCTTTACTAGCTACTTTTAAAAATAGAACTCCTGTTTTTACTCTAAAATCAAAGTTCAATTCATTTTTTCCAGAATTTAAGCTTACTTGTTCTTTGTAAATTACTTTTCCAGTAATATCAGTAAGTGTTACTGTAGCTTCTGTATCTAACTCACTAAATAGCAACAAATTTACATCACCTTGAGAAGGGTTTGGATACGCCATAAATTCGTTTTCGAATTTCTCAATTTTTTGAACAGTTTGTCCTTCAACAGCACTTTTGGTGAACTTAACATCAGAGATTGTTAAGTCTAATTCTTTTGTTTGTGCTTCTACAGGTAGAAAAGTAAATAATAAAGTTGTTAAATCTTCTGCAGTAAGGTTTTCTTGGCTTGAAGTTGATGTAAAAATATCAAATGGTACAAAGTAAGTTTGTTCCTCTTCTGATAAATCAATCATAACTCTATATTGTTCCGTCCAATTTTCTATTGAAGCTTTTAATAGTCCTAACTCTATTAAACCAGAACCTTTTGCTGTAAAAGAAACATAATTATATTCAGAGTAATCAGCAGAAAGTGTTCCTGGTAATAATGATTTGTAAATTGTTAAATAATCATACTCACTTGTTGCTTTTATTTCTACGCCTCTATTGATTGTATATTCATCATCTTGATACTCTCTATTAAAGTCATTCCAGATGAAATAGTTTTTAATTTCTGTGTATCTTGAATCATAATCTAAACCCCAATTTCCATCTGCATGATAGAAAGCATCTTCAATTTCGCCATCTACTTTTATCAATGCATCATATTCGTAACCGTCTGCAATGGATACTTTTAATTCTTGCTGAATTTCTGTAATTACAGAATTGTTTCTATGTTTAATATTATTTGCAGTTTCAGAATACAATTCTACCATAGAAATAGATGCACTTTTACCTTCTTCAGTGCTTCTTAATGCAACTATTAAATCACCTTTATCTCTATAAATTTTAGAAGCATAAGTTTTTGGAAACTTTTGTTTTTCTGTTTGATTAACTGGTGAATATAATTTTAAATTATCTATAATATCTTTAACTAATTTCTTTGTACCTGTCGGTTTTGTAGACCATACTTGGAAGTTATATACATCATTAAATTTAGTGTAATTATTCACATACCAATTGGTTTGTATCGTGTAACTAAGGTCATTATTATTTTTAGCTGCAGCAAAAGAGATTGCGTACTCTATAACACCATTTCTTTGTTTTATACCCTGCATTAAAAAACTATAACCTCCAACTTTTATTTTTTGAATATTTAAAATTTCTGCACCTCTTAAACGGTCGCAAGATGCTTTTGTATGATTATAAATTTTGTCTGATGTTTTTATCCCTAGTACAACACCTTTTGTTTCTCCATTTAAAGAGAAATCTACAGATAGAACTTCATCGGCAATTGTATAATCTAAAATATCAGTAGGAGATGTAACGTTTGCAATATTACCACTATAAAGTTCGGTTGGAAACATGTCTAATAAAGTTTGCCCTTTACCTTGGTAAGGTTGTGCTTTTTTTAATGCAGCTTTATTATATATGTTATCAATCGATTTTACAAATTTAGTTGGTATAGAGTTTTTCTTTCTACCTACATAAATTTTAGAAATTGCATCTCCTAGAGATTCAGATTCAACTCCACCTGAATTTCCTCCAGAAGTACCTCCAGTTGGAATAACATATGCAAAGTCTTGTGCTAAATTATGTTCACCTTGTGCCAAATTAATTGTGCTATTGTTTGGAGAACCAAGATTATCACTATCGTAAGTTTGTTCAAGATCAGATGGGTTTTTACCTGCGGGGATACCTGAGGTTACTGTATTTACATCAACTGAAATTGTATAAGTACCTGCTATTAAGTTGTCAAATAAGTAATTCCCGTTAGCGTTTGTAAATATTATTACATCATCACTAGTGTTTCCTGGAGTACCCGGATCTAGAGTTATTTTTGCACCTTCAAGACCATTTTCATTTGTGTCTTTAATTGCATCTCCATCTTCATCATACCAAACAGTATCACCAATACTTCCTAAAAGAGGAGTTACTGTAAAAGTAACACCATCAGATGTAGCAACACAATCACCGTCAGTAGCAATTGTATATCTGATTACTACAGTTGTATTAGTATTGATATCATCTGGAGAATAGGTGTTTCCATTAATTGTTCCACCACCAGAAACTATTGAGAATGTTCCACCAACAGGAGAACCTGAGAGCGTTTTAGTTTCCCCTTCTGTAATTGAAGCAGTTG
>JBDNBB010000070.1:0-7918 GCA_039768135.1 Polaribacter sp.
TTTTATCTTTGACGAAAATAAATTTAATTTTCAAAGCATGAAATTTTTCGTAGATACTGCTAATTTAGAGCAGATTAAAGAAGCACAAGCTTTAGGTGTTTTAGATGGTGTAACAACTAACCCATCATTAATGGCTAAAGAAGGTATTACTGGTCAAGATAATATCATAAATCATTATAAAGCAATTTGTGAGTTAGTAGATGGAGATGTTTCTGCAGAGGTTATTTCTACAGATTTTGATGGAATGGTTAAAGAAGGTGAAGCTTTAGCAGCTTTGAACCCTCAGATCGTTGTAAAATTACCTATGATTAAAGATGGAATTAAAGCGTGTAAGTATTTCTCATCAAAAGGAATTAAAACAAATGTAACTTTGGTTTTTTCTGCTGGGCAAGCTTTATTAGCAGCCAAAGCAGGTGCAACTTATGTGTCTCCTTTTATTGGTAGATTAGATGATATTTCTACAGATGGTTTAAACCTAATTGCAGAAATCAGAACTATTTATAATAATTATGGTTTTGAAACGGAAATTTTAGCAGCCTCTGTAAGACACACAATGCATGTTATTGATTGTGCTAAAATTGGTGCAGATGTTATGACTGGGCCTTTAAGTGCTATTGAAGGTTTATTAAAGCACCCATTAACAGATATTGGTTTGGCTAAATTTTTAGCAGATTTTAATAAAGGAAACTAAATCCGCAACAATATTTTTTAAAGCAAGTCAGAAATTAAAATACTTTTAGTTTCTGGCTTTTTTTGCTTTTAAATATTTATCTCTTCGTAACTTTGCATTTAAATCTCTATTGATTTTTATGTATCCAAAAAAAGAACTTGCACAATTAGTCATAGCAGCCTGTCAGCAATTTAATGTTGAAACCGTTGTTATTTCTCCAGGTTCTAGGAATGCACCTTTAACGATTGGTTTTTCTAATCATCCAGAAATAGAAACTTTAAGTATTGTAGATGAAAGGTGTGCTGCTTTTTTTGCTTTAGGTATTGCACAACAAACGCAAAAGCCAGTGGCTGTTTTGTGTACTTCTGGTTCTGCATTACTAAATTATTATCCAGCAATTTCAGAGGCTTTTTATAGCAATATCCCTTTAGTTGTAATTTCTGCAGATAGGCCAAAGCATTTAATAGATATCGGAGATGGTCAAACAATCCGTCAGGAAAATGTGTTTGAAAACCATATTTTATTTTCAGCAAATCTAATAGAGAATCCCAAGTTTAAAACCAGAAATGCACAATTAATTGGTGAGGCTTTGCAATTGGCAAATTCCAATAAAGGTCCTGTACATATAAATGTTCCTTTTGATGAACCTTTGTACGAAACTGTAGATGAATTAAGTACTTTTCATTTTCCCTATATAAGCAGTAGTTCATTAGATAATTCTAATATTAATTATTCAGAATTGGCTAAAATTTGGAACTCAGCAGAAAAAAAGATGTTGGTAATTGGGGTTAATTATCCAGATACTGAGTTACATAAACTAATGGATTTGTATTCTGAAGATGATTCTGTGATTCTACTTACTGAAACTACTTCTAACCTGCATCATTCTAAAGCAATAAACGCAATAGATCAATTAATTTTTTCTTTGGATGAGGAGCAATTTAAGGAGTTGCAACCAGATATTTTAATCACCTTTGGTGGTATGATTGTTTCTAAAAGAATTAAACGTTTCTTAAGAGATTATCAACCAAAACATCATTGGAATATTGATGAAAAGAAAGCAACAAATACATTTTTCTGCTTGTCTGAGTTTATACAAACCAAACCTGTTGATTTTTTTACTAAGTTTAATAGTATCATTGCTAAGAAGCAGAGTAATTATCAACCTAAATGGTTAGCTGTTAGAGACCAAAGAAGACAAAAACATGCCGAATATTTGGCTAGCGTTGTGCATTCAGATTTAAAAGTATTTGAACAAGTTTTAGAAAGTATTCCAAAAGAAAGTCAGTTGCAATTTAGTAATAGTGCTATTATTAGATATGGACAAATGTTTACCATTGATACCACTTTAGAGGTTTTTTGTAACAGAGGTACAAGTGGTATAGATGGTAGTACATCAACTGCAATTGGAGCAGCTTTTGCTTGTGATAAACAAACCGTTTTTATTACTGGAGATTTAAGTTTTTTCTACGATAGTAATGGTTTATGGAATAAAAATATACCAACTAATTTTAGAATTATTTTAGTAAATAATTCAGGAGGAGGAATTTTTAAAATTATTCCTGGTCCAAAAACAACCAATGCTACTCAGTATTTTGAGACACCACATTGTTTAACAGCAGAACATTTATGCAAAATGCATAATTTTGAGTATCAAAAAGCGTTTTCAACAATTTCTGTTCAAGAAGAGTTAGAAAATTTTTATAAAGAATCAAATCAACCTAAAATTTTAGAAATCTTTACACCAAGTTTAGAGAATGATAAAATTTTAAAAGAATATTTTAAATATATTAAATAATGGATTTACAAGAAGGGGATAAAGTGCAGTTAATTATTGAAACTGAAACAGGATTAGGGTATACTGTTTTAATAAATGAAGAGTTTGATGGTTTGCTTTTTAGAAGCGAAGTTTTTCAGCCGTTAGAAGAAAATATGGAGGTTACTGGCTATATCAAAAACATTAGAGAAGATGGGAAAATAGATGTTTCTCTAAGGCCTCAAGGTTTTAGAAATGTTATTGATTCAGATGTTGATAAAGTGTTACAAAAGTTAAAAGATAGTAGAGAAGGTTTTTTGTTATTAACTGATAAAAGTTCTCCAGACTCAATTCGTTTTCATATGAAAATGAGTAAAAAGGCTTTTAAAAAGGCGGTTGGTAGTTTGTACAAACAAAAGCTAATTGTAATTAAAGAAGATAGAATAGAACTTTTTAATCAGTAATTATTATTGAATAAAATTATGACTGTTAACTATATTACTGACCTGTTAACCGTAAAATATTCTCATAAAAAGCATCTGCATTAGAATCTGCAGGATCCATTTTTCCATACCCAATCTTATAGTATTTTAAAGCTTTTTTATACATTTTACCTGTTTCATAATATAAACCAATGTAATAATCTCCCAAAGGAGAAGAAGGGTAAAGTTTTAAAATCATTTTACCAAAATCTCTTAATTTATCTCCATTTTCTTTCTCGATCACAATGTTTTCAATGGTATAAATATCTTTTTCTCTAATGCCTAAATTGGTTCCAAAGAGAAATTCAATTTCTAAATATTTATTCTCCAAATAATAAATGGCATCTTCAGGGGAAAGCTCTTTAATGTTTTTTTCATATTCTTCTTTAGAGATTGCAGAATACACTTCAAAAACTTTGGTCATGGCTCTTGGTATTGCTTCACCAATTGCAGAAACTGAGCTAGATGTTTCAATAATATCGTTAATAATACTAAAATTCTTAATATCTAAACCAGATAATCTTTTTTGAACCTGATCTATTTTTAGTTGTTTTTCACCTGAAAAAGAGCTTGCATTGTTTGTGTAGAGATAAAAAGTATTGTCTTCTTTTTGAAATTTAGGAATATTATACCTAGCTAATTCTTGACCAATAAAATCAGAGAAACTTGGATTTATACATATAAAGGCATTAATAAATGCTGTGTTTTCTTTTAAATAGTGAGTCACCAAATTTGCAGAATAGCCATACCCAACAATACTTATAAATGGTGATGTTCTGTAATTACTTTCCATGTAGAAAATAACTTCGTCTCTTACAAATTCATAAAAGTAGTTTGCAGTTGTAGAGAGTTTTCCAGAATTTCTATCAAAAGAAATGTCTTTATCTCTGCTTTCGTCCATAGAAATACCTACAATAATTTGCTTAGGAGCCTTGTCTTTTTTTGCAAGTAAAATTGCATTACCTACATAGGTGTCAAATAAATACTCTTCGTCAAAAACTACTGTTAGTGGGTAGTTTTTAATGCTATCTTTTTCATACGTTTCAGGAATATAGATTCTAAGATTTCTGGTAGTTTCCAAAATATCAGACTCTAACTTTTTTGTAATTATGTTTTGAGAAAAACTAGTATAGCAAAAAAGTAGAAATATAAGTGATAGCGTTTTCTTTATCATAAGTTAGAATGTTTATTTTTGTAAACAATGAAGTTTTATCAGTAACAAGAACGCACAAAATACAAAAATATGATACAACCTGAATGGAAAGTTGCTAAAGAATATGAAGACATTACTTATAAAAAATGTAATGGTGTAGCAAGAATTGCATTTAACAGACCTAATGTTAGAAATGCTTTTAGACCCAAAACAACAAAAGAATTATACGATGCTTTTTATGATGCAGGTGAAGATACTTCTATAGGAGTAGTTCTGCTTTCTGCAGAAGGCCCAAGTACCAAAGATGGTGTGTATTCTTTTTGTTCTGGAGGAGATCAAAAAGCAAGAGGGCATCAAGGTTATGTGGGTGATGATGGGTATCATCGTTTAAATATTTTAGAAGTTCAAAGATTAATACGTTTTATGCCAAAAGCAGTAATTGCTGTGGTTCCTGGTTGGGCTGTTGGTGGTGGTCATAGTTTACATGTTGTTTGCGATTTAACTTTAGCTTCTAAAGAAAATGCCATTTTTAAACAAACAGATGCAGATGTAACTTCTTTTGATGGTGGTTATGGTTCTGCTTATTTAGCAAAAATGGTTGGTCAGAAAAAGGCGAGAGAAATTTTCTTTTTAGGTAGAAATTATTCTGCTCAAGAAGCGTATGAAATGGGAATGGTAAATGCTGTAATACCTCATGATGAATTAGAAAGTACAGCTTATGAATGGGCTCAAGAAATTTTAGAGAAAAGCCCTACTTCTATAAAAATGCTAAAATTTGCCATGAATTTAACTGATGATGGTATGGTTGGTCAGCAAGTATTTGCAGGTGAAGCAACACGTTTAGCTTATATGACAGATGAAGCAAAAGAAGGTAGAGATGCATTTTTAGAAAAAAGAAAGCCAAACTTTCCTAAAAAGTGGATTCCATAGCCAATTATAAAACCTAATATAATTTAAAGAATGAACGCTCAAGTAGTTACTTTTTTAATTCAATGTCCAGATCAAAAAGGATTGGTAGCAAAAATTACTAGTTTTTTTTATGAAAAAGGATTCAATATTTTAAGTTGTCAGCAATATGTAAATGCTTTAGAGAACACTTACTTTATGCGAATTCGTTTAAATACAGAAGGTGCCACTATTTCTAAATCGAATTTAGAACAAGATTTTTTAAAATTGGCTACACCTTTAGCATTCAAATGGTCTGTAAATTACGGAGATGAAGTAAAGAATGTTGCAATTATGGTTTCTCATACAAGTCATAATTTATATGATTTACTAGAAAGGTCTAAAGAAGGCGGACTGAATTGTAATGTAAAATTGGTAATTAGCAATCATAATAAATTAAAATATGTTGCAGACATGTTTGGTATTCCTTTTTATCATTTGCCAATATCAAAAGAAACAAAACTACAGCAAGAGTCACAGGTAAGAGAATTATTAGAGGCTCATAACATCGATTTAATTATTATGGCCAGGTATATGCAAGTATTATCTTCTGGTTTTATTAATGATTATAAAGAAAGAATTATAAATATACATCATTCATCATTACCAGCTTTTCAAGGTGCAAACCCTTACGAAAGAGCATATCAAAGAGGTGTAAAGTTAATAGGGGCAACAGCCCATTATGCAACAGAAGATTTAGATAAAGGGCCAATTATAGATCAAGATGTAAAACATGTAAATCATGAAAGTACTACCAAAACATTAAAAAGGATTGGTGCAGATACAGAGAAATTGGTGTTGGCTAGAGCAGTAAAATACCATTTAAATAACCAAATTATTGTTTCTGGAAACAGGGCAATTGTATTTCCTGAAACAGGAGAATAATTCTAGTATGAAAATAATTTGCATTGGGCGCAATTACGCAAAACATATAGAGGAATTAGCAAATGAAAAACCAGAAAATCCTGTTGTTTTTCTAAAGCCAGACTCAGCTATTTTACCTAAGAAAAATCCGTTTTTCATTCCGCCTTTTTCTAATGATGTTCATTATGAAGTTGAGATTTTGGTGAAAATCAACAAAGTTGGTAAACATATTGATGCCAAATTTGCGCATAAATATTATGACGAAGTAGGTTTAGGAATCGATTTTACAGCTAGAGATGTGCAAGCTAAATGTAAAGAAAAAGGGTTGCCTTGGGAAAAAGCCAAAGCATTTGACGGTAGTGCTGTAATTGGCGAGTTTTATGCGAAAGAAAATTTTGAAATCAATGATTTGAATTTTCAATTGTACAAGAATAATGAAATCGTTCAAGATGGGAGTACAACATCTATGCTTTGGAAAGTAGATGAACTTATTGCTTATGTTTCTCAATATTTTACGTTAAAAAAGGGAGATGTATTATTTACTGGAACACCTGCAGGAGTTGGGAAAGTTTCAGAGAATGATAATTTAAAAGGAGTTATAGAAGGTAAAGAAGCTTTTAATATTAGAGTGAAGTAGATTTTCTAGTGTTGTAAAAACACTAGAAATTAGTAAGAGGTTAACTTAAAAAAAAATGAAAGCAGAAATCATTACAATTGGAGATGAAATATTAATTGGTCAAATTGTAGATACCAATTCACAATGGATAGGAACAGAATTGAATAAAATTGGGGTTTCAGTTTATCAAATTTCTTCTATTCAAGATGATAAACAACATGTTTTAAATGCTTTAAAAGAAGCGGAAGATAGAGCAGATATTGTGATTCTTACAGGAGGTTTAGGTCCAACAAAAGATGATATTACTAAGCATACTATAGCTTCTTATTTTAATGATCATTTAGAATTGAATACTAAAGTTGTAGCTCATATTCAGCAGTTGTTCAAAAAATATAAAATTCCATTTGGAGAATCTAACAGATTGCAAGGTATGTTACCTACTAAGGCTACTATGCTTAAAAATTTATATGGAACAGCACCTGGAATGTGGTTTTATGAAAACAATACTGTCTTTGTTTCTTTGCCTGGTGTACCTAATGAAATGAAAGGGTTAATGAAGTATGAAGTTTTGCCAAAAATTCAACAACAGTTTAAATTACCCTTTATCGTTCATAAAACAATTATGACTTATGGGCAAGGAGAAAGTGTGGTTGCAGAACGAATAGCCGAATTCGAAAATAATTTGCCATCGTTTATAAAACTAGCATATTTACCAAATTATGGTAGAGTTCGTTTGCGTTTAACTGCAAAAGGAGATGATAAAGCTCTTTTAGAAAATGGAATAAATAGGCAAATAGAAAAGTTGTATACTTTAATTCCAGATATTATTAGTGGTTTTGATGAAGGAGGAAAGTTAGAAGATAAGATAGGTGCACTTTTAAAAAACAAAAATAAAACGCTTGCCACAGCAGAAAGTTTAACCGGTGGTAAAATTGCTGCAACAATAGTTTCTGTGGCAGGTTCATCGGCTTATTTTAAAGGTAGTATAGTAGCTTACTCTGCAGAAACTAAAGAAAGTTTACTTGGTGTAGCTAAAAATACTATTTTAACAAATACCGTTGTTAGTAAAGACGTAGCCAAAGAAATGGCGCTTGGAGTACAAGAAAAGTTACAGGCAGATTATGCAATTGCAGTAACAGGTAATGCTGGGCCAACCACAGATCATAATGACAAAAGTGTAGGGGTTGTTTTTATTGCTGTAGCCACAAAGAATTCTGTTTTAGTAGAAGAATTTAATTTTGGAAAGCCAAGGGGAAGAGTTATCGATAAAACAGTAAACAAAGCATTAGAAATGCTAGAGAAAGAAATATTAAAAAATTCGTAAAATTGTTTTGTTCACAATTAGATTTATTTGTAGATTTGCACCTCGTTTAGAGATAACACTATAAAACTGTCTAAGAAGATGTCTAGAGTTTGTGAATTAACAGGAAAA
>JBDNBB010000071.1:0-40448 GCA_039768135.1 Polaribacter sp.
AAAGTTAAAAAATTACAATCCTTATTTTCAAAGGAGTAACCGATTACAAAACATATTTCAAACTCAAATGAGAATGGCAAGTAATGCAATTTTAAAGTTGCATGAAGATTTGCAATATGATTATCAGCAAGAAGTAGATAATTTAATAGATAATGGCTAAAAAAAGACCAGAGTTACCTGGATTAATAAAACCTAATATTACACCAATAGAAGAATTTCAAAATTTGGTAATTAGGCCTATTATAAAAATGCAACACGATTTAACAGTTGCATTTTACAAACAAAATTTATTAAAAAGAAAAATAGATTTTAGTGCAATTAAAATTGAAAAAAAGAAAAGCACAATTAAAAATAATCTGCAGAAAGATGTTAGTTTTAAGAAACAATTGCTAGGTAGTATCTTAGGACACTTCACTATTGAAGAGTATAATACTTATCTTATTAATGCTTCTGAATATAATAGAAGAATAATTAATATAATTACAAAGCGATTACAAGATAGCATCTCTGAACTTTAATAAATAAAAACCGCTACTAAAAGTAGCGGTTTCAATCAATCAACCAAAAAACTTCTTTTATTAATAGTTTCGTTTTAGTTACAAATTAACACGAGAAGTATTTTTTTATATGTTTACCAAAACAATACATTACAAATATAAGATTAATTTGTTTAATAAAATGTTAAAATAGATAAACAATATATTAAATTTTGTAATGACTTTTATAAATACCTTATTTAGGCATTACTACTGAGTCAATTGCATGAATAACTCCATTTGATGCATCAACGTCTGTCATAACAACTGTAGAATTATTTCCTTTTTCATCAGTTAAAATTACATTTCCACCATTTAAAGATGCAGTAATCATAGTGCCTTGTACAGTTTTAATCATGAATTTACCATCATTATCATTAATTGCCTTTATAATATCTGTTGCCATAAATTTCCCTGAAATCACATGGTATGTTAATATAGATGTTAATGCTTCTTTATTTTCTGGTTTTAATAAACTGGTAACGGTACCTTCAGGTAATTTTTCAAATGCTTCATTTACTGGTGCAAAAACCGTAAAAGGACCATCACTATTTAAAGTATTAACTAAATCGGCAGCTTTAACAGCAGCTACCAAGGTAGAGAAGTTTTCGTTACCAATAGCGATGCTTACAATAGTTTCCTTTTGAGGTTTAGTGTTAGTTTCTGTAGTGGTATTTTCAATATTTTCTGATTTTGTTTCATTTTTTTTATTTGACACACACTAAAGCGTAATGATAGAAATAAGTAAAAAAGAAAAGAATTTTAATGTGAATTTCATAATATAAATTTTAAGGTCACAACAAAACTAAACTATTCAGTCTTTTAATTTGTTTAATTAAATGTTAAATAAATTAAACATTTTTTAGTTGAAAAGTTAAAAAATAATTAGACTAAAAGAATTTATTATGTCTAAAATTTTTTTGGTTCTATTTTTTAGAGTAATAAATTTTAAAATCTAAGACAGCTTGAATAGCAATAGGTGTTACTAAAATAGAATATTTGCAAACATATTTTAGATTAAAAATAAAGATTTAAGTAGATAATAATTAGATTCAAAAAGTACTATGCTGAGATTATATAACTTAATTAAAGCTTGTTTCTAGTAAAATTTTTATTCCAATACAGGCAATTAATAATGCTGTAGCTTTTTTTAGTTGTAATGCGCTTAAATACCTATTTCCTATGCTTCTTCCTATTTTTCCCCCAACAAATACTGTAGCAATTAAAATAGAGGTTAGCTGCCAGTTTAGTTTAAAGTTTGCGTTAGAGATTTGTCCAAGTAAACCTGCTACAGAATTTACAAGGATAAAAAAACTTGCAGCAGCTGCTATTTTTTTTGAGGTTCCCCAATTGGTAAGATGTAGTATTGGAGCTAATAGAATTCCACCACCAATTCCTACTAGGCCAGAAAAAAAACCAATAATCCCGCCTAAAAAACTATTTTTAAGAGTAATATATTTTTTTTTTGAAAAATCAATTGTTTTCTTGTTTTTTGAAATCCACATTGTTATCGCAGTGATAATTAAAAGAATACTCAATAGAAAATAGAATAGCTGTGCATTAATTCTTAAAATACCACCTAAATAAGCAAAAGGAATACTTAATATAACTAATGGATATATTTTTTTAAAATTTAATTGCTTTTCTTTTTGATAATAAAATACATTTCCAGAAACAACTACAAGGTTGCATAAAAGGGCGGTAGTTCTAATTTGAGTAAAGGCTAAAACGGTTAAAGTCAAAACAGCTAAATAGCTAGACCCACCACCAAAACCTACTGATGAATATAAAATTGATATTAAAAAAAATAAAAAAATTACAAGAGAGTAATCAAGAATTAAATCGATCATTTTTCGTTAATTATCTTTAAAAGTAAGTATATATTTCAAATAATTATAATTAAAATTATATTAATTTATGCTAAATTAATATATTTATGCAAAAAAGATATACATGAAGATAAGTAACTGTCCAAATTGTAATTCAGAAGAGTATATAAAGAGTGGTGTTGTTGGTAAAAGACAGCGTTATAAGTGTAAGGCTTGCTCTTATTTTTTCACAGTAAATAAAATTGGAAAAAAAATAGATGACTATTATGTGAATAAGTCTCTTCAGTTGTATTTAGAGGGCTTAACATATAGGGAAATCGAAAGAATATTAGGTGTTTCTCACGTAAGTATTATGAATTGGGTGAAAAAATACAATATTAAAAGGCCTTATAACTCTAGCTATCATCCTACATATAAAATATTAAATTCAAAAGAGTTGAGTGTTTACTTTTCAGATCCTGAAAATATTAAAGGAGCTGGAGTAATTATTACTGAGTTGGGAGATAAATTTATGCTTATAAAATGGGAGAGATTTAAAGATTAATATATTAAATTACCATATATGTATATATAGTTTTCATAAAAGCATAATTATTAAGAGTTTAGCAGTGCACACAAAATCAATTCAATCACTAACCAAAAAAACTTTTTTAACAATTATGAAAAAACTTTCTATTGTAATCTTTGTTTTATGCTTACTTGCTTTTCAGTCTATTCAGGCTCAAGGTTCTCCTGATTATACAGGAGGTTTAAAAGTAAAATTAAACGAAGAAGGTTCTAAATATCTTAGAATCATTTCTTGGGCACAAATTCAAGGAAATTATAATACCGATGCAACATTTGATGCAAATGGTAATGAAAACAGTAAATTGAATTTTAATTTACGAAGAGCAAGGGTGCTAATGTTTGCTCAAATTAACAAAAAATTTCTGATACTCACTCATTTTGGATTAAACAGTCTAACAAGCAATACTTTAAGTCCTACAGGAAAAGGAGAGGGGTCTCAATTATTCTTCCATGATGTTTGGGCGCAATATAGTTTAGGAGAAAACCACTCTGTAGGTGCTGGGTTACATTATTTTAATGGTATTTCTAGATTAAACAATCAAAGTACTTTAAATATGATGACTTTAGATAACCATAGGCAATCTTGGGCAACCATAGGTTTATCGGATCAATTTGCAAGACACTTAGGTGTTTTTGTAAAAGGTAGTTTCAATAAACTACAATATCGTTTAGCGATAAATGACGCATCAGTATCGTCTCTTGATGGTAGAGCTGCTATTCCAGGTGGTCAAGCTGTATATAATGGTAGATCAAGTTTGGGATCAAAAGAAGCTGGAAAAACTTTTGCAGGTTATTTAGATTATCATTTCCTAGACCAAGAATCTAATTTTTTACCATACAAAGTAGGAAGTTATTTAGGTGGGAAAAGAGTATTTAATATAGGTGCTGGTTTTTTTAGTCATCCTAATGGAGCTGTTGTTGCAGATAATTCTGGAAATTTATCGGGAGAAGATGTTTCTATTTTTGCTTTAGATGCTTTCTATGATACTCCAATTGGTGACAACGGAAGTGCATTTACTGCTTATGCAGTTTTTCAAGACAATAATTATGGAAAAGATTACTTTTTTAGCGCATATGGAACAGGGCAAATGTTTTATTCTCATATTGGTTATGTTTTACCAGGTGATAAAGTAAAAACAAGATTTCAACCTTATGTAAGTTATGGTAGTCACAGTTATGATGCATTAAATGATGCAAGAAATAATTTTGGTCTTGGTATAAATGCATACATGAGTGGCCATAACTCAAAACTTACTTTAGAATACAGAAATCAAAATTTTGGAGCCTCTAAAACGAATATACTTTCTTTACAGGCTATGATTTACCTATAAAATTAATAATTATGAATGATAAACAAAACAATGCAACAGCATATTGGAAAGAGAATATTAAATATCTAATAGTATTACTAACTATATGGTTTGTAGTTTCTTATGGATGTGGAATTCTTTTTAGAGAAGAGTTAAACCAAATTAGACTAGGTGGATTTAAACTAGGTTTTTGGTTTGCACAGCAAGGATCTATTTATGTTTTTGTAATACTAATCTTCGTTTACGTGAGATTAATGAATAAGTTAGATAAGAAATATGGTTATGATGAATAATCAATTATTAAAATATTAAAAAAATAAAATTATGAGCGTACAAACGTGGACTTGGATATTAGTTGGGGTAACCTTTGCCCTGTATTTTGGAATAGCAATTTGGGCCAGAGCTGGTTCAACAAAAGAATTTTATGTAGCTGGTGGAGGTGTGTCGCCTCTAGCAAATGGTATGGCTACTGCAGCAGATTGGATGAGTGCAGCCTCTTTTATAAGTATGGCAGGTATCATCTCTTTTGCGGGTTATGATGGTTCTGTTTATCTTATGGGTTGGACAGGAGGTTATGTGCTTTTAGCATTATTATTAGCACCTTACTTAAGAAAGTTTGGGAAATTTACAGTCCCAGATTTTATTGGAGATCGTTATTATTCTAATACAGCTAGAACAGTAGCTGTTATTTGTGCATTAATTGTTTCTTTCACTTACGTTGCAGGGCAAATGAGAGGTGTTGGTATTGTGTTTTCTCAATTTTTGCAAGTAGATATTGTTTACGGAGTATTAATAGGAATGACAGTTGTTTTAGTTTTTGCACTCTTAGGAGGTATGAAAGGTATAACGTATACACAAGTGGCACAATATTGTGTTTTAATTTTTGCATTTATGGTACCAGCATTTTTTATCTCTATGCAAATGACCGGAAACATTATTCCACAAATTGGTATGGGAAGCACTGTTGAAGACGGTACCTTCTTATTAGATAAGTTAGATAGTCTTCATACACAACTTGGATTTAAGGAATACACTTCTGGATCTAAATCTACTTGGGATGTGTTTGCAATAACATTAGCTTTAATGGCAGGTACAGCTGGTTTACCACATGTAATTGTTCGTTTCTTTACAGTACCTAAAGTAAAAGATGCTAGAAAATCTGCTGGGTATGCCTTGTTTTTAATAGCAATTTTATATACAACTGCACCTGCAATTTCGGTTTTTTCTAGAACAAATTTAATTGAAACAGTTAGTGAGAAAAGTTACTCTGAAATTCCTGAATGGTTCAAAAACTGGGAAAATACAGGATTAATTTCGTGGACAGATAAAAATGGAGATGGTAAAATTCAATATTTAGCAGGTAATGCCTTAGATGGAAAAAAACCTGTTTATACAGAAAATAGAGGAACACAGGGTGAACGTTTAATCTCAAATTCTAACATGGAAGTTAAAAATGAACTTTATGTTGACAGAGATATTATGGTTTTAGCGAATCCTGAAATTGCTCAACTACCTAACTGGGTTATTGCATTAGTAGCAGCAGGAGGTTTAGCAGCTGCCTTATCTACAGCAGCAGGTCTCCTTTTGGTAATATCTACTTCTGTTTCTCATGATTTAATTAAGAAACAATTAAAGCCAGATATTTCGGATAAAGGTGAGTTAACTGCGGCAAGAATTTCAATATTTGTAGCTATTTTAATAGCAGGATACTTTGGAATTAACCCACCTGGGTTTGTTGCTGCTGTTGTAGCTTTAGCTTTTGGATTGGCAGCTGCATCTTTTTTTCCTGCAATTGTATTGGGGATTTTTGATAAGAAAATGAATAAAGAAGGTGCAATATCTGGAATGGTTGTAGGAATTTTGCTTATGATGTTCTATATGATGAAGTTTAAGTTAGATATGTTTGGTGGAGGAACTAAAGCAGATTGGTGGTTTGGAACATCTCCAGAAGGTTTTGGTACAATTGCTATGTTTGTAAATGTAGTTATTTCTCTAGTAGTTTCTAGAATTACAGCTGCTCCGCCATCTGATGTTCAAGAAATGGTTGAAAGTATTAGAATCCCTTCAGGGGCAGGAGAAGCATCAGATCATTAATTTTATAATAGTTAGTATTTTTATGAATCAGCATTACAAATTGTAATGCTGATTTATTATATTGTAAAAAAATAGATTTTTTTTGAAAAAACAACATTCACATAAATTAATTATTCTTTCTATTGTACTTATTCTTTTATTGAATATACCTTTAGTTCTTGTTTATAATTCAAGCAATCATTTATTTGGAATTCCAATTTTTTATTTTTCAATTTTTATAATTTGGTTGATATCTATCATAATTTCATTTTTTCTTCTAAAACGTTATTATGAGTAATTATTCATTAATTATAATTATACTTATTTATCTTTTTTTTCTTTTTCTTATAGCTTTTATTGCAGAAAAGAAAAAGAAAAGTAAATGGGTAAACAATCCATACATTTATACATTGTCATTAGCAGTTTATTGCTCCGCTTGGACATATTATGGAAGTGTTGGTATAGCTGCAAATCAAGGTATAGATTTTTTACCTATTTATTTAGGTCCTGTCATTGCTGCTCCTATTTGGATTCTTTTACTTCGTAAAATTATAAGAATTTCTAAACAACATAAAATTTCATCTATTGCAGATTTTATATCTCTGCGTTATGGAAATAATCGATTTTTAGCAGGTTTAGTTACAGTAGTTTGTCTTTTTGGGACTATACCATATATCTCTCTTCAGTTAAAAGCAGTTTCCGAAACTTTTGAGATTATGACTAATAAGTCAGGATATACTTCCATAAGTATTTTTGATGATTCTACATTTTATGTATCTCTTCTTTTGGCAGTTTTTGCAACTTTTTTTGGGACTCAAAAATCTGATGCTTCTCAAAAACATACTGGTGTTATTGCATCAGTAGCGTTCGAATCTATTTTAAAATTAGTGTTCTTTTTAATAGTGGGTGCTTATGTTACCTTTTATGTTTTTGATGGGACTACAGATATTTATAATCAAATTTCTAAAAAAGAATATTTTACCAGTTTAATAACTATTAATGGAGTAGAGGAAGGGTTTAATTGGTTTTTTATGATTTGCTTGTCTTTTTTAGCAATTTTTTTATTACCAAGACAGTTTCAGGTTTCTGTGTTAGAAAATACAAGAGAAAAAGATCTTAAAAAAGCCATTTGGTTGTTTCCATTGTATTTATTATTTTTTAATTTCTTTGTTATTTTTATTGCTTGGGCTGGTAAAATTACTTTTGGAGACACACTAACTACAGAATATTACTCTCTAATTTTACCTCTTGAAAATGATAATATTTTCCTAGCAACATTGGTTTTTTTAGGAGGTTTTTCAGCAATTATATCTATGGTGATAATTTCAACAATTGCCTTATCAAATATGGTAAGTAATAACTTGATTATTCCCTATGGTTTTTTAAATAGATTCCTTAAAAATCAACCAAAGAAAAATGAAAAGAGTATAAAAATAATTCGAAGGTTTGCTATTTTTTTAATAATCATATTTGCATACTTTTTTTATATTTCATTTTCCAAAGAACTTTCTTTATATTCTATTGGTTTAATTTCGTTTGTAATAATAGCTCAATTAGCACCTTCATTCTTTATAGGATTGTTTTGGAATAGAGGATCTTCTAAAGGTGCAATCATTGGAATAATAATTGGGTTTTTAATTTCAGTTTATACATTAGTTCTTCCTTTTACCTTATATGCGTATTCAGGTTCTAATGATTTTGTGGATTATGGTTTTTTGCATATTGAAAATCTTAAACCTTATGCATTATTTGGTATCGATTTCTTAAGTGCACCTGCACATGCTTTTTTTTGGAGTATATTTTTTAATTTATCGAGTTATTTAATATTCTCATTATTTCTAAAAAGCAATTATAGAGAACGTAATTATGCAGAAATGTTTGTGTATAGTTCGAATTTTTCTTCTATTCAAGATAATGCATTTGTTTGGAAAGGAGAGGCCTATGTTAAGGATATTAAATCTGTATTAGTTCGTTTTTTAGGAGAGCAAAGAGCTAATAGAGCCTTATCTCTTTTTTTTAGAAAATACAATTTAGATGAAAACACACAATTAGCTGATGCTAGATTAATTAATTTTTCAGAGAAACTTCTTACGGGAAATATTGGTAGTGCTTCTGCAAAAATATTGATTGCTAATGTGGTCAAAGAAGAAGAAATAAGTTTAAAAGAAGTTCTTAAAATATTAGAAGAGTCAAAAGAAAATATTTTGCATAATAAAATTTTAACAAGTAAATCTGAGGAATTAACTCAGGTTTCTACAAAATTAAAAGATGCAAATATTGAGTTGATGGAGAAGGACAAGCAAAAAGATGAATTTTTAGATACGGTTGCGCACGAAATAAAAACACCTATTACAGGGATTAGAGCAGCAACGGAACTACTTTTAGAAGATATGGATGAAATGCCATCAGAGACAAAAAATCAGTTTTTAAAAAATATTTTAAATGATTCTGAGCGTTTATCTCGCTTAATTAACAATATTCTTGATTTCGAAAATTTAGAAACTGGTCGTTTGCGATTAAACCTAGAAGCAAAAGATATTCAAAAATCAATTCAAAAGTCAATAGCTAGTGTCGCTCAAATTGCTGCAAATAAAGGAATCATAATTCAAAACAAAAATCTTTTTAACTATACATTACTCTATGATGAAGATAAGATTATTCAGGTGTTTACCAATTTATTATCAAATGCAATAAAATTTTGTCCAAAGCAAAATGGGCATATAATTATTGATTATAGACTTGGAAACAGCAAATTAGAAATTACTGTGAAAGACAATGGAAAGGGTATTCCAGCAGAAGATTTTGAATTTATTTTTCAAAAATTTTACCAATCCAAAAATCAGAATACACTTAAACCAACAGGAAGTGGTTTAGGACTTGCTATAACAAAGCAAATTGTAGAAAAACATAAGGGTAAAATTTGGGCCGAAAGAGATCAAAAAAATGGCGCTAAGTTTGTTTTTACGCTTCCTTTTAACTAAATTGTACACCAAATTTATATGAAGAAAAAAATTTTAATTGTAGACGATGAGCCAAACATAGTAATGTCTCTAGAATATGCATTTAAAAAAAAGAATTTTCAAGTTTTTATAGCAAGGGATGGTAGTGAGGTTTTCGAAATTTTAAATAATGAAATCCCAGATGTAATTCTCTTAGATGTTATGATGCCAAACGTAGATGGTTATCAAACAATAAAAAATATAAAAGAAAAAAAGTCTTTTAAGAATACAAAAATTGTTTTCTTAACAGCAAAAAATAAAGCTTCTGATAAAGAAAAAGGGCTAAAACTAGGAGCTGATAAATATTTAACAAAACCCTTTTCTTTAAAAAAAATAGTTTCAGAAATTTTTGAACTACTTAATTAATTATTGATTTTGTGTGCAAACAAACAATGTTTAATTAAAGTACAAAGACATGAAATTTAAATTAAATGCATTAACTTCAGATGTTTTTATTAGCATCTACGTTGTAATTACCTTATTTCTTAGATTCAAATTTGAAAATAAATCTCAAGTAGATCCCTTCTTATCTATAGTTTTGGGAGCTTCATTTGTACTTATAATTTGGGCACTAATTAAATTAAAGTTTCTTAACCCAAATTGGTTTGGTTTGTTAAACAAAAAAACTAAATCTTACAAAAAATAAAAATATTTAAATTTAAAATTATGAGTAATTATCATATAAAAAACTTTGCGGAATATTATCAAGTATATCGAAACTCTATTCGCAACCCAGAGTTGTTTTGGGAAGAAATTGCCGAAGAGCATTTTAGATGGCAAAAAAGATGGGATAAAGTTTTAGATTGGGATTTTTCTAAACCAGAAATAAAATGGTTTGAAGGTGCAAAATTAAATATTACAGAAAACTGTATTGATAGGCATCTTGCTACGAGAGGAAATAAAACAGCTATTTTATTTGAGCCTAATGACCCAAATGAATCTGCAGAACATATTACTTATAACGATTTACATAGTCGAGTAAATCAATTTGCAAATGTGTTAAAAGAAAATGGAATTCAAAAAGGAGACCGTGTTTGTATTTATGTGCCAATGATTCCTGAATTGGCAATAGCAACTCTAGCTTGTGCAAGAATTGGAGCTATACACTCTGTAGTTTTTGCAGGTTTTTCCTCAACAGCATTGGCAACAAGAATTAATGATTGTGATTGTAAGTTGGTGATTACTTCAGATGGGTCTTATAGAGGTTCAAAAACGATCGATTTAAAAGGGATTGTAGATGAAGCTTTAGAAAGTTGTACTGGAGTAGAAACTGTTTTGGTTGCCAAAAGAATCAATTCAGATATCCAAATGAAAGAAGGACGTGATAAATGGTTACAGCCTTTATTAGACAAAGCATCAATTGAATGTGAAGCAGAAATAATGGATGCAGAAGATCCTTTATTTATTTTATACACTTCTGGTTCCACAGGAAAACCAAAAGGAATGGTCCATACAACCGCAGGTTATATGGTATATACTGCATATACCTTTAAAAACGCATTTCAATATAAAGAGAACGATGTATATTGGTGTACAGCAGACATTGGTTGGATTACTGGGCATTCATACATTGTTTATGGGCCATTGGCAAACGGAGCAACTTCTGTAATGTTCGAAGGTGTGCCTAGCTATCCAGATTTTGGGCGTTTTTGGGAAATTGTAGAAAAACATAAAGTAAATCAATTTTATACTGCACCAACAGCAATTAGAGCCTTGGCAAAACATGGAACAGAATTGGTAGATAAATACGATTTATCTTCATTAAAGGTATTAGGATCTGTAGGAGAACCCATAAATGAAGAGGCTTGGCATTGGTATAATGATACTATTGGAAAAAAGAAAAGCCCAATTATTGATACTTGGTGGCAAACAGAGACAGGAGGTATGATGATTACTCCTATTCCTTATGTAACGCCAACAAAACCAACCTACGCAACTTTACCTTTTATAGGAATTCAACCTTGTTTAATGAATGAAAATGGACAAGAATTAAAAGGCAATCAGGTAGAGGGTAGATTGTGTATAAAATATCCTTGGCCAAGTATGGCAAGAACAATTTGGGGAAATCACCAACGTTATAAAGAAACCTATTTTTCTGCTTACGAAAATAAATATTTCACAGGCGATGGCGCTTTACGAGACGAGGTAGGCTATTATAGAATTACGGGTAGAGTTGATGATGTAATAATTGTATCTGGGCATAATCTAGGAACTGCACCTATAGAAGACGCTATTAATGAGCATCCTGCTATTGCTGAGTCTGCTATTGTTGGTTTTCCTCACGATATTAAAGGGAGTGCTCTTTATGGTTACATTACTTTAAAAGATACTGGAGAAAGTAGAAAGCATGATAATTTAAGAAAAGAAATTAATCAGTTAATTTCAGATAGAATTGGGCCGATAGCTAAATTAGATAAAATTCAGTTTTCTGAGGGCTTGCCAAAAACACGTTCAGGTAAAATTATGAGACGTATTTTACGTAAGATTGCCTCAAATGAAATGGATAATTTAGGAGATACTAGTACTCTTTTAAATCCAGAAGTTGTTCAAAATATTATTGACAATAGATTGTAATATTTTTTAAATGGATTACAAAAACTAAGTTTCTTAAAGGCTTATTTTTAAATTCTTCTTAGACCTCATAGTTTTTAATCTATGAGGTCTTTTAATTTAGACTAAATTTGCAACTATGTCAGATTTCTTTTTCTGGCATGTAAATTCACCTATATATAAATTATGCAGCATTTTAAAGAATCATCAAAAGGAAAACGAAAACCAAAAGTAACTTTAAAACAAGCTTTTAAAACTATTATTTGGCCAAGAAGAAACCTAGTTTTTGTTGGTCTAATTTTAATAATTATTAGAAGTTTATCTGGTTTTGTTTTACCCTTACAAAGTAAAGTGTTGTTAGATGAGGTTGTACCTAATAAGGATTACAGTCAATTATACTCTTTGATAGTTATTGTTATAGGTGCTATTTCTGTACAAGCGATTACCTCTTTTTTACTTACCAAAGTATTAAGTATACAAGCACAATATTTAATTTCAGAATTAAGAGCAGAGGTGCAAAGAAAGGTATTAACCTTACCTATTAGTTTTTTCGATAACACCAAATCTGGAGCTTTAGTTTCTAGAATTATGACTGATGTTGAGGGAGTTAGAAACTTAATTGGTACAGGTTTAGTGCAATTAATTGGAGGTTCTTTTACAGCAATTGTAACGCTGGTTATTTTAATTAACATGAATGTTTGGATGACGCTTTTTACCTTTGTTCCATTGTCTATATTTGGATTAATTGCTTTAAAATCATTTAAATATATTCGTCCTATTTTTAGAGCAAGAGGTAAAATAAACGCAGAGGTAAATGGACGTTTAACGGAAACTTTAGGTGGAATTCGAGTTATTAAGGCTTTTAATGCAGAAGAACAAGAAAGTAAAATCTTCGAAAAAGGTGTTGCAGATATTTTCATCAATGTTAAAAAAAGTATGACAGCAACTGCAATAATGACAAGTTCTTCAACTTTTTTAATTGGCTTAGCAACAACCGGAGTTATGGGAATTGGTGGTTATTATATGATAGAAGAAACCTTAACATTTGGAGATTTTATTCAGTTTACATTTCTATTAGCCTTTATGGTGGCTCCAATTGTACAGATGAGTAATATTGGTAGTCAACTTACAGAAGCATTAGCAGGTTTAGATAGAACTGAAGAATTAATGAATATGGCTGCTGAAGAAGATGATGCAAGCAGAACTATAGAATTAGATAAAGTTGATGGTGAAATTAATTTTGATGATGTTTCTTTTTCCTATGAAGCTGGTAAACAAGTGCTACATAACATTAATTTTCAAGTTCCTGCAGGTTCTGTAACTGCTTTAGTGGGTAGTTCTGGTTCTGGTAAATCTACAATTGCAGGCTTATCAGCAACATTTTTAAATCCGAAATCTGGTAAAATAACTATAGATAATCAAGATATGTCTAAAGTAAAACTGTCTAGTTATCGTAAAAATTTAGGAGTTGTTTTACAAGACGAATTTCTATTTGAAGGTACAATAAGAGAAAATATTCTTTTTCCAAGACCAGATGCAACTGATAAAGAATTGCAAAATGCTGTGAATGTAGCTTATGTAAACGAATTTACAGACAGGTTTGATGACGGTTTAGATACATTAATAGGAGAAAGAGGTGTAAAATTATCTGGAGGACAAAGACAACGTTTGGCAATTGCAAGAGCCATTTTAGCAGATCCTAGAATTCTAATTTTAGATGAAGCAACATCAAGTTTAGATACAGAAAGTGAGGCATTGATTCAGAAGAGTTTATCAGAATTAATAAAGAACAGAACAACAATAGTTATTGCTCATAGATTGAGTACAATTAAAAAAGCCGATCAAATTTTAGTAATAGAATCTGGTAAAATTGCAGAAAGAGGTACACATGATGAGTTGATTGAGGCAAAAGGCAGGTATTTTGATTTGTATACCTACCAATCAAAAATTTAAAATAAAACTGTAATCTAGCTGTAAATTTTCGACAAAAAATCTAAATATTCAAAAAACCAAATAATGAAAAATATAGCATTTGTGTTTATTTTAGCCATTACCGTAGTTTCTTGCAAGAAACAAGTTAAAAAAGAAACTGAGGATACAAATAAAACAGAAATTAAATCTGAAGTAAACAAAAACACTCCAAAAGAACTAGCTAAAGTTTTCAAAACGCATGGAGGTTTAGCAACTTGGAATAGTTTGCAGGTTTTATCTTTTAATAAAGGAGAAGAAGCGCATACAGCAGATTTGAAATCGAGAAAAACAGTCGTAAATTCTCCTAAATATTCATTAGGTTTTAATGGTAGAGAAGTTTGGTTGGATGAAGAGAATAAAGGCGATTACAAAGGAAATCCTGAGTTTTACTATAACTTATATTTTTACTTTTATGCAATGCCATTTGTATTAGCAGATGATGGTATTATTTATGAAAAAGCAGATTCAATTTCTTTTGAAGGTATAGAATATCCTGGATTTAAAATTTCTTATAAAGAAAATATTGGTACTTCTCCAGATGACAATTACATTGTGTATTACAATCCAAAAAACTTTCAAATGGAATGGTTAGCGTACACAGTTACTTTTAATTCTAAAGAACCAAGCAATAGGTATAATTTAATTAAATACAATAAGTGGGAAAATGTAAATGGCTTAATTTTACCAAAAGAAATTACTTGGTATAATAAAGATGATAAAGGTATGCCAACAGAACCAGCAAGGCCTGCAAAAGAATTTACATTGCCTTTAGCAAGTAAAGCTAAATTAGCAGATTCATTTTTTGAGAAGCCTAAAAAGTAATTTTAATAATACTATTAGTTTGTTTTGTTTTTTAAATATTCTAGAATCTTGTTGTAAACATCAACATAATAATCATGGAATCTAGATAGTAATACGTTTTCGAGGTTTTTTGTTGATTTTAAAACAGATAAATCGAATAATTTAATATCAGCTACTTCTTCCTCTTGAATTTTTAATTCAGAAACTGTCGCTTTTAATTCCGCTATAAATACATGATGATGTTCATTGTCTTGAATGCCATTTGCATGTGAAACTTGATGAATTCTTGTTCCTATTTTAACCAAATCAGATTCTTTAATTTCTAAGCCAATTTCTTCTAAGATTTCTCTTTTTGCTGAGGCTAAAATTGTTTCACCAGCAGCAATATGCCCTGCAACAGAAATATCCCATAAACCAGGAAATACCTTTTTGGTTAGTGACCTTTTTTGAAGCAATATTTTTTTATTTGATGTAAAGAGCCAAATGTGCACAGTTGCATGAAACCAACCATGTTTATGAGCATCAGATTTTAACGCAGTTTTTCCTGTTAGTTCTCCTTCAGAAGTTAGTATGTCTATATACTCGTCCATTATTTTTATAATAGAACCTCACAGATGTTTAAAGTCCGTGAGGTTTTTTTATTTTTTTATTCAAAATAAGAGAAAGTATCTCCGTCTTTAATTTTTAATAATGCTTCATAAATCATTTTAATTACATTTTCTACATCACTTCTATGAACCATTTCTACAGTGGTATGCATGTATCTTAAAGGTAAAGAAATTAGCGCAGATGCAACTCCTCCATTACTATAAGCAAAAGCATCTGTATCTGTACCTGTTGCTCTAGAAAGTGCAGATCTTTGAAAAGGTATTTCTTTAGCTTCTGCAGTATCTATAATTAAGTCTCTTAATTTTTGTTGTACAGCAGGTGCATATGCTATAACAGGACCTTTTCCTAATTCTAAATGCCCTGCTTTTTTCTTGTCTATCATTGGTGTTGTTGTGTCATGAGTTACATCAGTAACTATGGCAACATTAGGCTTTATAGTTTGCGTAATCATTTCTGCACCTCGCAGACCTATTTCTTCTTGCACAGAATTGGTAATATAGAGTCCAAATGGTAATTGTATGTTATTTTCTTTTAATAATCTTCCCACTTCAGCAATCATAAAACCACCCATTCTGTTATCTAAAGCCCTACAAACAAATTTATCTCCATTTAATACATGAAATTCATCTGGATATGTAATTACACAACCAACATGAATACCTAATGCCAAAACTTCTTCTTTGTTTTCGCAACCAACATCTATGGTAATATTATCTGGTTTTGGAGCTTGTTCACTTGCTTTGTCTCTAGTGTGTATTGCAGGCCATCCAAAAACACCTTTTACAATACCATTTTTTGTGTGAATATTTACAATTTTACTTGGTGCAATCTGATGATCTGATCCTCCATTTCTTATCACGTAAATTAAACCATTATCTGTAATGTAATTTACATACCAAGAAATTTCATCTGCATGGCCTTCTATAACTACTTTGTATTTTGCATCTGGATTTATAACTCCTACAGCAGAACCATAAGTATCTGTAATAAAGTCATCTACATAAGGTTTTAGGTAGTTCATCCAAATTTTTTGACCTTCCCATTCATAACCAGTTGGAGATGCATTATTTAAATATTTCTCTAAAAACGTTAGCGATTCTTTATTTAATATTGATTTATCTGACATAATATCTATTCTGTTTTTTGTAAAAATAAAACGTTTTTTCAACTTTTCTTACAATTTAATCTTAAATATTGTAATATTATAGCTGATTAATACACTTATAGTAGAACTATTAAATCAATCAAAAAAAACTATGAAAATTTTAAAAACTACTTTATTTATAAGTGTTATGTTACTACTTGTAAATTGTACTACGATAGTTGAAGGGACATCAGATTTTCATCCTGATTTTAAAGTAGGAAAAACTGGATTTGAAAAAGAGTTGAAAAAACAACTCGATTTTGATGATTTAGCAATTGGAACTTATTATACAAAGAAAAATAATAGTCTTGAAGAAAAAGGTTTAAACCTAACTTTTGAGTTTGCAGAACAAGAGTTACCTAATAAAGAAGAATTGAATAATGATGCTGAATTTATAATCACTAAAGTAAAAGAGTATTTATTAAATTTAGACAATTATGATTATGTAAATATTATCTTCGAAAATGAGAGGGAAGAAGGAAATATTGCAAGATCTTCTAGAATTAAAATTAAAAAAGAACTATAACCAAACTAACATGAAATTAAGCGTACAGAATTTAACGAAAACGTATAAAAACGGTGTAAAAGCAATCGATAATTTAAGTATAGAAATTGGTACAGGTATGTTTGGTCTTTTAGGGCCAAATGGAGCAGGTAAATCTTCTTTAATGAGAACCATTGCAACATTACAAAGCTCTGATTCAGGTAGCATTACTTTTGGTGATATTAATGTGTTAGAAGATAAAATGTCTTTAAGAAAAGTGTTGGGATATTTACCTCAATCATTTGGTGTGTATCCAAAAATGTCTGCAGAAGATTTACTAGATTATTTTGCAACGTTAAAAGGTGTTGCAAAAAAATCTGATCGTGAAAAATTGGTGAAAGAAGTCTTAGAAATTACAAATTTATATGATGTAAGATACAAACATGTTGCAGGTTATTCTGGAGGTATGAAACAACGTTTTGGAATTGCACAATTGCTTTTAAATAATCCAAAACTAATTATTGTAGATGAACCAACTGCTGGTTTAGATCCTGCAGAAAGACATCGATTTTTAAATGTTTTAAGAGAAGTAGGTACTAATTGTACTGTAATTTTTTCTACACATATAGTAGAAGATGTTAAAGAACTATGTAATGAAATGGCCATTTTAAATGGTGGTAAAATTTTAAAGCATACCACTCCTCAAGAAGCAACTGCAGAATTGCAAGGTAAAATTTGGACAAAAATTATTGAGAGAGATGATTTAGAAGCAAATGAAAAAATGTTCTCTATTTTATCATCAAATTATAACCAAGACAATACACTAAATATTAGAGTGCATGCAGAAGAAAAGCCAGCTGAAGAATTTGTTGAAGCAACTCCTCAATTAGATGATGTTTACTTTATTGCATTAAAACAAGATGAACCAGAGTTAGCTTAAAAGGTCCTTAGATTTTTGAATTAAAAAAATGTAATCTAAGAATTTATTTATCTAAATCTTTACGAATTAAGAAATCAAATCATCAAACAATCTAAACATCAAAAAAATGTTTTCTACAATATATAAACAAGAATTAAAATACTGGTTTGGTAGGCCAGCTTTCTATATTTACTTGGCTATTTTTATTTTTTTAGCCTTCTTTTTCTCAGCATCCTCTGCTGGTATTTGGGATTTTATTACTGTAACTACAGGTTCTTCTAGAATTGTCAACTCGCCAATTGGGGTTAATGGCTTATTTAATGGTTTAACCACATTTATCTTTTTCTTATTTCCTTCTATCATTGGTGTTTCTGTTTATAGAGACTATAAAAGTGAAATGCATACCATTTTATATTCCTACCCATTTACAAAGGCAAATTACTTATTTGCGAAGTTTTTAAGTGGAATTACTATAGTTTCAATAATCGTTTTAGGAATTGGTTTAGGAATGATAATCGGTTTTCGTTTTCCAGGTACAAACCCGGATATTGTAGGTCCGTTTAGTCTTTTAACCTACGTAAAAACCTATTTGCTTTTTATTTTACCAAATGTAGTTTTCTTTGGTGCCATCGTTTTTGCAATTGTAACATTCACAAGAAATATAGCAGCCGGTTTTATTACAGTCATTATCTTAATGTTTGCACAAGCTGTAGTTATAAGTAATTTAATGGAGGCTGATTATAAAATGTTGGCTGCAATTTTAGATCCTTTTGGTTCTGCATCAATTTCTTATTATACAGAATATTGGACTATGTCAGAACAAAACAGCATGCAAATTCCTGTAGAATCTATGATTATTTACAATCGTATGTTGTGGTCTTTAATTGCTGCAATTATTTTTGGATTGGTGTATAAAATCTTTTCATTCAGTCAGAATGCAATTTCATTTTCTTTTAGAAAAGTAAAAGGAGAAAGAATTATAAAAAGAAATTACAGTGGAATTACTAAAATTAACTTACCTAAAGTTACGCATGATTATTCTTTAGCTCAAAACTTAAAAGCTACTTGGAGGTTATCGAATATCGATTTTAAATACATCATTAAAAGTTGGCCTTTTATTTCTATAGTTTTAGTAGGTGTTCTTTTAATTGTGGTAGGTTTATTTACAGCGGGTAGTATTTTTGGTACTCAAACTTTACCTGTTACTTGGCAAATGCTAAATGGAGGTGGTGTTTTTGTTTTATCGATAAACATTTGTACATTTTTATACGCTGGTTTACTAGTACAAAGAGCACAAATTGCAAGAGTAAATCATTTGGTTGATGCTACTACAATACCCAATTGGTCTCTATTATTTTCTAAGTTAATTGCACTATTAAAAATGCAATTGGTGTTGGTAAGTGTAATTATGATTTCTGGAATTATATTTCAGATATATAAAGGCTACTATGACTTTGAAATTGGTCATTATATTTATGAATTGTATGTGTTAGATTTTCTTAACTATATAGTTTGGGCTTTGCTGGCGCTTTTTATTCAAACGTTAATTAGAAACCCATATTTAGGTCTTTTTGCATTATTAATCATAGCAGTTGGTATGCCTTTATTATCTTTTATTGGTATAGAGCAAGCTATTTTTAAATACAATGAAGGCCCAGGTTTTAGTTATTCGGACATGAATGGTTATGGTTTTTCTTTAGGCCCTTACTTATGGTACAAAATCTATTGGCTTTTAGGAGGTATCACTTTAATTATTGTGGCTTTGTCTTTTTGGGTTCGTGGAATTCCGTTTTCTTTTGCAGAACGTTTTGCTATTGCTAAAAATAGATTTACAGGAAAAATTTCTACAACTTTTATCATATTCTTAGTTGCTTTCTTAGGATTAGGTTTTACCATTTTTAAAGAAAATAATATCGATAAAGAAAGTTTTACTGGTAAAGAAATCGAAAAACGAAGAGTTGAGTGGGAAAAGAAATATAAAAAATACGAAGATTATAAACAGCCAAGAATTATAGCTGTTAAAACTAACGTAGATATTTATCCTAAAGAAAGAACGTTTAAAGCTTCTGCAGTTATGCAAATGGTTAACAAAACAAACCAAGCTATAGATAGCGTTTTTCTTAATCATAATGCAGCTAAAAGTACGTTTGAATTTACAAGATCTAATCAATTGGTTTTAGAAGACACCATACATAACTTTGATATTTATCATTTTGACAGTCCTATACTTCCTGGAGATACGTTAGCGTTAAAAGTTACAGTAGAAAGTGATAAGAATACCATGTTTAATCAAAATTCTCCTATTAGAGAAAATGGAACATTTATCAATAACTCAATGTTTCCTAATTTAGGATATTCTGCTGCAGGAGAATTGACAGACAATCAAACTCGTAAAAAATACGATTTACCAAAGAACAATCTACGTCCTCATCCATCAGATTCAACAGCTTTAGGTAATACTTACATTTCTAAAGACTCAGATTGGATCGATTTTGAAGCAACTGTTTCTACTTCAGAAGATCAAATTGCAATAGCTCCTGGTTATTTACAGAAAGAATGGGTAGAAGATGGTCGTAAATATTTCCATTATAAAATGGATAGTAAAATTTTAAATTTCTATGCATTCAATTCTGCAAGATATGAAGTGGAAAAAGAAATGTATAAAGGCATTAGTCTAGAAATTTACTATCATAAAGGACATGAATTTAATTTAGATAGAATGATGAAAGGTATGAAAGCTTCATTAGATTATAATTCAGAAAATTTTAGTCCTTATCAACACAAACAAGTCAGAATTATAGAATTTCCAAAAACAGGAGGTACGTTTGCGCAATCATTTCCAAATACAATTCCGTTTTCAGAAAGTATAGGTTTTATAGCAGATGTAGATGATGAAAGTGATGATGGTGTAGATTATCCTTATGCAGTAACTGTGCACGAAGTTGCTCATCAATGGTGGGCACATCAAGTAATTGGTGCAGACGTTTTAGGAGCCACAATGTTGTCTGAAAGTATGTCTGAATATGTTGCTTTAAAAGTCTTGGAAGAGGAGCTAGGTAAATCTAAAATGAGAACTTTTTTAAAAGAAGCTTTAGATGGTTATTTACAACAAAGGACCTTTGAAAGTAAACGTGAAAAACCATTAATGTTTAATGATGGTCAAGGTTATATACGTTATCAAAAAGGGTCATTAGTTTTTTATGCTTTAAGTGATTATATAGGTGATGAAAAATTAAATGGAGCTTTAAAAAGGTATATAGAAAAAGTTAAATTTCAAGAACCACCTTATACTACATCCATAGAAATGGTAGATTATATCAGAGAGGTTACTCCAGATTCTTTACAATACATCATAAAAGATATGTTCGAAACGATTACACTTTATAAAAATAGAATTTTAGAAGTGGAAACTAAAAAGTTAGATAATGGAAAATATCAAGTAGATATAGAGTTTGAAGTTGCTAAATACAAGAATGATGAAAAAGGTAAAAAATTCTATGGAGAACAAGTAGGTGATACTTTAACTTATAAAATGCCAGACTCAGATAAAGAAAAACTTTCTACGCAATTAAACGATTATATTGATATAGGTGTTTTTACAGAAGAAGAGGTTGATGGAGTAAAGAAGGAGAAAGAAATTTACCTACAAAAACATAAAATTATTGCTATTAATAATAAAATTTCGATTATTGTAGATCACAGACCTACAGAGGTTGGTGTAGATCCTTACAATAAATTGATAGATACAAAGTCTGATGATAATCGAAAAAAAATATAATATTATATTCGTTACATTATACTAATTTAACGAAGTTTTAAAAAACATTCAAAACGATTGAAAAAACAATTTATCAATAGGAATTTTAAAAAATTACTTTTACTAAAAGAAAAAAATAGAGAGATTAGTAGTGGTACCATAAAAACAGTAGGTGTTATAACAGAAGATGCTAACTATAGTCTTTTAAAAATAAAACAAGAATTAGAAGATGTTTTAGAGTTTAATAATGTAAAGTTTTATAGTTTTAGACCTTATGAGAGAAAACAAGAAGTTTCTTACAAGCATTTTACAGAAAAAGATTTCAAGTGGGATGGTAAAATTAAACAACCTAGTTTTAAAGTTTTTATAGAGGAGCCTTTTGATTTATTAATTGGACTTTTTAATTCAAAAAATATTTATATAGAAAATTCTGTATTGCGTTCTAATGCCAAATTTAAAGCAGGAATTTCAAATGTAAATCCACAGTTATATGATTTAGAAATTTCTATACCAACAAACACAAATAAGATGTTTTTTCAAGAGTTAAAAAAGTATTTGAAAATCTTAAAAAAGCTAAAAAATTAAACTTCAATCTTAAAGTTGTGTATTCTTAATATTCTGCTAGAATTATACAATTTCATATTTCTAAATATTGTAATTTTACCCCGTTTAAAAACTAAAACTAATGCAAAAATTTGTTGGTACAGGTGTAGCTTTAATTACACCCTTTAAAGAAGATTTATCTGTAGATATTAAAGCACTTAAAAAGTTAGTTAACTTTAATATAGAAAATGGCACGAATTATTTAGTAATAAATGGTACAACTGCAGAAAGTGCTACGATTACTAAAGAAGAAAAACAGCAAATTATAGATCTAATTATTAAAGAAAACAATAGTAGAGTTCCTCTAGTTTTAGGTGTTGGAGGTAATAATACAGCCGAGGTTGTTAAAGAATTTAAAACTAGAGATTTTACAGGGATAGATGGTGTTTTGTCTGTGGCTCCTTATTACAGTAAACCAACTCAAGAAGGTTTTTATCAACATTACAAAGCTTTAGCAGAAGCAACAGAATTGCCAATAATTTTATATAATGTTCCTGGTAGAACTGCTAAAAATATGGAGCCTTCAACAATTATAAGGTTAGCAAATGACTTTACCAATATTGTAGGTGTTAAAGAAGCTGGTAACATACAACAACAATACAATAGCTTATTAAAAGACAAGCCAAAGGATTTTTTAATAATTTCTGGAGATGACGATTTAGCATTAGGCGTAGCTTTAGCAGGAGGCTCAGGTGTTATTTCTGTAATAGGTCAAGCTTTTCCTGTTGAATTTTCTAAAATGATACAATTAGGTCTAGAAGGTGAAAACAAAGAAGCTTATGAAATTCATTTTAAATTAATGGATATTATCGACTACATCTTTGAAGAAAACAACCCTGCAGGAATTAAAACTGTATTAAAAGAGTTAGGGATATGTGGCAATGATGTACGTTTACCATTAGTAAAGGCCAGCAGTCAATTAACAGAAAAGATAGCTAACTACGTAACTTCTTTTTAATTCTTAACAAACTTTTAGTATCTTCTTTTTAATATTTTAAGACTTTTTAATGCATTATTGCATCGTAGATTGTTGCATTAAGTCTTATTTTGAATTTAAGATAAAGTCTTGTGCCATAATTAAACAATGACTGAGTTTTATTTTGATAAAAATAAATGCTTTTATTATCCATAATTAATTCATAATTTTGCAGGATGCAAAAAATTAAAAATTTAGCGTATTTATTGGCTTTAAGTCTTTTATTATACTCTTGTGGTGAATACCAAAAAGTGTTAAATAAGGGTAGTGTAGAAGAAAAATACAAGATGGCCGTAAAAATGTACGAAACTAAAAAGTTTAGCAAGGCATTGCGTTTGTTCGAAAAAATTACACCAGCTTACAGAGGTAAACCACAAATGGAACGTATACAATTTATGGTTGCTCAATCTAATTTTAATGTAAAAACATATACAACAGCAGGATATTATTTTGACCGTTTTACAAAAAATTATCCAAATAGTTCCAAGTTAGAGGAAGCTGCTTTTTTATCTGCATATAGTTATAAATTAGCTTCACCTGTGTCAAGTAAAGATCCAACAGATACAAAAAAGGCATTAGAAGCTTTCCAGATGTTTATCAATAATTATCCAGATTCAGATAAATTAGAAGAAGCAAATGCACACTATAAAGAACTTAGATATAAGTTACAAAAAAAATATTTTGATATTGCTAAAGTATATTATACAACTGCAGATTATGATATGAGAAACTATAAAGCAGCAATTCAAGCTTTTGATAATTTGTTATCTGATTATTTAGGTTCAGAGTTTAAAGAAGAGGCTTTGTTTTATAGATTGAAAGCAGCTCATGATTATGTGCTAAAAAGTACAGATAGAAGAAGACCAGAAAGAATTAAAGATGCTATTGAAGCATACGAAAAATTGGTAAGAAATTACCCGCAATCTCAATTTTTACAAGATGCTGATAGTATGTTGTCTACTTTGCAAAAAGAAGAAATACGGATTGCTGAAGTTTTAGAAATTAGAAAGGAAAAAGAGAAAGTTTAAAAATATAACTAGTATTATGGATTATAAAGATACAAAAGCAGCTTTAAGTACAATTACTTACAACAAAGACGAAATAGAATCTCCAACAGAAAATATCTACGAAGCAATATCTATTATTGCTAAAAGAGCAAATCAAATCAATTCAGATTTAAAAAAAGAATTGGTAGATAAATTAGATGAGTTTGCTACTTATAATGATAGTTTAGAGGAAGTTTTCGAAAATAAAGAACAAATAGAAGTTTCTAAATTTTATGAGCGTTTACCAAAGCCAACAGCAATTGCTGTAGAAGAATGGTTAAATGACAAAGTATACTTTAGAACTCCAGAAGCAGAGTAATTCATGTCTGTTTTAAGTGGTAAAAAGATTCTTTTAGGTATTACTGCAGGAATTGCTGCTTATAAAACAGCGAATTTAGTTCGCTTACTTGTAAAATTAGACGCAGATGTTAAAGTTATTATGACACCTGCGTCTAAAGATTTTATAACACCTCTTACACTTTCCACACTTTCTAAAAACCCTGTTAACTCTACTTTTTATGATAAAGAAGATGAAAACGAGGTTTGGAACAATCATGTAGATTTAGGTCTTTGGGCAGATTATTTTTTAATTGCTCCAGCCACTGCAAATACACTGTCTAAAATGGCAAATGGTGTTTGCGATAATTTATTATTAGCAACTTACTTATCAGCAAAATGTCCAGTTTATTTTGCACCTGCAATGGATTTGGATATGTATAAACATCCATCAACCATAGAAAGTTTATCTAAACTTCAATCCTTTAAAAACATTATGATTCCTGCTACTTCTGGAGAACTAGCTAGTGGTTTAGTTGGCGAAGGCAGAATGGCTGAGCCAGAAGATATTGTTTCATTTATAGAGAAAGATGTACTTTCTAAATTGCCTTTAAAAGGTAAAAAGGTATTAATTACTGCTGGGCCAACTTACGAAGCCATAGATCCTGTGCGTTTTATAGGAAATCATTCTTCAGGTAAAATGGGGTTTTCAATTGCTAAAACTGCAGCTAATTTAGGAGCAGAAGTGTATTTAATTTCTGGACCAAGTCATCAACAAATCAAACACTCATTAGTTCATAGAATTAGTGTAGTTTCTGCAGAAGAAATGTATGCAAAAGCACATCATTATTTTAAGGATGTAGATATTGCAATATTATCTGCAGCAGTAGCAGACTATAAACCAAAAAATGTTGTAGCTCAGAAAATAAAAAAGAAAGATACTTCGTTAACTATTGAGCTAGCTCCAACAAAAGATATTTTAGCATCTCTTGGAGCTATCAAAAAGCACCAATTTTTAGTAGGTTTTGCTTTAGAGACGAATAACGAATTAGAAAATGCAAAAAATAAAATTAAGCGTAAAAATTTAGACGCTATTGTTTTAAATTCACTGAGAGATAAAGGAGCCGGTTTTGCATCAAATACAAATAAAATTACTATTATTGATAAATATTTTAATGAGAAACCTTTCAAATTAAAATCAAAAGATGGGGTTGCTAAAGACATCATCAACGAAATTATATTAAAGCTAGATGCGTAAATTATTAGTCTTATTTACTTTATTGTTGTTTGCCAATGAAATTAATTCGCAAGAATTAAATTGTTTGGTAAAAATAAATTACGAACAAATTGCAGGTTCTAATAGACAAGTATTTGTAACCTTAGAAAATGCATTATCAGAATTTATTAATAAAACAAAATGGACAGACAGAGTTGTTCAAACAGAGGAAAGAGTAGATTGTGCAATGAACATAATTATTACCTCTAGAAACGACAATACGTTTAATGCAACATTACAAGTGCAGTCTTCAAGACCAATTTATGGCTCAAGCTATTTAACACCGATACTTAATATTAAGGATAACGATTTTACATTTAGATATAATGAGTTCGATCCTTTAAACTACAATAAAAACTCTTTTGATAGCAATTTAATTTCTACCGTTGTTTTTTATGTGTATACTATTTTAGGTGTAGATGCAGATACATTCTCAAAATTTGGTGGAGATTTCGAATTAAAAGAAGCACAGAATGTAATGTTACAAGCACAACAAAGCGGGTTAGCTTCTTGGCAAAATGTGGTTGGTAAACAAAATCGTTATTTATTAATTGATAATTTATTAGCACCAAAACTAAAAAAGTACAGAGAGGTATTGTATGATTATCATATAAAAGGAATGGATAACTTTGTATCTAACAAAGAATTTGCAAAACAGACTCTAGAAACCAGTTTGCTATCTATGGAGCAACTGTTTAATAAGACAGTAGGAAACTATTTGATAAGAATCTTTTTTGATGCGAAAGCCAATGAGATTGTAAATATTTATTCAGATGGACCAAGAACTAAAAATAGTTCTAATGTTAGCAAAACCCTAAAAAGAATTTCTTCAAATAATAATGCAAAGTGGAGAAATATTGAATAACATTTTCTTTTAATTTTCTGATTTTATTTCACTAATTTTAACCTATAAAAATTAGTAGACTTGCTTACACAACTTTCTATAAACAACTACGCTTTAATCAATCAATTAGCCATTGATTTTTCTTCTGGTTTATCTATAATTACAGGAGAAACTGGTGCTGGTAAATCCATATTATTAGGTGCATTAGGCTTGGTTTTAGGGAATAGAGCAGATTTATCATCTTTAAAAGATACGTCAAGAAAATGCGTAGTAGAAGCTAAGGTTGCAATAGAAAATTATAATTTAAAAGCTTTTTTTAACGAAGCAGATTTAGATTACGAAGTAGAAACAATTATTAGAAGAGAAATTTTACCTTCAGGTAAATCTAGAGCTTTTGTGAATGATACTCCTGTTAAGCTTAGTGTTTTGAATGAGTTGAGAATAAAATTGATAGATGTTCATTCACAGCATCAAACTATGCAATTGTCAGATAATAGTTTTCAGTTTACAATTCTAGATGCACTTGCAAAAAATCAAATTGAGTTAGAGAAATATGAAGTGCATTTCAAAAAACTGAATCAATTAAGAAAGGAATTTCAAAATTTAGAAGAATCTCAAAAAGAGGCCAATCAAAAACACGATTATAATTTGCATTTATTTAAAGAGTTAGATGAAGCAAATATAAAGGATAATGAGCAAGAAGAACTAGAAGAAAAGTTAGAGAAACTTAATAATATAGAAGATATTAAGCTAAATCTTTCAGATGCCTTAGAGATTTCTGAAAATGAAGAAATTGGTTTACAAAACTTGTTAAATACGTTAGAGAATAGGCTCTCTAAAATTTCCACTTTTTCTAAAGAATACCAGAATCTATCAGAAAGAATCACTTCAATAAAAATTGAGTTCGATGATATTGTGACAGAATTAGAAAATGCCAACGAAAATGTAGATTTTAATCCTAATGAAATTGAAGAATTAAATGATAGGCTTCAATTAATCTATAATTTACAGAAAAAACATTATGTAAATTCTAATCAAGAGCTACTAACTATTTTAGAAGAATTGGCAGGCAAAGTTTCTCAGGTAGAAAATGCAGAAGAAACTATTAATAATAAAAGGGAAGAGATTGAAATTGTTTCGAAAAAATTAGATACAATTGCCTTAATAATCACAAAAAACAGAACAAAAGCAATACCTAATTTAACTAAAGAATTAGAAACTCTTTTGGCAGATTTAGGAATGGAAAACGCTCGTTTTTCTATTAAAGTAAAGCCTACAACTTCTTATTTCACCAACGGTAAAGATGAACTTTCGTTTTTATTTTCAGCAAATAAAGGAGGGAACTTTGGAGAATTAAAAAAAGTGGCTTCAGGTGGAGAGTTGTCTAGAATAATGCTGTCAGTAAAAAAAGTCTTATCTCTAAACACACAATTACCGACTATTATATTTGATGAAATTGATACAGGTGTTTCAGGGGAAGTTTCTAATAAAATAGCAGCTATTATGCAGCAGATGAGTAAAAATATGCAAGTAATTGCAATTACTCATTTACCACAAATTGCAGCAAAAGGTAATAACCATTACAAAGTATTTAAGAAGGAAATTAAAGGTATAACTACCACAAATTTAAAACAACTTTCTACAGAAGAAAGAGTGGTAGAAATAGCTGAAATGTTAAGTGGTAAAGACATTTCAGATTCAGCTTTAACACATGCAAAAGAGTTATTAAATTAAGTATATTTGTTCCATCAACTAAAAAATAACCAGTAAACGAATATCTAGTATTATGTACAATTTATTAAAAGGAAAAAGAGGAATAATTTTTGGAGCTTTAAATGAGCATTCAATTGCTTGGAAAGTAGCAGAAAGAGCACATGAAGAAGGTGCAACTTTCGTTTTAACAAATGCACCAATTGCTTTAAGAATGGGTGAGTTGAATGCTTTAGCAGAAAAGACAAACTCTCAGGTTATTGGAGCAGATGCAACTTCTATGGATGACCTAAACAATCTTGTAGAAAAATCTATGGAAATTCTAGGAGGTAAAATAGACTTTGTTTTACACTCAATTGGTATGTCTGTAAACGTTCGTAAAGGAAAGCATTATACAGATCCAAAATATGATTTTACTACGAAAGGATGGGACATTTCTGCTGTATCTTTTCATAAAGTAATGAATGTGTTATATAACAAAAATGCCATGAGTGAGTGGGGGTCTATTGTTGCTTTAACATATATGGCTGCACAAAGAGTATTTCCAGACTATAACGATATGGCTGATAATAAAGCCTATTTAGAAAGTATTGCACGTAGTTTTGGGTACTTCTTTGGTAGAGATCACAAAGTTCGTGTAAATACAATTTCTCAATCGCCAACACCAACTACTGCAGGTAGTGGAGTTAAAGGGTTTGATGGCTTTATAGAATATGCAGAAAAAATGAGTCCATTAGGTAATGCCACTGCATTAGAATGTGCAGACTATACTATTACAATGTTCTCAGATTTAACTAAGAAAGTAACTTTACAGAACTTATTTCATGATGGAGGTTTCTCTAATATGGGTGTAAGTGATCCTGTAATGGATAAATTTGTGGGCGAAGAGTAAAGAGTATTTGAAGCAATTTTCTACTTTCACTACTCGCTTTTTATCAACCCTAAATTTATTTCAGGGTCTTTAAAAGAGTTTAAACAAATTGCTTGTCTTGCGCGAAGTCAAAAAGTTCAATCAGGGCTAAACATGTTTGCCAACTATAGTAAAATATTAAAATGCAAATCTAATTTAGGTTTGCATTTTTTGTATTTTTACAAAAACTACAATAGTAAAATTAATTTTCATTGCAGAATATCAAATTTTCTATCATTATTCCAGTATACAATCGTCCAAAAGAAATAGACGAATTGTTGGCAAGTATAGTAACGCAAAATTTTGATGCCGAATTTGAAGTTCTAGTTATAGAAGATGGATCTAATCAAACTTGTAAAGCTATAGTAGAAAGTTATACTTCTCAACTTAGCAATGTATCCTATCATTTTAAAGAAAATTCAGGTGCAGGTGCTAGCAGGAATTATGGTATGCAAAAAGCTATTGGCAATTACTTTATCATTTTAGATTCAGATGTAATTTTACCTAAACATTATTTATCAGAAGTTAAAAAGGCATTAACAGAAAACTATACAGATGCTTATGGTGGTCCAGATGCTGCTCATGAAAGTTTTACATATTTACAAAAGGCTATTAACTATTCTATGACTTCTCTGTTAACTACTGGTGGAATTCGTGGTAAAAAAAAGGCTTTAGGTAAGTTTCAACCAAGAAGTTTTAATCTAGGAATTTCTAAAATTGCATTCGAAAAAACGCAAGGTTTCTCTAAAATGAAAAATGGAGAAGATATAGAGCTTACTTTTAAATTGTGGGATAATAGTTTTAAAACACAATTAATAGAAAAGGCCTTTGTTTATCATAAAAGAAGAAGTTCTATATCGCAATTTTACAAGCAGACGTATGGTTTTGGAACTGCAAGACCAATACTAAATAAGAAATTTCCATCAACAGCAAAAATCACTTATTGGTTTCCAAGTCTATTTGTTTTGGGTTTAGTTTTAGGTATAGTTTTAGCATTATTTGGTAATGTATATTTGTTTAGTTTCTACTATTTATACTTTATAGCGCTCTTGTTAGATGCTATTTTCAAAAATGGAATTATAGTTGGTTTTTTAGCTATATTTACTTCACTAACCCAATTTTTAGGGTACGGTTTAGGTTTTTTTAACTCCTATTTTTTCTCTGCAGCTAAAAGTTGAATTTATTTTACTATTTTGCTTTAGATTTTAGCAATAAAATAAATGAACTTACAAAGAATAGTATACCCCTTTCTTCTTTTTTTACTTTGGTCTTGTCATAATGATAATTTACAAACAGGTTTTAAACAAGATCTTTCTTTAATAACGTATGTAAATCCGTTTATTGGTACAGGTGGTCATGGACATACTTATCCTGGTGCAACCTTACCTTTTGGAATGATGCAACTATCTCCCGATACAAGGTTAGATGGTTGGGATGGTTGTTCTGGCTATCATTATTCAGATGATGAAATTTACGGATTTTCACACACTCATTTAAGTGGAACAGGAGTTTCTGATTATGGTGATATTCTATTAATGCCAACCAATACCCAAATTTTTAATAATGGAGCAAATGGAAAAGAAGGGTATAAATCTAAATTTTCTCATGACAATGAAGTAGCAGAACCAGGCTTCTACAAAGTTCATTTAGAGGATACTAATATTGATGTAGAGCTCACAACTTCAAAACGAAGTGGAATCCACAAATATAATTTCCCTTCAGTTGAAAATCAATTTGTAATTTTAGATTTAGAGCATAGAGATGAAGTTTTAGATGCTAAAATCGATAAAATTTCGGATACAGAAATTGTAGGTTATCGTCATTCTAAAGCATGGGCAACAGATCAACGATTGTTTTATATTATAAAAACTTCACATCCATTTACAGATGTTTTACAATCACCTTTACAAAAAGGTTTAGTTGGTGGAAGAAAAGCTGCTTTAAATTTTATCAATCCAAATAACGAACCAGTTTATATAAAAATAGGAATTTCTGCTGTTGATGTTAATGGAGCTAGAAAGAATTTAGAAGGAGAAATTGGTAGCAAATCATTTGAAGAAGTTAAAAATGAAGCCCAAGATTTTTGGGAAGAACAATTGGGAAAAATTGTTATAGAAGATGAAAATGAAGACAATAAAGTCAATTTTTATACTTCTATGTATCATGTTGCTTTAGCTCCAAATTTGTATCAAGATGTGGATGGGAGATATAGAGGAATGGATTTAGAAATCCACGAAACGAAAGATTTTGATTATTATACTGTGTTTTCTTTATGGGATACGTATAGAGCTGCTCATCCATTATATACCATTATTGAACAAGAAAAAACTAACGATTTTATCAATACTTTTTTAGCTAAATATGATGAAGGTGGTATTATGCCAATTTGGGATTTAGCTGCAAATTATACAGGTTGTATGATTGGCTATCATGCAGTGCCTGTAATTGCAGATGCCTATTTAAAAGGCATTCAAGGTTTTGATGCTAATAAGGCTTTAGAAGCAATGAAACATTCTGCAACTCGCGATAAATTAGGTTTAGATTCGTATAAAAACTTTGGTTTTATTCCTGTGGAAAAAGAATCTGAATCGGTTTCTAAAACCTTAGAATATGCCTATGATGATTGGACAATTGCACAAATGGCAAAAGTAATGGGTAAAGAAATTGATTATAAAACCTATTCACAAAGAGCACAATATTATAAGAATATTTTTGATCCAAGTACGCAATTTATGAGAGGTAGATTTAGAAATACTTGGTTTGCACCTTTTGATCCTTATGAAGTAAACTTTAATTACACAGAAGCCAATTCTTGGCAGTACAGTTTTTATGTGCCTCAAGATATTGCTGGTTTTACAAAATTGTTAGGAGGAAAGCAGCAATTAGAAAATCAGTTAGATAAATTATTTACAGCTAATGATAAAACTTCTGGAAGTCATCAAGTGGATATTACTGGTTTAATTGGGCAATATGCACATGGTAATGAACCTAGTCATCATATGGCTTATTTATATAATTTTGTAAATAAACCACATAAAACTCAAGAAAAAATACGTCAGATTTTAACTGAATTGTACACCAATACTCCAGATGGAATTTCAGGAAACGAAGATTGTGGACAAATGAGTGCTTGGTATATTTTTTCCTCTTTAGGCTTTTATCCTGTAACTCCTGGCTCTAATCAATATGTTATTGGAAGTCCATTATTTAACAAGGCTACTATTAATTTAGAATCTGGAAAATCATTCACAGTAGATGTTGTATATAAATCTATCGAGCACAAATACATTAAATCTGTAAAATTAAATGGAGAAAACTATGAGTATTCTTATATCGATCACACAGCTATTATGAATGGTGGAAGTTTGGTTTTTGAAATGACAGATCAACCTACAAATTGGGGAACAAAAGATGAATTTATTCCATCAACTGAAATCAAAGAACATCTCATTGTAGCTGCTCCATTTATTGAAAAAGGAGATATTGCTTTTAAGAGTAAGACAAAAGTAACATTGGCAAATGTAGATAAAGAAGCATCTATTTTTTTTAGAGTAGGTTATAAAGGTGGATTTAAAAAGTATCAGCAACCATTTACAATTGATAAAGGAATTGCACTTTCTATATATGCTGAAAAAAATGATGTTAAAAGTGCTACAATTGTTACCGATTTTTATAAAATAGACCCAAACCTTAAAATTGAATTAAAAACCAAATATGCAAACCAATATAATGCGGGCGGAAATAATGCTTTAATTGACGGAATTACAGGGACAGAAGATTTTAGGACAGGTACTTGGCAAGGCTATTGGAATGAAGATGTGGTTGCAATAGTAGATTTAGGTCAGAACAAAAGTATTTCATCAATTGGAGTTAATTTTTTAAGAGATCAAAAAAGTTGGGTGTTTTTACCTACAGAAGTTGATTTCTACGTTTCTGATGATGGTGAAAAATTTCAAAAAATTAATGATTGGTTTGCCCCAAAATACTTTAATACAGATGAGGTTGAAATTGAAAAAGTTAACGTAACTCAAAAATTAAATACTAGGTATATAAAAGTAGTTGCTAAAAAGTTAGGAGTATTACCTGAATGGCATTTAGGAAACAAACACGATGGAAGAAGTTGGGTTTTTATAGATGAAATTCAAATAAGATAATAGTAAAAGTTATTCAGAATAAATGAAAAGAAGAAATTTTATAAAAAAAGCATCTGTTACAGGTTTAGGATTAGTTGCTGTATCTTCATCATTAATTTCATGTGATGAAAATACTAAAGATAAAAAAGCAATAGCAGTATCATCAAAAGTTATAAAACCATTGGTTATTGCCACTTGGAAAACAGATTTAGCTGTAGAAACTGCAGCTGCAGTTTTAGAAAAAGGAGGGTCTGCTTTAGATGCTGTTGAGCAAGGTTGTAGAATAGAAGAAGCCAACGAACAAGGACAATCTGTAGGAAAAGGAGGTTTACCTGATAGAGATGGAGATGTTACTTTAGATGCTTGTATCATGGATTCAATAGGAAATTATGGATCAGTTTTAGGCGTAAAAAACATTAAACATGTAATTTCTGTTGCAAGAAAAGTAATGGAAGATACGCCACATGTAATGTTAGTAGGAGAAGGTGCTAAAAAGTTTGCCATTTCTAAAGGGTTTGAACCTGAAGATTTATTGACAAAAGCCTCAAAAAAAGCTTGGGAAAAATGGAAAGAAACTTCAGAATATAAACCGATCATTAATATCGAAAATCATGATACTATTGGAATGTTAGCTATTGATAAAAAAGGAGATATTTCTGGAGCTTGTACCACAAGTGGTTTGGCTTATAAAATGGCTGGTAGAGTAGGCGATTCACCCATAATTGGTGGCGGTTTATTTGTAGATAATGAGATCGGTGGTGCATCAGCAACAGGTTTAGGAGAAGAAGTTTTAAAAACAGTGGGTAGCTTTTTAATTGTTGAATTAATGCGTCAAGGAAAAACACCACAAGAAGCTTGCGAAGAGGCTATTGGTAGAATTGTCAACAAACCAGGCAAAAACTATAAAGATTTTCAAGTTGGTTATATTGCAGTAAATAAACATGGAGAAACAGGAGCGTATTCTATTCATGAATGGTTTAGTTATAACATTTATAAAGACAAAGAAAACAAAAACATTAAATCAGATTTTTTTAATAAGAGTTAACGTATTTTTAATCTCAAAACTAATAACTCAAAATTCATAACTTTTTTAAATGTCAACAACCAAGAAATCTTACAAAAGTGCTTTTGTTTTTTTAACGACTTTATTTTTCCTTTGGGGATTTATTACAGTTTTAGTAGATAGTTTAGTTCCCAGGTTAAAGGATGTTTTTGAAATGTCTTACGCAAAAACAGTTTTGGTTCAGTTTGCATTTTTTGTAGCTTTTTTTGTTTTCTCTTTACCTGCTGGAGCTATTTTAGCTAAAATAGGCTATAAAAAAGGTATTGTTTTTGGTTTGTTAACAATGGCTTTGGGTTGTATTTTGTTTTATCCAGCAGCTGAGTACAGGTTGTTCACAGTATTTTTAATTGGCTATTTTACTTTGGCAGGAGGAATTACGGTATTGCAAGTAGCTGCAAATCCTTATGTGGCTTTGTTAGGAACTGAAGATGGTGCAAGTAGTCGTTTAAACTTATCACAAGCATTTAATTCTTTAGGTACCACAATTGCACCTGTAATTGGTGCATTATTTTTATTGAGCGATTCTGTGAAAACATCTTCAGAAATAGCATTACTATCAGAAGTAGAAAAATCGAATTATTATATTGCAGAAGCAGCTACCGTACAAACTCCTTTTTTAATGATATCGCTTTTTATTGTGGGTTTAGCATTGGTATTTTTATTTATTAAATTACCAACAGTCATGCAAGAATCACCAAAAGGTGGTTACTTAACATTATTAAAAAACAAAGCATTATTGATGGGGGCTTTGGGAATTTTCGTTTATGTTGGTGCAGAGGTTGCTATTGGTAGTTTTTTGGTTAACTATTTTTCTGATGAACGTTTGGCAGCTATAGTTTCTCAAAATGAAACTATGATGAGTATTGCAAATACAATTGCGAGTGTTTTTAATAAATCCTTTTCAGAAGCAGATCCTAAATCATTATTAGGAGTATTTGTCATTTTTTATTGGGGAGGTGCAATGGTTGGTAGGTTTATAGGTGCGTATTTAACCAGAATATTGGCTCCAGGCAAAGTGCTTGCAGTTTTTGCAATGCTAGCAGTTACAATGATTTTAATATCTATTAATACTACAGGATTACTTTCTATGTGGTCTATATTATCTGTAGGGTTATTTAATTCAATTATGTTTCCAACTATATTCACACTAAGTTTAGAAGGTTTAGGCGATTTAAAAGCACAAGCCTCTGGCTTATTATGCATGGCAATAGTAGGCGGTGCAATAATTCCTTTTGCTTTTGGTAGTTTAATAGATAATTTCGGATTTAAAATAGCTTTTATCCTATCTATTTTGTGCTACGGATATATCTTATTTTATGGAAGATTTAAAAGTAAGATCTCAATCATTGATGTTTAATAGTATACTAAGAAGATGCTTATTGTTGCAATTATTCCAATAGTTAGGAGTATTAAATTCGAATTTTTTAAATGCTTCTTTTTACTGATTATATAAACGCTTATAAATATCGTAAATACAAGATAGATAATTTCGTATTTAAAGCTTATGAGTGGTTTTATAAAGTAATATATTCCTAAAAGAAATAATGGAATTAAATTATATACTTTTTTAGCCATAATCAAATGTAAATAAAAAACCCAAAACTATTTTAGTTTTGGGTTTTTGTTATTTACTAGCAAATATTCTTGCTCTATTTTTTTTGCTGTTTTGCTTGCTGTTCTTGTGCTTGTTTCATTGCAGCATCAATACGTTGTCTAAATTTGCTTTTCGCTTTTTCAGGACGTTTTTTATTCTCTTCTATTTGTGCATGAATTTTATCTTCATCAATTACATAGTTCTTAATTACTAACATAATAGAAATGGTTAATAAGTTAGAAATAAAGTAATACAAACTTAATGAACTCGCGTAGTTATTAAAGAAAAACAACATCATTATTGGAGAGAAGTAAATCATGTACTTCATCATTTTACTCATATCTGGCATACCTTCCTGGGGAGGAGCTTGCATATTTGCCTGTTGACTTTGATTCATTTTCATGTAAAAGAAAATAGCAATTGAAGCCAATATAGGGAACAAACTTATATGATTTCCATAAAAAGGTACTTCGAACGGTAAGTTGTATATTACATCATAAGAAGATAGGTCAGGTGCCCACAAAAAGCTTTCTTGACGTAGCGCTATATTTGTTGGGAAAAACTTAAATAATGCAAAGAAAATAGGCATTTGTAACAATGCTGGTATACAGCCAGACATCATATTAACTCCTGCTTTTCTTTGAATCGCCATTGTTTCTTGCTGACGTTTCATTGCGTTTTCTTTTCCAGGATATTTTTTATTCAATTCTTGTAACTCAGGACGAATTACTTTCATTTTAGCACTAGATAAATATGATTTATATACAAGTGGAGACATTAAAATACGGACTACAATAGTCATTAGTATTATAATTAACCCATAGTTGCCCAGAAACCCTTCTAAGAAGTTAAATACTGGGTAAAAAACGGTTCTATTTAAGAATCCAAAGATTCCCCAACCCAAATCTGCAGTTTCATCTAAGTCAGTTCCTTCATATTTTTTTAATAATTTATAATCACTTGGTCCATAAAACCATTTCATATTATAATTTAGTTCTCCGCCAGTTAAGACTAAAGGTGCTTTTAATTCATATTTTTTTGTGAAGATAGTGTCAGTTTTTTCATCTTCTACTAAGTCTGTAGAGGTAACTGTTGCGTTGTTAAAAGGGGTGTCAGTTAATAGGTTAGACATGAAAAAGTGTTGCTTAAATGCAACCCAGTCAATATCATTTGCAATCTCTGTATTTCCAGCATTCAAGTATTCTACTTCATCATTACTCTTATAATAATAATAAGAATACATCGAGTTTTCTGTTTTTAAACTTTTTTCGTGTCTGTAACCATTAAGTGTCCAATTTAAGTTTATTGGGTTAGACGAATTAAATACCCCATCTAGACCCTGAGATCGTATAGAAAAGTCAACAAAATACTTCTTTGGTTTAATTTCATATCTATACTCTAAATACTGGCTATCAGAAACTTTTAGCTTCATAGATAGTATTTGGTTTTCCCCACTTTTTGTTAAAGTAGGATCAAAAAATAAATCTTTAGTATTTAAAATTCTATTGTCTGTTGTTCCAAAATTAATATTGAAAGAGGCGTTATTGTCCTTTATCATATATAAAGGAAGTGAATCGTATGTTTTATAATTTTTTAATAAAGCCTTTATAATTTGTCCACCTTTATTATCAATAGTTAATCGAACTAAATTGTTTTCTAAAACAGTTGTTCCTTCAGCACCATTAATAGCACTTTCTGCAAATGCACCCAATTTATTTTGAAGTGCAATTTGTTTTAAAGAATCGTTTTGAAAAACAGGAGCTGCAATTTCTTTAGTGTTTTCTTTTGTTGTATTTGCAGTGGTTTCAAGAACTTCTGTACTTTCTTTATTTTCTAGATCTTCGGGTTTGTTCGTGTTAAAGTACCATAGCATTATTCCTGCTAAAAGAATCATTCCTATAAAAGAATTGTAATCGAATTTTTTTTGTTCCATGTTCTTTAATAATGTCAGTTTGTCACTTTTATTAGTTTTTTTAAAAACAATATGCGACAAATGTAGTTAAAAAGCAGATTTTTGATTTATTTTCTACTTTAAATTAATATACTTTTTAATAGTTCAATTAGTGTTCCATATTTTAGAAGACTATTTTTTAGATTTTATTAAAGCAGCTTTAATAAAATCTACAAATAAAGGATGAGGTTTTAAAACGGTACTTTTGTATTCGGGGTGATATTGAACTCCTACAAACCAAGGATGATTTTCTAATTCTACCACTTCTACCAATCCAGTTTTAGGATTAACCCCAGTAGCTTTTAAACCAGCCTTTTCTATTTGTGATAAATACTTGTTGTTAAATTCATATCTATGTCTATGTCTTTCACTAATATTTTCAGATTTATAAGCATCATACACTCTAGATCCTTTGGTTAGTTTACAGTCCCAAGCTCCAAGTCGCATAGTACCTCCTTTGTTGGTAACATTTTCTTGACTTTCCATTAAGTTAATCACAGGATGTTTTGCACTTTTATTCATTTCAGATGAGCTAGCTCCTTCTAGATTTAGAACATTTCTTGAAAACTCAATAACAGACATTTGCATTCCTAAACATATTCCCAAAAATGGAATGTTATTTTCTCTTGCGTATTTTACTGCCTTTATTTTCCCTTCAATTCCTCGATCTCCAAAACCAGGAGCCACTAAAATTCCGTTTAAACCTTCTAATTTCTTTTCTACAGATTTAGGTGATAAACTCTCAGAATGAATCCATCTAACTTTTACTTTAGTTTCGTTAGAAGAACCTGCATGAATAAACGCTTCTGTAATAGATTTATATGAATCTTGTAACTCTATATATTTTCCAATTAAACCTATTTCTACTTCAGATTTTGGGTTTTTATGTTTTTGTAAAAAATTATTCCAAGTCTTTAACTCAGGCTTTTGTTTAGATTCTAATTTAAGTTTCTTTAATACAACTTCATCTAAACCTTGATCTAGCATTAAATTAGGTACATCATAAATGGTTTCTGCATCTATTGATTGTATTACGTCTTCTTTTTTGACATTACAGAATAAAGCTAATTTTCGTTTAATATCATCAGAAATTTCATGTTCAGTTCTACAGACTAAAATATCAGGACTAACACCACTTTGCATTAACATCTTTACAGAATGCTGTGTGGGTTTTGTTTTTAGTTCACCAGCTGCTGCTAAAAATGGTACTAACGTTAAATGAATAACAATAGCATTTTCTTCCCCTTTTTCCCATAGCATTTGTCTTACAGATTCTACATAAGGTAAAGATTCAATATCACCTACAGTTCCTCCAATTTCAGTTATAACAATGTCATATTCACCTGTTTCACCTAAAAGTTGAATTCTGCGTTTTATTTCATCAGTAATATGTGGTATTACTTGTACAGTTTTTCCTAAGAACTCCCCTTTACGTTCTTTATCGATTACAGATTGATAAATTCTACCTGTAGTAACATTGTTCGCTTGAGATGTTGGAATGTTTAAATAACGCTCATAATGCCCTAAATCTAAGTCAGTTTCTGCACCATCGTCAGTAACATAACACTCTCCATGTTCGTATGGATTCAAGGTTCCTGGATCTATGTTAATATATGGGTCTAATTTTTGAATAGTTACAGAAAAACCTCTTTCTTGTAAGAGTTTTGCTAATGATGCTGCTATAATTCCTTTTCCTAGTGATGAAGTTACGCCTCCTGTTACAAAAACGTATTTAGTATTGTGCATGGTTCTTTTAGGTTTGCGCAAAAGTACTAACTCTGTTTTTTATCTCAAATAAAAACACGCATTATTGTAAAATTATTTTTGGAATAACTTTTGATGATTTAAAAGCATGAGAAAAATACTATTTTGTGGCGTAACTTTATTTTTTAGCGGTTGTACTATATTATTTCCTAAATACTTTAATCGCAAACCAGCAAGCTTTATGATAGAAGATCTCTGGTTTACCTCTCAGTTAGATAAAAATCCGAATGTAAAATATTTAATTAATACTACCCAAAAATCTCATTTTGCAAGAAGAAATGATTTTTATAACCAACAATTAGTTGATTTTTTTAAAGATGAATTATCGCAAGAAATTTATGATAAATCAAATTATAAAGATGCATCAGGCAAAATGATTGTTCCAGTTATTTTAGATTACAACTTGCCAAAAGAATATAAAGCCTTATTTCAACAGAAAACAGATTTAGATTATGTTGTATTAACTAAAATTTTAAGTGCTAATGAAATTAATAACTCTAACTTAAGCAATTACGAGCATTTAAAATATAGAAGTAATCTTTTAGCAGGTTCTGTCGTATTTTTAAAGATTATAGATGTTAAAAATAATACTACAGCTTTAGAAATTAGTTGTAAAAGTGCTGTTTATGACGATTTAGATTTTAATTTTGATACCAATTCTTTTGAAGATGATGGTAAAATAGCAACTCATAAGAGCGAAGATCAGCTAATAAAGAAGTGTTTTAAAAGAATTTTTAGAAGGATTAAATAATT
>JBDNBB010000072.1:0-3375 GCA_039768135.1 Polaribacter sp.
AAGACATTGTTTAAGGTTGATTTTGTAAATTTTTAGAATTTCATTTTGATATAAAGCAAGTTGCTGTTTTTTTTCTCAAAAACTATCCTGAACTGTCCGTAAATAATCTAAATAAAAAGAAGGAAACAATTAAATTATTTCCTTCTTTTCTAAAAATATAAAATGTCTTACTTTTTTACTCAATTATAAGCTTCTGATTGTAAATATTATGATTATCACCAATAACTCTAACTAAATAAATACCCGATTTAAATTTACCAAAATTATTAATTTGAGTACTTTGTTTATCTGTAGAAGTTTGATAAATAAGTTTTCCTATCAGATTATAAATTTTAATAGTTGCTTTATTAAATCCTTTAACTGCTATTGTAAAATTATTATTGGCTGGATTAGGATAAATATTAATTGAAGTATCTGCTATTTTATTATCATCTATACTTAACGTTTGACTTGTTGGTATTGCTTTCCATTTACTTCTGTTATCTGTTTCATTAACTATAATATGGGTTACATTTCCATTCTCTTCAGTGTATAAAAATCGACCACTATTACCAGATTGAAATCTATATGTTTCATCTGAGGCGTTATAATGTATTTGCCAAACTTTATCATTATCTGCAGTTGGTGGTGCTTTACCAGTACTAACTACCCTATAAGCTCCACCAGCAAAACCAGCTCCTGGTCCACGCAAAACACCATATGTTTCGCTATCAATATTCACAAAAGATCCACTTTCTACAAAAGTCCAGTGTGTATTTTGTGCTATACCAGAATCTGTCATAGTAACTGGTGTAGCAGCTGCTCCTGAATCTGTTAAAAATTTTCCTGTGGCTACATTTCTTAATCTATAAATATCTTCTGTTAAATCTTCAGGATTAAATACGCTTGCTGTTACAGTAATTTCTGTAGATGTAACTGATTCATTAGATTGATTGTAAGCTATAGCTTGTAATTTATACTCTTTTTCTGCAGAAGGAATCCAATCTACTTTGTAGGGTGCTGATGTAGCTGTTTCAAAAAGAGTATCATCAATTTTAAACTCTACTTTAGAGATTGATCCATTTTCATTAACGGCATCTGCAGTAATTGAAATAGTTTCTCCGACTTTAACTTTTTGCCCATTTTCGGGAGCTGTAATTGAAACTCTAAAAGGTTCTTTTACAATGTCTAAATCTATAATTTGTAAATACAAAGGTTGTGCATTTCCAGATTTTTTCTCCATTAAATAATAATAGAGTTTCCCATTTGCAATGTGCACTCTTCCGTGATCAAAAGTTTTACCTGAAGTTGCTTGATAAACAGTCGTGAAATTATTTGTCCCTCCTTCTGTTTTTTGAATAAAAATTCTATTGTTTTTTAGACCAATAATAAATACGTCATCTCCTGCAGTATAAATAGATGTTCCCCCTGCAAAATCTTCAGTAGTTATAAAATCTGAGGCGCCAGCAGGTTTGTAGGTATGTAAAGATTTTGTAACATTATTTTCTCTATCCTGAACCTTACTAATAATATGTACATCTCCATTTTGAGTAACTGTCCAGTCAAAATTACCTACAATATATACTTGATCTTCTTGTGTTGTATTTACATAATCTCCAGGTTCCATTACTTTAATTTTATCTGCATCATATAGAGGCAATGTAAAAGATTCTCCAGAGTGATTTTTCCAACTATCTGCTCCTGATTGATTATCTGAATAGGCATAATAAACTCCATTTTGATATAGATATTTATCGCTATTATTAGCAGATCTTCTTTGAAAACCAATTCTTATTTTTCCATTTACATATTTCATATTTCCATAAAGTCCCCAATTGTAATCTATCCCTGATTGTCTCTTAGCATTTAAGACATTGAAATGTGTAAAATCTGACCAAACAGAAGTGGTTGTATCGTATTTAGAAAACTTGTAAGCACCATTATTATTTCCACCTTCACGCATGTACATAAAAATATCTCCTAAGTCGTTAGTGAAAAATTGTGGGTAGGTTAAAGCTGCGTATTTAGAATATTCTTCATCTGGATAACCAGATTTACCACTATTTAAACTTAAATGTTTGTAACCATTAGCACTGTTTTTTACAAACTTGTCTAAAGTAAAATTTTCATCAGAAAGAGATGCAGCATTTTTTACGGAATAACTATATCTAAAATAATCTTTAGATAAACTTCCATTAGATGGTCTTGATGTACCATAAGCATGCATATCATATAACAAATGAATTGTGCCATCTAAAGGACTTATAGCTACTGCTATTGTGTTATGAGATTCGCCTATCCAAGGTTTATTTTGAAATCCTGTATGTCTATGAGGAAACTCGATATCTACACTTGTACCTGTAACAGTATTGTAACGTGTTAACATTACATGACGATCAGATTCTCCTCCTCTATACCAAGTCATAAAAACAAAGTCTCCATACGTTTTTAGACAATCACCTTTTGCTGATATACTTGTTCCAAAATAATAATCGTAGGAATTGGTATTGCCATCATCAGCATTAAATTTTGTACCACTTGTTACTTTACTTCCATTAAAGTGTAAGCCTATATCTGTTATTTTTACTTCTTTTTCAAAAGTTACTTGTGAAAAAGAATAGACACTTACTAAAAGAAACGAAAACAAGGTTAATTTTATTTTATTAAAAGTAGTCTTATACATTTTCTTAATTATTTTAATTAAAATTAAATGATTTACACTTTTAAGCCATCTTGTTGTATCCTGTTAAAAAAATAATTTAAAAGATTATACTCTTAATTAAGGCATATAAAAAACTTCTTCAAGAGGAATTGAAACAGGAGAATTATCTTTGTTCACTTCCATAACATCTGCCATAAAATCCCACCATTGTTTTACAATTTCGTTGGATGCTAAATCTTGTGATCCACCATCTCCAGAAACTTTTTGAAAAGCAAATAACGTGCTGGTTTCTTCATCAAGAAAAATAGAATACTCACTAACTCCATTTTCTTTGAGTAATACTTTTAATTCAGGCCAAATTTCATTGTGCCTTTTTACATAAGCTTCTTTCTGGCCTTTATTTAACTTCATTTTAAAAGCCACTCTTTGCATTGTTTATATTTTAATTTGAATAAAAAAACATCCTATTCAAAAGAATAGGATGTTTAAAAATTTTAACTATTTCGAATAATTAGCCTACTGCTTAATAATTTTCTTTGTTAGTCTTTCCCCGTTTTCACCATTAAGCTCAACAATGTATAAACCTGAAGATAAAGCACTAACGTTAACGCTAATATCTCCATTTTGATTATCTATTACTTTAGATAACACTGCATTACCTAGTACAGAATAAACATTAAGCCTGCTAACTTTAGATGTAGCTCCTTTAATTGTTAACTGGTTACTAACTGGAT
>JBDNBB010000073.1:0-2650 GCA_039768135.1 Polaribacter sp.
CATGCAGTTTATGCGGAACACCAACAAATACTACTCTAAGTTTCATATATAAATGTATTAAATGCAGTTTCCAAAAAGAAGATTTATATCCAAATAACAAAGAAACAGAAGACCCTATGTATTGTAACTATTGTAATCCTTAATCAGAAAATAATTTTACTTAGTGGACTCTCTAAAATATTTATAAAAAAATGAATAATTTTAAATTAACCTTCTTTTTAATATTGTTTGCTATACATAACATTTTCTCGCAATCATTAACAAAAAACGATAAAAAAGAAATTACAAACTTTATAAGCACAATAAAAAATAAAGACATCAATAAATTAGATACTTTAATTACCTACCCTTTTAAAAGACCATACCCAATTCCCGCCATTCAAAATAAAAAGGATCTTGAATTGCGGTTTACAGAAATTTTTGATGATTCATTAATAGCTATGGTTACAAAATCAGAAGTTGAAAAAGATTGGCATATTGTTGGATTAAAAGGTATAATGCTAAAAAATGGTTTAATTTGGTTAGATAGAGAGGGGAAACTTATCAGAATCAATTACAATACTAAAAAAGAAAAAACACTAAAAAATAAATATATTGATAAACAAAAGCTTAACCTACACCCTTCCCTAAAGGAGTTTAAATCACCCATACTGTCATTCGAAACTGAAAATTATAGAATTAGAATAGATAAATTAGATAACAATGAATATCGGTATGCGTCTTGGATAAAAAGTGCTTCTAAAAATAGTAAACCAAACTTGATTCTATTTAATGGAGAGGAATTTTATGATGGAAAATTAGGAGATAAACACTTTATATTTTCTGACCTAGGTTACACCTTTACAATCTATGTTAATAAAACTAAAGCAAATAAAACTCCTCCTTTTAACCTTGTGCTATCTAGAGGAAACACCATTGTATTTAATGAAGCTAGTTATTCTAAAAAAGAAAAGAAATAATGTCTCCGATATAAGAAAATGTAATAAAAAAGCCGAGCATACTAGCTCGGCTTTTTTTATGTAGTTTTAATTTAAGCTATAGAAGCTGCAATTTTCTTGTAAGTCCCATTCTCTAAATTTTCTCTAATTGCAGAGAAAGCAGTAATGGTTTCATCAATATCTTCTTGCGTATGTGTTGCTGTTGGTATTAATCTTAAAATTATTAATCCTTTTGGAATAACAGGGTATACCACTATAGAACAAAATATTCCATGGTTTTCACGTAGATCATTAACCATAGCCATTGCTTCTGGAATCTCACCTTTTAAGAAAACTGGTGTAATACAAGTTTGTGTTGTTCCAAGGTCAAAACCTGCGTCTCTTAAACCAGATTGTAAAGCGTTTGTGTTTTGCCATAATTTCTCTTTTAACTCTGGCATAGTACGCATCATATCTAAACGTTTTAAGGCCCCTTTAACCATGGCCATTGGAAGAGATTTAGCAAACGTTTGAGAACGTAAATTGTATTGTAAAAACTGAATTACATCTTTATCTCCTGCTAAAAAAGCTCCAATACCTGCCATCGATTTTGCAAAAGTTGCAAAATAAACATCAATATCATCTTGAACTCCTTGCTCAAAACCAGTTCCTTTACCACCTTCTCCAAGTGTTCCAAAACCATGAGCATCATCTACCAATAATCTAAAGTTATATTCTTTTTTAAAAGCAACTATTTCTTTTAAACGCCCTTGCTCTCCTCGCATTCCAAAAACACCTTCAGAAATTACTAAGATTCCTCCACCTGTTTTCTCTGCCATCTTTGCAGCACGTTTAATGTTTTTCTCAAAACTTTCCATATCATTATGACGATATACAAAACGTTTTCCTGCGTGTAAACGAACACCATCAATAATACAAGCGTGTGTATCTATATCGTAAACAATAACATCATTTTTAGAAACCAATGCATCTATTGCAGACATGATACCTTGATAACCAAAGTTCAACAAATATGCTTTTTCTTTTTCTACAAAAGCAGCACATTCTTCTTCTAGTTGTTCGTGTAAAGGTGTATGACCAGACATCATTCTTGCACCCATAGGGTAAGCCATTCCGTGTTCTGTAGCAGCTTCACCATCAACTTTTAGTACCTCTGGATGATTGGCTAAACCTAAATAATCATTTATACTCCAAGTAACTACTTTCTTACCATTAAAAGACATTCTGTTAGAAATAGGGCCTTCTAACTTAGGAAAAACATAATACCCTTCTGCTTGATCTGCCCATTTGCCTAAAGGACCTTTATCTTTTTTAATTCTATCAAATAAATCTGTCGTCATTTTCTACTATTTTTTTCGCAATTGCAAAGTTAGCAAAAAAATAGAGTTAAAGCAATGGATAAAAAGTAGTACTAGAATTAATAAATTAATCGATAAAACCCTGAGTTTTCATCCATTCTGTGTTATAAATCTTATTCATGTATCTAGAACCATGATCGGGAAAAATAAGTACTACAAAACTGTCATCTGTAAAATAATTTTGTGCATTGTATTGTTTTGTAGCTTGTAAAACTGCACCACAAGTATATCCACAGAAAATACCTTCTTGCTCTACAATATCTCTAGCAGCAAAAGCAGATTCTTTATCTGACACTTTTTCGTAAATATCTATAACATCAAAATTGGTAGCAGTAGGTATTAGATTTTTACCTA
>JBDNBB010000074.1:0-30397 GCA_039768135.1 Polaribacter sp.
CACCTGCACCAGATATAATTCATGAAGCTGCAGGTCATGCACCTATTATTGCAAATCCAGAATATTCAGAGTATTTAAGACGTTTTGGAGAAATTGGCAGTAAAGCCATTTCATCTGCTAAAGATTATGAAATGTACGAAGCTATCAGACTTTTATCTATCTTAAAAGAAAACCCAAATTCTAGCGAAAAACAAATTGAAAAAGCTGAAGAAAAAGTAGCTTGGCTACAAGATAATATGGGTGAATTGTCGGAAATGGCTATGATTCGTAATTTACATTGGTGGACAGTAGAGTATGGGTTAATTGGCACTTTAGATAATCCTAAGATATATGGAGCAGGTCTTTTATCATCTATAGGAGAAAGTGCTTGGTGCATGCAAGACAAAGTAGAAAAAGTAAAATATACTATAGAGGCAGCTACAAAGAATTTTGATATTACAAAACCACAACCTCAATTATTCGTTACTCCAGATTTTGCCCATTTAAGTATGGTTTTAAACGAATTTGCAAACACAATGGCGCTTAGAAAAGGTGGTTTAAATGGCGTTCAAAAACTTATAGATTCTCAAAACTTAGGAACAATAGAATTAACTACGGGCATTCAAATTTCTGGAGTGTTTGATAAAGTAATTCAGTTTAATAATAATAAAGTCGCTTACTTTCAAACAAAAGGAGCAACAGCTTTGTCTAATAGAGACAAAGAATTAATAGGGCACGGAACTGCTGTGCATCAAAACGGATTTGGTAGCCCAATTGGTAAGTTAAAAGGGATCAATTTGGCTATAGAAGATATGAGCCCAAGAGATTTAAAAGCTTACGGTATTTATGAAGGCGAATTTATGACTTTAGAGTTCGAAAGTGGAATTATTTTAAAAGGGAGAGCTATTACGGGAACTAGAGATTTAAGAGGTAAAATACTCATCATCACCTTTGATGAATGCACAGTTACTTATAATGATGAAGTATTATTTCAACCTGATTGGGGTTTATATGATATGGCTGTTGGTTCTTCAATTATCTCAGCTTATGCAGGTCCTGCAGATGTAGATTCTTTTGTTGGTTTGGGTAAAGTTTCTGAAACTAAAACACATAAAATCAAGTATTCTGGTGCTGAAAAGCAATTGTATTCTTTGTATGCAGAAGTTAGAAAAATGCGAGAAGATAATACAGTTACAGAAGCTAAACTTGCAACTATTTATAATCAATTAAAAATTCATTTTTGCAAAGACTGGCTGTTACAATTAGAACTTTATGAATTGGCTTTAAATAAGAATTATGAAATTAAAAATGCTATTTTAGAAACATTACAAAACTTAAAAAGTAACAAAAGTTACACTAGTCTTATTGAAAATGGTTTAAATTTGCATTAGCTTTAAACAAAATAACGTGGGTTTATTTGACATTTTTAAAAGGAAAGATATGAGTAATGAAATTAAAGATTATTTAGAGAAAGAAGCAGTAATTCTAGACGTGAGAACACAAGAGGAATGGGATGAGGGGCATGTTGCCTCTGCAAAACATATTGTTTTAAACTTAATTCCTTTAGAACTAGAGCAGATTAAATCTTGGAACAAACCAGTTATTGCTGTTTGTAGAAGTGGGGCAAGAAGTGGACAAGCTACACAATTTTTACAGCAACATGGTTTAGATGTTATTAACGGAGGCCCTTGGCAAAATGTGGCTCAGTTTATAGAAAACTAAATTCAAATACGTTAAGTGCCTTATTTTAGAACTTGATATGCGGATACTTAGAAATAATCAGTTTTTTTTTCAAAGATAAATTCTGCAAAAACTCTTTATGCTCTTCGCTTGTCGCATTAAATGGTTTATGAGCAATTCCTTTTTGAATAATATCAACTTCTTTTAAGGTCGATGTCATGTTTTCTGCTAACCAAACCTCTATAAAACGTTGCCAAATGTATTTAATGGCTGTCTTGTTAGGATGAATCATGTCTTCTGCATAAAAACGATAATCTCTAAGTTCATCCATCATAATTTCATAAGAAGGAAAATAATGAACGTTTTTTCTAACGTTTACAACTTCGTGAATTGCCGATATTAAATGGCTTTTACTTTGCGTATTCTGCATAAAACCATCTTTTAAATGTCTTACAGGAGAAACTGTAAAAAGAATTGTAATGTTAGGGTTTATACTGTTCATTAATGATACTATTGTTTCCAAACTATTAGTAATTTCAGTAATATCTAAAAGTTCTTTCAAAAATTTTTTTTGCGGAACTTTATGGCAATTGGTTACAATTTTATCAGTCTCTATAAAACGATATACCCAAGCTGTGCCAAGTGTAATGATAAGATGTGTAGTGTTTTCTAAAAAATTTTGAGTAGTTGAAATCTGTGAATTTAAATTATTTAAAATCATGTTTTCATCAACTTCACTTAAAGATGAATGTGCATTAAAACTATGATATCTTTCATTTTGATAAACTAAATCTTCTTTCGTAAATGTTTTACCATTAATAACATTAGTTATAAATTGCTCAATAGCCTTTGGATGAAATAAAATGCCAAATGGATTCTGTAGCTGCTGAAATTTAAAGTAGTTGAGTTTATTTCCTATATTTTCTGAAAAACAAGAGCCTAGCAAAAGAATTCTAGCTTTGTAATCAATTAGGTTTCTTGTTTGTTTTTTTAAAGGAATTGAAGTTAGAAATTTCATAAACTACTTTTTTTAAAAAGTAAATTTAGTCGAAATTTAATACTTCAACAATTTTTTAGTTTTAGAACTCCTTTTATTTTGATAATGAATAAAGTAATTGCCTTTTGGTAAAGATTGTACATCAATTTTAATAGAATGTTGAATAGAGCTATAATTCTTGTGGGAAATTTCTTTTACTACAGCACCAATACTATTGTATAAAGTAATTCTAGTGCGTTCATTTGTACCAAAGAACTTTATATTGATAAAATCTGAAGTAGGATTTGGAAAGACTTTAATTTCTGATTTTTCTAATAAAATATCATCAGTAGAAAGTGCCACAGAACAACCTGATTTAAAAAGAGGTAATGCATCAAAATCCTTAAATAGAATACTTGTAGATTCCTGTTTTGTAACTCCTAACCAATCTGTTAAAATAGTGCTGTATACATTTCTAAAGTCGTATTGCATTTGAACACCTTCCAACTCATCTACTTGATTATCAATCTCTGGAGTGTCACCAAAAATTTGATTTTTAACACATTTACCGAAAATAAATAAAGGAGCAGCAGAACCATGATCTGTACCAAAGCTTCCATTTGAACGAATTCTTCTTCCAAATTCGGAATATGTCATTCCAAGGACTTTATCCTCAATATTTAGTAGTTTTAAATCATCTTGAAAAGCGGCCATTGCATCAGATAATTGCTCTAATAAATAAGCGTGTTTTCCTGATTTGGTATCACCTTCAGTAACTTGATTATCGTGATTGTCAAAACCACCAATTTGCACAACATAAACTTTGGTTTTTAATCCGCCAGAAATTAATTGAGCAACAGTTTTTAGTTTTTTTGATAAACTTGTATTGTCATATTTATTGGATAAATTGTTTCCAGCTTTAGCAGCTGTTTTAATGACTTCTGCATACGCATTGGTTTGTTTTATAGTGTCATTTACAAAATCTAAAGCATCTCCATAACAATTATCTGGAATTGCACCTGTATTTGAAACTAAAGCTGTTCCTGGATTATCAGGGTCTTCTATTGCCATAGAAAAGTTAACATTTGTTCCTTGGCAAGTTTCTGAAACGACTTTGCCAATAGTTAGTGCAAATGGATCTGGATTGTTATCATTTGGATAATTATCAGGGAAACTATAATGATTGACATCAAAAAAACGACCTAGCCAACCTGAAGAAACAAGTTCATTAGCATCTGAAGCAGAGTTCCAAATATCTGTGGATCTAAAATGAGAACGATTCTGATCTGGATAACCAACATTTTGAATAACGCCTAATTTTTCTTGATCCCATATGCCTTTAATTCCTGACATAGATGGATGAAAACGAGTTGCTCCATTTACTTCTAATAAATTATTTTCTGGTATTATTATATTAGAGCGAACGTTCTGTAAATTATCATATTGATTCAAATTAAAAATAGTATTTAAACCATCATTACCACCTTGCAATTGTATTAAAACCAATACATTGTCATTATCTGTAGAAAATTGATATTTTTTCGGCTTGTCTTGAGCATAAAGAGGAAAGCCACTTAATGCAATTGGCAAAGAAGCTGAAGCAATTGAGCTTAACTTGATAAAATCTCTTCTACTTAATTTCTGATTTTTCTTCATAATTACATAATTTGAAATTCAGACATTTGAACCATAACCGCAATTAAATTTCTTAATTTATTATCAACAGCAATCGCTTTTGCATTATTATTCGGATCAGCAAGATATTCTCCATATTCCACAGTCCATTCAAAATCTGGTAATCCAGGAATTAAAATATTTTTTAAACTAGTCGTTTGATCATCTGTAATTTCGTAATTAAATAGCTGATTTACCAATTCTTGAACTAAAATATTTGGATCAGTTGCATTTGTTATTTGAGCTGCAATTTGTAGAACAGGAACCATAGGAGGTACTGTATATTTATCATCGTCAATAATTAAATCGCCACCAGTAACCAAAATTCTACAATAATCTAATCTTTTTGGTAATAGAAAAGTGTTTACCCAGCTTTTATAAAATAAAGGCGCTTGATAATATGCTTTCCAACCTGCTACATCTGGATGATGAAAAATAGATTGATTCAAATCTGTGCAAGCCAAATACAGAACTAAAGCAAAATCATATTGAGATTTAACAGAACTTGTTGGAGCACCAACTAATAAAGATTTTGTTGCAGATAACATTAAATCTATAGGACTTTTTATCATACAAAAAGTACTTTCAAAAAAGTGATCTGATGACAAAAGCACTTTTAACGCAGGAACAAAATCATAATCATCATCTCTTATGATTTTAGCTAAAGGTTCTATGATATTGGTCTCAATTTCATCGGTAATTTCTGAATTTACAAACCATTTATAAAATTTTCTTGTTATGAATCTTGAACATTCATCTTTTTCAAAAATTTTCTCAATTAAGTCAATATATTCGTTTTCTCCATTTTCAGAAATAACAGCATTATCAAATCTATGTGATAAAGTTTTATCTCCTTTTGCGTGCAACCAATTTCCAAAATAAGCATGAGTAGGATCTTCGTATTGAATCCATCTTGCTTTCCAGCCTGTTAAAACTTTTGCCATTTGTACTACATCATCTTCTGTATAATTGGTGTAATCTCCATTACTCACAGCATTACCTTTACCAATGGTAAAAAGTTCTAATAATTCTCTTGCATAATTTTCGTTAGGAGCTTCATCAGTATTTAAATTGCCACTTAAATAGATTAACATATTAGGGTCAATCGTAATTTGTTTTGTAATTTCTTTAAAGTTGCCCAAGGCATTTTTTCTGATGGTATTCATGTAATGAAACTCTCTGTGAGGGTTCTCATTTTCAGCTACAAAATGATTGTGCCAAAATAAAGTTAGTTTTTCTCGAATTGAAATTCCAGAGTCCATCATTTGTAAAAAAGACCAAGCATACAGAGATTGATTTCTAGACCTAAAAATTTTATTTCTTTGCTGCTGAGTATTTACTTTAGGATAAGGATGTGCAGGCACCCAAGTTTGACCATAGTTTACTTCAGGGTCAGCTATGACGCCATCATATTCATATTTTAGAGGAGTTTCGGGTAAAGGTTTTACCTCAAACAGTTTATTGATTGTATCATTTAAGCCTAATGAAACAGATTCGTCAGTCAATTTTTGTGTAATTCCAAAAGAAGTTCTTTTGAGTAAATGTCTGGCTTTTTTAGCAGACCAATTTCCTGAATACGGATCTAAATATGGCATATTTTAAAGATAAACATTTTATTAGAATAAATAATCTAACTAATTAGACTAATCATAAAACAAAAAGTTTAATATCCATAACGAATATTCTTTTAACTAATTTAAAATAAATATCTTTAAGTTAGTATTGTTAGCTCTTTAAGGGGAAAAATGGTTTATGTATCAAACAAAAAAGAGCTTACATGCCAAATTCCATAACCTGATAACATCAAAATTAAAATGAGGAATACAAATGTTATTTTTTCAAAATCACTACTATTTATACTAAATATTCTTTTGCTTTTTCTAAAGCTTTAGGTATTCCTCCAGGATTTCTACCTCCAGCAGTTGCAAAAAATGGTTGACCACCTCCACCTCCGTGAATTAATTTACCCAATTCTCTAACAACAGTACCTGCATTATATCCTCTTTCATTTGCTAATTCTTTAGAAATGTAACAAGTTAATAAAGCTTTCTCATTGCTTGGAGCAGAAGCAAATAGTAAAAATAAATTTTGATGTTCTTTACCCAAACTAAATGCTAAGTTTTTAATTCCATTTGCATCTAAATCTACTTTAGTGGCTAGGAATTGAACGCCATTTATTTCTTCTAATTGATTTTTTATTTCTCCAGAAAGGTTTTGAGCTTTCTCTTTTAATAATTGCTCTACCTGCTTTTGTAAATCAGCATTTTCATCTTGTAATTTTTGAACTGCTTTAACAGGGTTTTTAGAATTGTTTAGTAAATCTTTTATTTCAAATAAAGTTCTATTATTATCAAAATAGAAATCTTTTACAGCATCATTTGTAATTGCTTCAATTCTTCGAATACCAGCAGCTACAGCTCCTTCAGATTTTATTTTAAAATGCCAAATATCGCCTGTGTTTTTTACATGGGTTCCACCACAAAGTTCTATTGATTTACCGAATTTAATGGCTCTAACAGTATCTCCATATTTCTCGCCAAACAAAGCCATTGCACCATCTGCAATTGCTTTTTCCATAGTTATATTTCTACTTTCTTCTAAAGGTAATTTTCCAGAAATACGAGCATTTACATAGTTTTCTACATCTTGTAATTCTTCCGTAGTTAATTTAGAAAAATGAGAAAAATCAAAACGTAAATATTTAGAATGTACTGCAGAACCTTTTTGCTCTACATGGGTGCCTAAAACTTCTCTTAAGGCTTGGTGTAATAAGTGTGTAGCTGTATGATTGCATTCTGTTCTGTAACGTTGTTTCTCATCTACAACTGCTTTAAAACTTGCTTCTAAATTTTGAGGTAGATTTTTAGCAAAATGAATAATTACGTTGTTTTCTTTCTTGGTATCTAAAATATAAATTACATCTCCATTTGTATCTTCTAAATATCCTTTGTCTCCCACTTGGCCACCGCCTTCTGGGTAAAATGGAGTTAAATTAAAAACCAACTGATACATTTCACCATCTTTTTTAGAGGTTACTTTTCTATATCTTGTTAGTTTAACATTAGCTTCTAAAAAGTCATATCCAATAAATTCTTCTTCTTTATCTTCTACTAAAATAGTCCAATCATCCGTAGACATTTCACTAGCAGCTCTAGATCTATCTTTTTGTTTTTTTAACTCTTCTTTAAACCCTTTTTCATCTAAAGTAAACCCTTTTTCAGATAAAATTAATGCCGTTAAATCTATAGGAAACCCAAAGGTGTCGTACAATTCAAAAACTTTATCTCCAGAAATCTCTTTACTTTTTGCATTAGCTATAATAGCATCTAACAAAACTAGACCTTGGTCTAAAGTTCTTAAAAAAGAAGTTTCTTCTTCCTTTATAACGTTTTCTATGAGCTGTTTCTGATTTTTTAATTCAGGAAAGGCTTTACCCATTTTATCAGTCAAAATAGCTACTAACCTAAAAATAAAAGGTTCTTTCTTTTCTAAAAATGTAAAACCATACCTAACAGCTCTTCTTAAAATTCTACGAATAACGTAACCTGCTCCAGTATTACTAGGTAGCTGTCCGTCTGCAATAGAAAATGCTACAGCTCTAACATGGTCAGAAATTACTCGAGTAGCAATATCTTGTTGCTCATTTTTGCCATAAGAAGTGTTTGTTATGGCACCTATTTCTCTAATAATAGGAGAAAATACATCTGTATCATAATTAGATTGAACGTTTTGTAACACCATACAAAGACGTTCAAATCCCATTCCAGTGTCTATATGTTTGTTTGGTAAATCTTCTAAACTCCCATTGGCTTTTCTATTGTATTGCATAAAAACCAAGTTCCAGATCTCTACCACCTGAGGATGATCTTCGTTTATTAATGTTTTTCCATCTACTTTTGCCTTTTCATCTTTACTTCGAATGTCAACATGAATTTCAGAACAGGGCCCACATGGTCCTTGTTCTCCCATTTCCCAAAAGTTATCTTTTTTGTTTCCTTTTAAAATACGATCCTCAGCAATAAACTGTTTCCAAATATCATATGCTTCAGTATCCATAGATAGATTATCTGAATCTTCAGAACCTTCAAAAACAGTAACATATAAGATGTCTTTGTCTATTTTATATACTTCAGTCAAAAGTTCCCAAGCCCAAGCAATTGCCTCTTTTTTAAAGTAATCTCCAAAAGACCAGTTTCCAAGCATTTCAAATAAAGTGTGATGATAGGTGTCATAACCTACTTCTTCTAAATCATTATGTTTACCAGAAACACGTAAACATTTTTGAGAATCAGTTAGCCTATTTTTTTTAGGAGTTCCATTACCTAGAAAATATTCCTTAAAAGGCGCCATTCCAGAATTCACAAACAGCAATGTAGGATCATCTTTACTTACCATTGGAGCAGAGGGTACTACTAAATGCGATTTTTTTTGAAAAAAGTCTAGAAAAGTAGCGCGAATATCTTGAGATTTCATAAAAAAAGAAGTTTCCAACACGTTGGATTATGTTAATATATTTTTAAAATAACGACTTAAAAAAAGCAGTTGTAAAACATTTTGTAAATTTGTCTGTTTATAAATAAACTAGTTTTTCAAATTTATTAAAGCTATTACAAAAATAGCATATTTCACAACATGGCAAAAGTAAAATATTATTATGATGAGGATACGCTTTCTTACAGAAAAATTGCTGTAAAAAAGAGCGATTATTATCGTAAAATACTATTTAGTTTTTTTGGAATATTACTGATTGCTTTTATAGGTTTTATTGGTTTTAGTCAAATTATTACATCGCCTTCTGAACGAGCACAGCAGAGAGAACTAGAAAATTTGAAGTTTCATTTTGAGCTTATTAATAAAAGATTAGAAGAAAGCTCTTCAGTTTTATCTCAATTGCAGGAACGTGATAATAATATTTATAGAAGTTATTTTGAGGCTAATCCAATTCCATTAGAACAACGAAAAGCTGGTTTTGGTGGGGTAAATAGATACAAAGATTTAGAAGGTTTTGAAAACACTACGTTAATAAAAAATATTACCAAAGAAGTAGATATTTTATCTAAGCAAATGGTGGTCCAATCTAAATCTTTAGACGAAATAGTTGCTTTAGCAAAAGAGAAAGAAGATATGTTGGCTTCTATACCTGCTATTTTACCTATTAAAAAAGGGGATTTTTATGTAGCATCTGGATACAAAATGAGGATGCATCCAATTCTGAAAATTAATAAATTTCATAAGGGAATGGATTTTACGGCTCCTAAAGGAACGCCTATTTATGCCTCTGGAGATGGACAAATACATAGAGCACAAAGAAGTTCTACTTTTGGTAAAGTAGTTTATATAGATCATAGTTATGGCTATAAAACCATTTATGCACACTTAAGTAAAATGGTGGTTAGAAGAGGTGAAAAAGTAAAAAGAGGAGATTTAATAGGTTATGTTGGTAGTACAGGACTTTCTGTTGCACCTCATTTACATTACGAGGTTCATAAAAACGGCATTGCAGTAAACCCTATTAATTTTTACTACGGAGATTTAAGTGTGTCTGAGTTTGCAGATCTACAACAAACCTCTGAAGAAAGTCAATCTTACGACTAAACAATTTTATTATGTTTATAGACTTGCCTGAAAAACGTTATTATAAAATTGGAGAAGTAGCCACTGCTTTTAATGTAAATGCCTCTCTTATTCGTTTTTGGGAAAAAGAGTTTGATATTATTACTCCAAAGAAAAATAAAAAAGGAAACCGACTTTTTACTAAAGAAGATATCCATAATTTTAAATTAATTTTTAATTTAGTTAAAGAAAGAGGGTATACTTTAGATGGTGCTAAAATGCAACTTAAAAAAAACCCAGAAAGCACCTTTAATAAACAAGAAATTATAAATAGATTAGAGTCTGTAAAAGCAGAATTACTTCAAATAAAAAACTCATTGTAGTCTTTAATTGTAGCTATTTTATTAGATAAGTACAACATTTTTAATAGTTACTTAAATCTACTATTGTTGTTATGCTATTTAAAATACAGGCTAAAGAGCACAATTTTATTTAGTAAATTTGTAAATAATATAAAAATCAATCCAAAAAATAAAAATTATGAAAAAATGGTTTATTCCTTTAGCAGTTATTGCAGTTTTACTTTTTGCAGTTTATAGTTGGGCAAAAGGTTTTAATAATAAGGCTGTTGTATTACAAGAAGATGCAAAAACGACTTGGTCTAATGTAGAAAGCGCTTACCAAAGAAGAAATGATTTAATTGGGAATTTAGTAAAAACTGTACAAGGAGCTGCAGATTTTGAAAAAAGTACTTTAACAGAGGTTATTAATGCTAGAGCAAAAGCAACATCTACTTCTATAAATTTTGGTGATTTGTCTGCAGCAAATATGGCTAATTTTCAACAAGCACAAGCTGGCTTAAGTGGTGCTTTGTCTAAATTATTGGTATCTGTAGAGCGTTATCCTGATTTAAAATCTAATGCAAATTTTTTAGAGCTCCAAAGCCAACTAGAAGGAACAGAAAATAGAATTAATGTAGCTAGAGACCGTTTTAATGAAGGGGTAAATAATTACAATAAACACATTAAAATATTTCCGAATTCTGTACTAGCAGGGATGTTTAATTTTGAGGAAATGGATAGATATAAAGCAAATCCTGGTTCAGAAAACGCACCAGATATTAATTTTGATTTTAATAAAAAAGCAGCCTAAATGTCAAATAATAACTCGTTTTTAACTATTGAAGATGAGCAAGAAATTGTAGCTGCCATTCGCATTGCTGAAAAAAGCACCTCTGGTGAAATTAGAGTGCATATAGAGGCAAAAGCAGATAAATCTCATTATGATAGAGCTTTAGAGGTGTTTCATGAATTAGAAATGCACGCAACTAAAGATAAAAATGGTGTGTTAATTTATGTGGCTGTAAACGATAGAAAGTTTGTTATTTGTGGTGATGAAGGAATTAATAATGCAGTGCCCAATGATTTTTGGAATACTACTAAAGACATTATTCAACATTACTTTAAAAAGCAGGAATTTAAACAAGGTTTGGTAGCAGGAATTTTAAAGGCTGGTGAGGAGTTGAAACATCATTTTCCCTGGCAAAAAGATGATGAAAATGAGCTTTCTAACGAAATATCTAAAGGATGATTTTTAAACTAAATAAAGTTTTTTTATTTGTTGCGTTATTTTTATCGTTTACCTTGTTTTCTCAAGGATTTCAAATACCTAAAAAACCTGATTTTCAAACTAGTGTTTACGATTACATCAATTTACTTTCCAAGTCAGAAAAAACAAATTTAGAAGCAAAGCTAGTTCGTTACTCTGACACAACTTCTACACAAATAGTTGTAGCAATTATTAACTCTACAGAGGGTGAAAATATCAATTATTTAGCTGCAAATTGGGGAGAAAAATGGGGAATTGGAGATGCTAAAAAAGATAACGGTGTATTTATTTTACTCGCTAAAAATGATAAAAAAGTAGCCATTCAGAACGGAAGGGGTGTAGAATATTTAATGACAGATTTTCAGACCAAAAGAATAATTGAACGAGTTTTTGTGCCTCAATTTAAGAAAAACAACTATTATCAGGGGTTAGATTATGGAGCAGATATTATTTTTAAAACACTTCAAGGTGAATTTAAAGGCACAAGAAAACAATCTAAAAAGAAAGGTGGTAGTTTATTTTCAGTAATTGTTGTTATTGTACTTTTCCTTATAATTTTTAGAGGGAACAAAAACAATAGAGGTGGAGGTAAAAGATTTAGAAGAGGTTCTTTGGCAGATACTATTTTTGATACAATTATTTTAACTAATACTGGTAGAAGAAGCGGTGGCTTTGGAGGAGGCTTTGGAGGCGGATCATCAGGAGGTAGTTTTGGAGGCGGTTTTGGAGGCGGCTTTGGTGGTGGTTCTTTTGGAGGTGGAGGTGCCTCTGGAGGTTGGTAATTCTCAATTAATAATATTATACCAAACTTCATTTTCAAATTTATTTCAATTATAATCTAATGAAAAAAGTATTTATATTTTTCTACCTAATTGTGTTTTTTAGTTGCCAAAATTTTGGTCAGTTAAAAATGCTAGGAGACTTGTCCAATTCTTTAAAAGAGGTTTCTGGTAATGAATATATTCAAAGCACAAAAGCCATTTGGATTTTAGAAGATAGTGGAAATTCTTCTAATGTCTTCAGAGTTTCACTAAAGGGTAAAATATTACATGAGTTACATATTGATGCCGAAAATAAAGATTGGGAAGATTTAACATCAGATGAATTTGACAATCTTTACATAGGTGATTTTGGTAATAATTATAACAAACGTAAAAACCTTAAAATACTCAAAATTAGTAAGGATGATTTAGATGAAGGAGATGTTAAAGTTGAAGAAATTGAGTTTGAGTATGAAGATCAAAAAGATTATCCACCTAACAAGAAAGATCAATTTTTTGATGCAGAGTCTTTTTTTTATTTTAATAATCACTTTTACATATTTACAAAAAGCAGAGTAAAGAAGAAGTATGGTAAAACATCTTTATATAAATTACCTGCTGTTAAAGGTAAACATACAGCAAAACTAATAGGTGAATATGATAATGGAAATAAGGTTTATTCTTGGATTACCTCTGCAGATATATCTGCAGATGGAAAAAAAGTAGTTTTATTATCACAAAAAAATATATTGCTGTTTACTAATTTTACTAATGATAATTTTTTGAGTGGATCTGTAAAAAAAATTTCATTAGAACATAAATCTCAAAAAGAAGGGATTTGCTTTAAAGACGAGAACACACTCTTAATAACTGATGAAAGAACAGGTGGAGAAGGAGGTAATATTTATGAATATATTTTAAAGTAATAGAATAAACTTATAAAACAATAACAACCAACCAGCAGTTAAGAATAAACCACCTAAAGGAGTTATTGGTCCCAAAAACTTTAGTTTTCTCTCTTTATAAGCAGATAACACTAAACCATAAATTGAAAACGAGAAAAGTACTATTCCTATAATAAATGCATTCACAATATAATTGTTAATGGCAAGTGTGTCTTTTAAATTAAATCCTAAAATTAGCAAAACAATGGCATGATATATTTGGTATTTAACTCCTGTTTCAAAACTTTGTAATTGGTCTTGAGATAGTTTTTTCTTTAATAAATGTGCTCCAAATGCACCTAAAATAATGGCTAAAAAGCCAAAGAAACTTCCAAAAAGTAACGCGTTTATACTCATCTTACTTATAAGTCAAAACCTAAATTAAACATAATTCTTAAACCATCTTTGCCTGTAAATGCAGATATATTTCCTGCAAATATATTTGCAGTGTTAAAGAAGAAACCTCCACCAAAAGAGGTGTTTGGTGTATTTGAATAAAACTGAGGATTCATTGTAAATATGTCTGGAGCTCCCCAAACTTTACCATAATCAAAACCAGCAAAAAGACCAATATTCATTGGTACTAAGTTAGTTTTTACATCTCTTAAATTCCATCTAACATCAGAAGAATGATAAAAGGCATTCTTACCAGTAAAACGCTGATTTCTGTAACTTCTTAATCCTTTATTACCACCAATATTTGCTGCTTGATAAAACTCAAAATCGTCTCCAAATATAAATTCTCCATACATTTTAGAAGCGAACACTAATTTTCCACTAGGAATTAGTTTGTGGGTAATTCCTAATGCTGAACTCGCGTAAGAGAAGTTATTCTTACCACTTAAATTCCTTGTATAACCTGCTTTTACAAAAAAGTCCATAGCTAGGGTTGGAAAAGCAGGGTTATCTGCATGTCTATAATTATAGCTTGTTTCTAAATTGATAAAGTTTTCTCTATTAAAAATAGGATTATCTGCAGCATATTGTGTTTGTAAATATCTACCTTGTGTTCTATCTACACTATAGCTTTGAAATTTTGCACCTATTTTAAGTTCATCACCTAAATCACCAATCCATTTTACATAAGAACCTGCCTTAATTTGCGATATTTTAACTCTGTTATAATCTTTATCTTTTAGATCATCTGCCTCTAAATTTTCTGAATTGTTACCAAAACCAAAAAAGTTTAATGCGTAATTAGGACTTGTAAATTCTGTTTCGAAACCTAAGTTCCATTTTTCTAAAATATTGGCATATTCACTATTGTAATTTAGTTCAAATCCTTGTGTAGCAAAATAGTAAAAAGTAGAAATGTTATGTTTTTTAGTAAACGGATTTCTTTCGAATGAATTTACCAAGAATGTGCTTTTTACACCTAGTTTTACACCATCATCTGGGTTATAGCCAACTGCTGGGGAAATTGAGTTTTTCTGGCTTTTTAGCTTTTTATAATCGTAGGTATTTGTATCATAATCATCTGTAATTTTCTTATGAATATTAGCAGTTTTATATGTATTCTTTTTCGATTTTTGATCGTATACTTTTACCTTTTCTTTCTTGTTGATTTCGTAAGTGTCGTTATTTAAACCACCAATAATCTTCAAACGAATTATTTTATTCCCATTGGCACCATTTACTGTAAATACATCATCATCATCTAAGCCATAGATCCAGATTTCTTTGGTAGTGTTAAATTGGTATCTTCTTTGGTGAATAATATCAGCTTTATCACCATCTTTAATTCTGTAGGCTGTAATTTTTGTGTCACCATTCACAAAGCGTTCAATTTCGAAATAATCATCTTTATTGGTGCCTTTTATTACTTGAAATTTATTTAAATAGTTAAAATAAGTATTAGAAATATCTTGTAAATTTTTTCTTCTACCAATTAATTTCTGCTTAATATCTTCTATTGTTTTATCATTTACCTCTTTAGGGAACTTAGAAAATGCGGTTTCTATCACTTCATCTGTAATTTGAGATTGAATAATAGCCACTTGTGCATCCCATACTTTTTTATCTGACTTGTGTATTAACGTCATATCTATTGGGTAGCCAGATAAATTAAACCATCTTGGTTTTTCTATATCCTCTTGATACGAACGCATTCCACGTAAATCTGGAATTAAACGTGTAAAAATGTTTAGTAAAATACCATCACTAAACACAGAAAATGCTTGATCTCTATCTCTAGGAACTGGTCTGTAAACAATTTTATCCTCCTCCTCAAACTCAGCCCATCTCCATTGATCTTGATGTCTGTCCCAATCTCCAATTAGCATATCAAACAAACGTGCTCTTATGTAGGCTTCTTCATCTAAAACGTATTTCTCATCCTTTTTTAAATTTTTTCGAAGATCATCTGTACTGATCATTTCATCTGCATAACCAAAACTTTTTTTATCTCCATGACCATCTGCAGTTCGTTCTTCTATCATGTAAAGTTCATCTCCATAATCTGCATTAAACTCTCCTAAACCTTTCTGTTTTGGCACATAATATAAAATAGGATTTGAGTGATAAATATCAATAGCATCAGCCAATTCACCAATGGTAAAAGGGGCATATGGATGTGAGCCTGTAAATACATCTAAAAGCAAGCTCTCTGTGTAGGTTTTATCAAACTGGCCTTCTACATACTGATCTTTAAAAGCAACTGCCTGTATATATTGAACTGCATTTTTACGCAAAGCTCTCATTACATATTCTCTACCTTCTTTATCTTTTAATCGTAAAGATTTAGATTGATGACCTCCACCTCTTATTAGAGGAGTTAAACCTCCATATAAAGTATCTAATTTAACAGTTGGTGCAACTATTTTTTCACCAAAATACTTGCGATATCTTTTACCCCAAAGTAAGTTGTATACATTGCTCTTTTTAACTTCTTTTGCTGTATAAATAGAAGCTTTTTTTTCCGTTAAATTAACCTCAGGAAAATCTTTGTATTCCATAATACTATCTTTTCCAAATACATTAGCTTCATAAACAATTTTACGATCTTTAGCTGCATAAAAATGCACTGTAGATGCTCCATCTTCATAAACATCTAATCTTGCAAAACCTTGTGTTCCGTAAGAAAATTTACCTCCATTTACATTTTTTGTAGCGCTAAATTTAGAGCCAGAGCCACTTACAATTTGAGGGATATTATCTTGAACTATATATTGAATACTATGTTCATGACCAGAAACAAAAATGATTTTTTCATTTTGCTGTGCTAAACTTATAATGCGTTTCCTAAGCGTGTTGTATTTTTCATTTTGCTGATCTGTATTGGTTATACCAGTAGTTTTACGAAGTATGTTTTTTGCAGTTCCTAATATTGGAGCAGGCTGCATATGACTTTTAAATGAGTAATACCCTCCATGAGGTCCATTTGTAAACATAGGATGATGTAATGCCAAAAGTGTAGTTTTTCCTTGAGATTTTTTAATTAAACCTTCTAATTCCTCAAAAAACTTTTCTCTTGTTTTTATTTCACAATCATCATTAATTCCTGGATGTTTATCCCAGTTTGTTACATACCAATGTGAATCTACTACAATAATATTTATATCACCATTTACTTCAATTTTTTCCAAAGGACACCCTTTCTCTGGCTGAAAAGTATTTTTGACTAAAGCATTATCAACCAATTTTTCTTGTCTGCGTAAACCCTTTAAACCACTATACCAATCGTGGTTTCCTGGAATGAAAATTGTTTTTCCTGGAAAGTTTTCACCAATATCTGTTTGTACCTTTAAACGGTGTTTTGCTAATAAGTATCCTTTATTACCCTCTTCTGGTATTCCTTTTGGATAAACATTATCTCCTAAAAAAATTAGCGTTGAATTTTCTTTAGCATTTAGTATTTCTTGACTTAGGTAAGAAAGTGCAGAATCTCGCTTGGAAAATCCCGAATTTCCTGCATCTCCAATTAAATAAAATGAGTGTAGAACTTTGCTGTTTTTCTTTGGGTTAAATATTTGGCCTTCTGTAACTTGCATATCTATTGAAGCACAAGCGGTAATAAGAACTATAATACTAATTAAGGCACTATATTTTACTAATTTCATATTGGTAAAATTAACTATTTTAAAATTGACTTTCTATAAAGTTTTAATTCCTCTTTGGTGTCAATATCTATCTTATTCGTTTGTAAGTTTGATGATAAAACTTCAGTTTTGTGTTCGTTAATAAAACTTTTAGCACCTTTATCACCTTTAATAGTTAAAAGCGATTTAAAATAGGTTTTAGGTATAATCACAGGTACACCAAAGTGCGACTGATACTTTGTTGCAATAATTTTAGATGGATTATTCAAATGTAGATTTTTCATTGATAATAGGTAGTCTATATCAATAGCTGGTTGATCTGCCAACAGAATAAAAACAGCATTAAAATTTAAGTCATGTTCTTTAAAATAATTAAGACTAGCAATAATGCTTGTACTTAAACCATCAGTATAATTATCATTAGAAATAGTTGTTATATTAGGTAATACAATCGATTTTTTAATTAGACTGGCGTTTGCACCTAAAACACAATAAACATCGGTTTTTTGCAGTTGTCCTGCTTTTTCTAAAGTTATATTTAAAAGCGTCTTGTTGCCAACTTTTTTAAGTTGTTTAATGCTTTGCATGCGAGAGGATTTTCCAGCAGCCAATACTAAAATAGCAATACTCATAAATTTAATTACTGTGAATTTTACCTGTAATATTTCTTAGGGAAAAGGGTTCTTTGTTTCTAGTAACTGCTAAAATTTCAGCAATAATAGAAATAGCAATTTCCTGAGGTGTTTTTGCGCCAATATGCAAACCTGCAGGTGTGTAAATGGTTTCTAAAAATGCTTCTGTAGTTTCAGGGGCAAACTCAAAAAGCTCATTAAACAAACGCTCTCTTCTTTTTGGAGCACCTAAAATACCTATATAATTAGCATACTTCTTTTTAGATAATTTTACTAAATATTTTAAGTCTTGTACATAACTATGGTTCATTAAAACAATAGCACAGTTTTCTGTAATATCCTTTAATTCGATAGTTTCTGGGCTTTCACCTAAAACGCTACTAGCTCCAGGAAAATCAGACAAATGTTTACTGTCTTTTGCAGATGATATCACTTCTATTTCCCAACCAAGATTCGTAGCAATTTTGCATAACTGAACAGCATCATGCTCTCCACCAATAATTACTAGTTTAAAAGCGGGTTGTAAAATTTGTGAAAAAAGCTGGGTGTTTTTTTCAGGAGCAAAAGATGCAACAAATGAAAATTGTTTTTGATTTTCGAAAGTTATCATTGACCCAAAATCACCAAAACATTCGTCCTTTAATTTAAAATTACTTTCAATTTTTAGAGACTCTCTTTTGGAATAAGCTTTTGTAAAGACTGTTAAAAACTCTTCTGTAATAGTTATTGGTTCTATTAAAATATATAAAATACCTTCACAACCTATTCTGTATCTACCATCGTAAGTAATAATTTTAGGCTTGTTATCTCTAAATACAGTTTTTGCTCTTTGTATAATTTCTTTTTCTACACATCCTCCAGAAACTGCTCCTACAGAAGTTAAATCTTCAGAAATTAACATTCTTACACCAGGTTTCCTGTAAGATGAACCCTCTAAATGAATAACAGAGGCCAATACATTTTTTAATCCTTTTTTCTGATTGATGACTGCTTGATGTATTATTTCTTTAAGTTCGTGAATCAATGTTAAGAGAGTTTTAATGGCATTTCTGTTAATCTTTCTCCTGTTAACCTTCTAACTGCATTCCCAATTGCTGCTGCAATAGGCCCTAAAGGCGGCTCACCTACAGGTCCTGGTTTATCTATACCTTGTATTAAATGCACGTTAATTTCTTTAGGAGCGTGTTTAATCATTGCCATCTGATAAGGACCAAAGATGGTTGGTTGTAATTGCCCATCTTCAATGTACATTTTTTCGTACATGGCCGCACTCATTGCCATAATCATTGCACCCTCACATTGTGCTTTTACTTGATCTGGATTTACAGCAATTCCACAATCCATTACACAAGTTACTTTGTGCACTTTAATTTCATCTTCTATTATTGATACTTCAACTACTTGAGCACAAGGTGTTCCTGCATCTGTTGAGCATGCAAAACCCATGGCAATTCCATTTTTAATTTCATCTGAATAGTTAGAGATTTGTTGTGCCTTTTGTATGACATTTTTTAACCTAATACCATCCTTATTCACTTTTATCTGGTCCAGTCTTAATTCAATAGGGTTTTTATTGCCTTGTATTGCTAGTTCATCTACAAAACTTTCTATAGCAAATGTATTTGCCAATAACCCTAAACTTCGCCACCAACTTGTAGCAAAAGGCAGGGGTTTGTGCCACTGTATTGCTCTTCTATTTTTTATTCCACTATAGTGTATACTTCCGCCACGAATTGCACCAAGGTCTGCACCTAGTATTTTATTGGTAATATTTGGCAATAATACAGAGTCTGTGGCCACGTTTCCGCTTGCAAAATGGTGTTCTAGATTCTCTATTTGTCCTGCATCATTGAGTTTACCTCTCATAATATGATGAGTTGGAGGTCTAAACATATCATTCTGGAATTCCTCTTGTCTCGTAAAAAAATATTTTACAGGTTGCCCAATCGCTTTAGACATTTGAACAGCATGTATTGCATGGTAGGTGTTTAATCGCCTTCCAAATCCACCTCCTAAAAAAGTTGGAATTATATTTACATCTTCTATACTTACTTTTAGTGCTTTAGCAACTTGTTTTTGAGTTATACCTACTACTTGTGTAGATATAATTACTGTAATTTTCCCATCTTTATAAGAAGCTACTGCACCATTTGGTTCTATTTGAGCGTGAGCACCAAGTGGGCTTTTGAATTCTATTTCTAAAAAAGAATCATCCTTTTTTAAAGAGCTTCCTTCTTTTTGAACCAACATTTCATTCCCACTACCTACTGTTATTAAAGACCTTATTTCCTCTTCAGACCATTTCTTTGGAATGTGCCATTCTATATCAATTACTTCTTTTGCAGCAAGTGCTTCAGAATAACTTTTAGCAATAATGCCCACCCAATCATCAATTTGAACAATTTTTACAACCCCCGGCATTTTATTTGCTTCGGTAAAGTTGGCTTGTTTAAAAGTTGCACCAATATGTTCTGGTTTTAAAACAACTGCATGCAGCATATTGTCCATCTCTGCATCCATCCCAAAAATAGGAGCGCCAAAAACTTTAGCATTCAAATCGATTCTAGGTATTGGTTTGCCTATGAGAGTATATTCTTTAAAAGGTTTTAATATTGGAGTAGAAGGAATTTCCCATTCAGTAACATTCTCGGCTATTTGCGCATAAGAAAGTTGTTGGTCTTTAAAAGTCACTATTCCATTTTTTGTAGTGATTTCCTGAACTGCTATGCCCCATTTTTTAGCAGCTTCTAGTTTTATCATTTCTCTTGTTGTAGCAGCTAATTCGCGCAAAATTGTCCACATAGAAGCAATAGATAAACTACCACCAGTTCCTAAATTATCTACAATGCCACTTTCAGTTGCAGCAGCAATTACTTCTATTTGGTTAATATTTATATCCAATTCGTCAGCTGCAATCTGAGCAAATCCTGTAAATGTACCTTGCCCCATCTCTACTTTTGGTGAATGTAATAGTATGGTGTTATGTTTGGTAATTTCGAACCATAAGTTGGCTTCTGTTCCGGTTCCTAAATATGGTGCAATAAAAGAATCTGTAAAATCGATTATTTCTCTTCTTATAGGATTTCTAAAGATAGCTGTACCTACTGCTAAAACACCAAGTGTTCCTAACCCTCCTTTAACTAAAAATTTTCTTCTCGATATTTTTTTGCTCATCTTTTAACTTTTTTGGTCTCTTGAAAGTTCAGCAGCTCTGTGAATTGCTTTTCGCATTCTATAATAAGTGCCACACCTACAAATATTTAAGATTGCATCGTCTATTTCATCGTCTGAAGGGTTGTTGTTTTCTTTTAATAATGCAGCAGTTGCCATGATAAAACCTGATTGACAGTATCCACATTGTGGAACTACTTCTTCTATCCAAGCTTGTTGTACTGGATGAGGATTCTCTTCATTTCCTAACCCTTCAATGGTAGTTATGTGCTTACCTTCAGCAAATTTTACGGCATAGGAACATGAACGTATTTCAGCACCATCTATATGTAAAGTACACGCTCCACAGGCTGCTTTTCCACAGCCAAATTTTGTTCCTTTTAAGTTTAAATGATCTCTAATTACCCATAAAAGAGGGGTGTATTCGTCTTTAACATCAACTGTAACCTCTTTGTTGTTTATTATAAAGGATATGTTCATTTCTTTCTTTTTTATTCGTGTACCCTATAAATTTAGAGTATTTTACATAAAGTTACTGTAATTTATCTAAATCACATAATTGGAGATGTAAAGCTTTGTATGTATTCAAAAGTATCTTCTATTTACTATTGTAAACGTGCATTTTATTCCATTTTTTCAACTAAAATCTTTGTCTATGCGTTTATTTTACCAATATTAAGAACTACAAGATAACATAGAGCAACCTACTTTATCTCTAGCCCATTCTGGTCTTTTTGCAAACCATTTGTCATTTTCTGGCTGATCTTTATATGGATTTTTTAATAATTGAAACAATTCATCTATTAATTTATAATCTCCACTATTTGCTGCATCAATAGCCAATTGAGCCATATAGTTTCTTAAAACATATTTAGGATTTATAGCATCCATTTTTTCTTTACGTTCATCAACAGAAACTCTTTCTATAGTTAACCTTTCTTCGTATTTTTTAAACCAAGTATTCCATCTGTTGTGTACATCAACAGAAATATTTTCTAAATCATAAAAAGCATCTTCAATACGTTGAAATCCATTTTTGCAAATAGAAAAATCACTTAAATTTCTAAAGAAAATGGTCATATCTGTTTCTACTAATTGCAAATTGTCTTCTAGCTCTTGAATCAATTTAATATCATCTTCATTAGCAACAAATAAACCTAATTTACTTTTCATCATATCTAAAGATTTCTTTTCGAAATCGGTTTTATATTGATTTAAAATGGCTTCTAAAGGAGTTGCGTCTTCAATTAAGGGATACAAAGCATTTGCAAGTTGATATAAATTCCATAACCCAATATTTGGTTGATTTCCATATCTGTATCTTTTATTTTGTTTATCTGTAGTGTTGGGTGTCCAACCAAAATCGAAACCTTCTAACCATCCATAAGGTCCATAATCTATGGTTAACCCTAAGATAGACATGTTATCTGTATTCATAACTCCATGCACAAAACCAACCCTTTGCCAATTAATAATCATATCTAAAGTTCGGTTAGTAACTTCACTAAAGAACTGAACATATGTTTCTTTTGATGGTTTGCCTAAATGTGTAAAATGATGTTTTATAGTGTAATCTGTAAGTACTTTTAAGTTTGTAATATCATTTCTAGAAGCAAATATTTCGAAATTTCCAAAACGTAAAAAAGAAGGTGAAACTCTAGAAACGATGGCTCCTTTTTCATAAGCAGGATTTCCATCATACATTACATCTCTCAAAACGTGATCTCCAGATAAACTTAAGCTCAAAGCGCGAGTTGTTGCAATGCCTAAATGATGCATGGCTTCACAGCATAAATATTCTCTTATTGAAGAACGCAAAACAGCCAAACCGTCTGCAGTTCTAGAATAAGGAGTTTCACCTGCACCTTTTAATTGTACTTTCCAATTTTTGTTTTGATGTTCAACTTCAAATAAATTGATAGCTCTTCCATCACCTAATTGACCTGCCCAATTGCCAAACTGATGACCTCCATAACACATTGCAAAAGGCTTTGTGTTTGCATAAACTTCATTACCTGTAAATACATTTTTAAACAATTCTGACTTGGTTTCTTTTGTTGTAATGCCTAAATTATTTGCCATTTCTTGAGAAACATGAATTATTTCTGGCTGATTTGTTTTTTTTGGAGTTACAAAAGAATACACAGCATCTGTTACTTGTCTTCTAGAGTTTTCTAGAATTTTATCTGCTGGTAAATTATTTAAAAAAGTGTTTTTCAGTTTTAATTTCATGCTAATTTATCTGCGTGTAATTTTCTTAGTTTAGATAATTTTGGCTCTATTACATATGTGCAATAGCCATACCCCTGATTGTTTTTGTAGAAGTCTTGATGTTCTTGTTCAGCTTCGTAAAAAATGGGTAATGGACTTACTTGTGTTACTATTTTATCATCAAAATAAACTTGTAACTGTTTTAAAACTTCAGCTGCAATTTTTTGTTGATTTTCATCATGATAAAAAATAACAGACCTGTATTGTGTGCCTCTATCTGCACCTTGTCTATTTAAAGTTGTAGGATCATGAGTAGTCATAAAAATGACTAAAATATCTTCGTAAGAAATAATAGTTGCATCGTACGTAATTTGAATTACTTCTGCATGACCTGTTAACCCAGAGCAAATTTCTCTATAAGTAGGTTTGCCTGGTGCATTACCACCTGCATAACCAGATACCACTTTTTCTATACCTTTAACTTCTAAAAAAACGGCTTCTGTACACCAAAAACAGCCTCCACCAACTGTAGCTATTCTAATATCTTTACTCATTTTCTTTCTCTAATTTCATAGCTTCTGAATTAATACAATAGCGCAAACCACTTGGTTTTGGTCCATCAGGAAAAATATGACCCAAATGCGCATCGCAAGTATTGCATAATACTTCTACTCTAACCATACCAAATGTAGTGTCTTTTACATATTTAATTGCGTTTTCTTTAATTGGCTGCGTAAAACTAGGCCAACCAGAACTCGACTCATATTTTATGGTAGAATCAAAAAGAGGAGTATTACAACAAACGCAATTGTACTGCCCTTCATCATATATAGAACATAATTCACCTGTATGTGGTCTTTCTGTACCTTTTAATCTTGTAATTCTAAATTGTTCTGCAGTTAAGATTTCTTTCCATTCACCTTCAGATTTTTCTACCCTTTTATCTGGAGTTGGATTGCCTTTTGTGGCAAAATGTATAATATCTTTCCAAGTTAGCATATAATTATTTTCTTTTAAAATTGTTTTTAAAAATAGTCGTTTAAACACTCAAAAAATTACAATTATAAAGTGTTTTATATTAAAAAAAATCTCTATAAAATTACGATAAAATGAAGAGGTTATAAAGCGAAATTATTTGTTTATTTTTGATAAAAGATTCAGCATGAGCAAAATTATTAATGAAGTAGAAAAATTTATTTACAATTTATTGAGTGAGAAATTACATGCAAATTATGTGTACCATAATTTATCTCACACTCAGAGAGTTGTAGAAAAAACAATAGAGATTTCTGAAGATTCTAATATTAAAGGAGATGACTTAGAAAACTTAACTATTGCTGCTTGGTTTCATGATGTTGGTTTTACTGTAAGTGATGAAAATCATGAAGAGAAAAGTAGTAAGATAGCTTCAGAATTTTTAAAATCGCATAATTTTAGTGAGGATAGAATAACTGCAATAGGTAATTTGATTCTTGCTACTAAAATGAATTCTATTCCAAAAAACAAATTAGAAGAGGTGTTAAGAGATGCAGATTCTGCACATTTAGCCTCTGATGACTTTTTTGACTATACTTCTTTATTAAGAAAAGAGTGGGAGCTAGTTTTAGAAAAAACATACAGCAATAAGGAATGGATTGTTTTAAATCTTGCTTTTTTTACGCAAAAACATAGATATTATACTGAGTTTGCATTAAGAAATTGGAGTAAAACAAAAGATAAAAACGTAGCTAAACTATTAAAAAATCAGAAGAAATTAAAGAAAGAGAATAAAAAGTTTAGACAGAAAAAAGAAGCTTTAGATATTAAGAAAAACAAAAGCATTGTACCTGAGAGAGGTGTAGAAACAATGTTTAGGGTTGCTCTAAGAAATCATATTACTTTAAGTGATATTGCAGATACAAAAGCCAATATTTTACTTTCTGTAAATGCAATTATTGTTTCTTTAGCTTTATCTAACTTATTGCCTAAATTAGACAATCCTTCAAATTCCCATTTATTTGTGCCAACAATTATTTTTGTTGCATTTACAGTAATTTCTATTATTCTATCTATTTTGGCTACTAGACCAAATGTTACAGAAGGTAAATTTACCAAAGATGATGTAGCTAAAAGAAAAGTAAACTTGTTGTTCTTTGGTAATTTTCATCAAATGAAATTAGATGATTTTGAGTGGGGAATATCAGAAATGATGGAAGACAGAGATTACTTGTATGGCTCTTTAACCAAAGATTTATATTACTTAGGTTTGGTTTTAAATAGAAAGTATAAGATACTTAGAGTTACTTACACTGTCTTTATGATAGGTATTATTGTAAGTGTTATTGCGTTTGCAGTATCGTTTTCATTTCAAGAAATAACTCCTTAAGCTTCTATTTCTTTAATTAAATCGTTAAACGTGATCGCTTTTTTGGCATCAAAATTCTCTTGATAAATAACTTCAACACGAAGTGCTTTAAGGCCTGTTGCTCCTTGTAATTCTTCCAATTCTAAGAACTCTAGTTTTCCTAATTGGTTTCTAGATTGTAAGAAATTGATGTATTTAATGTATTCTAAAGCATCTTTGTCTTGTGAGTAAACAATTGCAATTTTACCAGGAATAGTTAATCTTTCTTCTGTGTTTTTAATGTACGCTTTATCAATTCTCTTTTTAATGATTTCATAACGAATGTTATAAGCACCATCAACATCGAATTGTTTTTCATCCATTCTAAACTTAATAGCCATAGGACTACTGTGTACTAAAATTAATGAAGCAATACGTAATTCTTGCTTCATTTTAGGAAGTTCACTATAGGCAATATTCTCCATTTCACACATGGTTTGCAACTGCCATAAACGAAGATTGTATAGGTAAATATCATCAAAAGTATCTTCTTTGGTAATAGATTGCCCTATGTAAATATTAAATTCAACACCATCTGTTTTATATCTCTCAAAATAGTGAGGATACATTTTTTGTGCTTCTCTCTGCTTTAAATCTAAATATCTAGAAAGATTGTCATTTAAACAGTTTACGCTTTTTTCGTACTCTTTTCTTTTTTCGTAAACTATTCCTAAATCTGTATCTAAACGATTCAAATAGGTGTTTACTTTTTTAGAAAGTTCTTTATTAATATTTTTAATATGATTAAATACAGGATAAATTTCTCGTTTTAAAAATTCTAATATATTTACTTCATCACCAGCATTTAGTTCGTTTTGTACTTCTTTCAAAAACGTATTTATTCTAAACATGAGTTCTTTATAAATAGGTAATATTTCTCCCATACAAGCATGTTCTAGCACATCTATTGCTAAAGAAAGTTGTGTAATTAAATCTTCTTGAATAGCTTTATTTCTTGCTTCTGAACTACCTTTAATATCACTTTGTCCAAAAATAGGATAAACATTATCAAAGATAATTTCGTCTAATTTTGCGTTTTCATTAGTTTGAGACTCAACATGAAATTTTTCTACAGCCTCGTAAAAACGCCATTTTACAGCGCTATGAATTGAAGTGTAATTCTCTTGAATAGTTGCTTCTAAAACATTTTGACGCTCTTCTGATGATCTCTTTACAGCAGCTTCAAATACAGGAATAATATCTTTTAGCTTGTTGATATTTACCGAATTTAAATCATAAGCTCTTGGAGATGCAATTTCTAATAACGCCAAATCTCCTTTTCCTGAGGCTTTAATAGGTATTAAAATAATACTCTTTATACCTGAATCATATAAATTTTGATAGAATGGATTTTTATAAGTGTTTAGACCATATTGTTCAATGTCAGAAATAATAAATGTTTCATGTTTTTTAAAAACCTTCTGAATTATTGAATTGCAGAAATAAGAATTATCGCATTTAATCTCTTTTACATTGCTAAGGATAAGACTGTTAGAGTTGTTAGTAATAGTTTCACAAATCTTAGAATTAATGTTATCAAAAATGGAATAACCCAATCTTAAATCTTTAATACTATAAAAGTCTCTAAGGTTATTTTGTAGTTTAAAAATTAATTGATCTCCACCAGCCAATAAATTTGCTTTAATTGCAGAAAGCATTTCTTCTGCTGTAACATCAAATAAGTTGATGATACCAAAACCTTTAAAAACATAACTGTTAGGTGGAAATTTTTCTTTCCATAAATCTATATTCTCAAAATTATTTAGCAATTCTCTAAAATCTTCTTCCGTAAGTTTTGGTGCTTTTGCTGTAGGAACTACTTCAGAAAAATCTGCGTTAAATGCAGCTCTGTAGTATTTCATTGTTCCTGTTGTTTTGTCAGGAATATCGAAGTAGAAAGGTCTTTTTATATCAATTTTAAAACCGTAAACAAAACCTAAAATGAAAGTACATGCCATTACAAACATGCTATTGTCTTCAAAATTACGAACAACTAACTCATAATCATCACCAGCATTTTCAATAATATCTTTAAATCTGTCTGTAAACTTAAAAGAGGTAAATGAAAAAGGAATACTTGCTGCCTTTATTTCATTGGTTCTAAGCGGTTCTGGAAATAATGGATCTAAAAGTAAATTTATTTGTTCTTTGTAAGTGTTTAGTAAACTTACATCAGAAAAACCATCTATAAGTTCTGGATGATTTTTAAAAAGATCTACCATTTTTTTTGCTGCATCATGATATGGGTGATGAGCAAAACCATTTTCGGCATATTTTTCAAATAAAACGAAAACTTTCTTAAAGGAAATATTGAGTTGTAAAGGTAACTCTACATCATCTATTTTAGTTGATTTTATAATATTCATGCTTCAAAAGTTATCAAAAAATACTTTTTTAGACGCTCGGTTTGAGTTCAAATTACAAAAAAATAGTTGCTTTTTTATTTTTGCCTAAAGTAAATGGTTATTGGAACTCCAGAAAAATCATAAATTTCACGCAATTTATTCTCTACAAAACGTCTGTATGGATCTCTTACATATTGAGGTAAGTTACAGAAAAATGCAAATTGTGGAGTTTGGGTAGGCAACTGCATACAGTATTTAATCTTTACAAATTTACCTTTAATTGCAGGGGGTGGATAGTTTTTAACCACCTCTAACATTACATCATTAAACTTACTTGTAGGTATTCTGTTTTTTCTGTTTTCAAAAACTTCTACAGCAGTTTCTATGGCTTTAAATAAACGTTGTTTTGTTAATGCTGAAATAAATACAATGGGTACATCTGTAAAAGGGGCAATTTGCTCTCTTACTTTAGCTTCATAATCACGCATTGTATTGGTTTCTTTTTCAACCAAATCCCACTTATTGATTAAAATAACAACTCCTTTTCTGTTTTTTTCTGCCAACCAAAATATATTTTGATCTTGCCCTTCAAAACCACGAGTAGCGTCTATAACTAAAATAATTACATCAGAATATTCAATAGATCTTACAGCACGCATTACAGAATAGAATTCTAAATCTTCTTTTACTCTAGATTTTTTTCGAATTCCTGCAGTATCAACTAAATTAAAATCGAAACCAAACCTGTTGTATTTTGTATCTATAGAATCTCTAGTTGTACCTGCAATGTTTGTAACTATATTTCTGTCTTCGCCAATTAAAGCATTTATGAATGATGACTTACCAGCATTTGGTCTACCAACAACTGCAAATCTTGGTAATTCTTTTTTTTCTAAATCTACTTCTTCAGGAGCAGGAATTTTTTCTGAAATTGCATCTAACAATTCTCCAGTTCCACTTCCGTTTATAGAAGATATGGTGTGGTAATCGCCTAACCCTAGGTTATAAAATTCAACTGCATCTGCATCGCGCATTGCATTATCAACTTTATTAACGGCAATAAAAATTGGTTTTTTAACTTTTCTTAAAAGTTTTGCAACTTCGGCATCCATTGGTGTTATACCATCTTCTACATCTACCACAAAAACAATTAAATCTGCCTCATCTATGGCTAAAGCTACTTGTTTTCTAATTTCTTCTTCAAAAATATCGTCAGAACCAATAGCATATCCACCAGTATCAATTACAGAGAACTCTTTTCCATTCCAGTCGGATTTTCCATAATGCCTGTCTCTTGTAACTCCACTAACAGAATCTACAATAGCTTCTCTTCTTTGAACCAATCTGTTAAATAATGTCGATTTTCCAACATTTGGTCTTCCTACAATGGCTATAATACTGTTCATTTGAATTCTAAAATTTTTTGCAAAGATACAATTAAACAAAAGACTTTTACAGGTCTTTTTATTTCAGAATAATAGAGATAAAATGAGGTGTTGTTGTTTTTTTATGATACTTAAAAAATAGAGAGTAGATTACAATTAAAAGGCAATAGTTTTTTATTGTTGGTAGCCAAATCTCTTTAATTGGTTTTTATCACTTCTCCAATTTTTATTCACTTTCACATAAAGTTCTATAAAAACTTTTTTCTGAAAAAAACGTTCTAAGTCTTTTCGAGCTTCTGCACCAACTCTCTTAATCGCTGTTCCTTTATGGCCTATAATTATTCCTTTTTGTGTATCGCGCTCTACCATAATTATAGATCTAATTCTAACAATTGCATCTTCTTCTATAAAACTTTCTGTTTCTACTTCTACAGAATAGGGTATTTCTTTTTTGTAGTGTGTTAAAATTTTTTCTCTAATTTTTTCATTCACAAAGAAACGTTCGTTTTTGTCTGTAAGTTGATCTTTGGGATAAAAAGGAGGGCTTTCTGGAAGTAATTCTATTATTTTATAAAATACGGCATCTACATTAAATTTTTCTAGGGCCGAAATTACATAAACAAAAGAATTGGGTACTTTATTTCTCCAAAAGGCAATTTTCTCATCTACTTCTTCCTTGTTTGATTTGTCAATTTTATTTAAAAGAAGAATAACAGGAATTTTGCTGTGTATTATTTTATTAAAAAAAGCTTCGTTTTTTAATGCAGTTTCGCCCACTTCTACCATGTAAATTAGTACATCAGCATCTTCAAAAGCAGATTTTACAAAATCCATCATAGAGGCTTGTAGTTCATAGGCCGGATTTATAATTCCTGGAGTATCAGAAAAAACAATTTGGTATTCTTCGTGATTTACAATTCCTAAAATACGATGTCTCGTTGTTTGCGCTTTGGGAGTAATGATAGATAGTTTTTCGCCTACTAATGCATTCATTAAGGTAGATTTACCCACATTAGGATTTCCGATAATGTTAACAAAGCCGGCTTTATGTATCATAG
>JBDNBB010000075.1:0-30634 GCA_039768135.1 Polaribacter sp.
CTCTTTTCAATGGCAAAAGATCTGTGTTGGTAAATATTAGTGGCGCTTTCTCACAAAGAGTAGACCTTTATGTATAAGATATCGAAAAAATATTTTATGATGTATATTGATAAACGATCTATATAATTGTTGTTTTGTGTAAATAAAATATCATATTATTATGAGTTTCAATCCAGCAGACAGTATACAAGATTTACAGCATTTTGGTGAATTTGGAGGTGTAAATCCTTCAATTTCAGATTCATCAACCTATACTTTTTTATCAGCAAAAACAATGTCCGATACTTTTGAGGGTAACGCAGATGGGTGTTATTTATACTCTCGTCATTCTACTCCTTCAAATTTAAATTTGGCTGAAGCTCTTGCTGCAATGGAAGGTACAGAAACTGCAAATGTTACAGCTTCTGGAATGGGGGCCATAACACCTGTTTTATTGCAGTTATGTGCGGCAAACGACCATATCGTTTCTAGCAGAACCATTTATGGAGGTACTTATGCTTTTTTAAAAAACTTTATACCTAAATTAGGTATACAAACTACGTTTGTAGATATCACAAAATTAGATGTTGTAGAAGCAGCAATTAATAAAAATACCAAAGTTTTATATTGTGAATCTGTAAGTAATCCGCTTTTAGAGGTTGCTGATATCAAAGGTTTATCAGCTTTAGCCAAAAAATACAATTTAAAATTGGTGGTAGATAATACTTTTTCTCCTTTATCAATTTCTCCAGTAAAGTTAGGTGCAGATATTGTAATTCATAGCTTAACAAAATTTATTAATGGTTCTTCAGATACTGTTGGAGGTGTTGTATGTGGTACACAAGAATTTATAAATGATTTAAGAAATGTAAACGATGGTGCATGTATGTTGTTGGGTTCAACTATGGATAGTTTAAGAGCTTCATCCGTTTTAAAAAATATGAGAACGCTTCATATTCGTATGAAACAACATAGTTTTAATGCGAGTTTTTTGGCTGAAAAATTTCAACAAGATGGAATTAAAACTGTGTATCCAGGTTTAGAATCTCATCCTTCACATCAATTATTTAAGTCGATGATGAATGCAGAATATGGCTTTGGTGGAATGCTTACTGTAGATGTTGGTTCTTTAGAAAAAGCAAATACATTAATGGAGTTAATGCAAGAGAAAAACTTAGGCTATTTGGCTGTGAGTTTAGGATTTTACAAAACACTATTTTCTGCTCCAGGAAGTTCTACATCATCAGAAATACCTGAAGATGAACAAAAGGAAATGGGACTATCAAATGGTTTAATAAGATTTTCTATTGGATTGGATAATAATATAGAACGTACTTACGAAATAATGAAAAAATGCATGATAGAGGTTGGTGTTTTAAAAGCCTAAATTCCTTTTAAGTGTTTTATAAAAATAGCAAAATCCTCTTTATTTGGCGGGTTTCCATCAAATGGTAAAATATCCCATTCATTATTTTCATTGTAGATGGTAAAGTTAAATATAGAGGAATTTAAATCATCAGGGTTTAGCATTGGATAACGCAGATCTACATATTTGTATGTGCCAACGTTATCTTTTTTGCTGATATTAAAATATTGATTACTGAACCATGCTAGCGTTTGTAAGTTGGTGTCAGACATATCAATAATTGAATGATTTTTATCTACAGTTATAAATTTATCACTAAATGATTTATCATCTAATAAAGAGTAAAAAGTTAAGTAATATTGCTTTTCTGTTTCACCAACTGCATACCAAAGTATGTTATTTAAAATGGTAGGTTGTGCAGAAAATCTTTCTATGTTTATTCCTGCTTTTTTAAATGATTTTTCAAACAGAGTATCAATGTACATTTTATTAATAACCGTAAAAATTAGGTAAATAGAGCTTAGGTAAATACCTGCTTTTAACCAAGATTTACGTTTGGTTTTAGTTCTATTGTAAAACATTAAAACAATCATACAAAGTAAAAACGGAAGTGTGTACAAAGGGTCTGCAACTGAGATTGTATTAAAAGCAACTCTATAATTGGTAAAAGGTGCAAAAAGTTGTGTTCCATAAGGAGTAAAACAATCTAAAATTGGATGCGTAAATATGGCCCAAAAGAAAAGTAATATCCAATCTTTTAGAACTGTAGTTTCTTTTCTTTTACCAGTATTATATAACTTGAAAGTAAGCCATCCAAAGAGAAGACAGCCAAAAAGCGCAAATAAAATGGAGTGCATAAAACCTCTATGAAAAGCCATGGCTTGTATTTCATTATTATAAATCCATTTGCCAATAAAAACATCTAAATCAGGAATTGTACCACCAATAGCTCCAAACAAAAGAGCTTTGTTTCCAATTTTTTTACCAAGCACAGCTTCTCCACATGCAGCACCTAAAATAATTTGAGTTAATGAATCCATATTTACAAAAATAGGTGAACCAATTTGATTTGCATAGCATTCTGTAAAATCGTAACATTACAGAAGAATTTATACAATATGCAAGAGAATAAAAACCTTTCTGAGATAGAGATTAATGATCAGAAAATTGTTGAAAATAAAGAATTAAGTTTATTCGAATCTTTAATTCCTGTAATTATTTTAATGGGTTTATTGGCTTATAACATTTTCTTTGTTGAAGGGCAAGAATGGTTTGGTGCATATACAAATCAATACATCTTATTAATAGGTGGTTTGGTTTCTGCAGTTGTTGGTTTCTTTAACAAAGTTACAATTTCTAGAATGGCAGCAGAAGTTTGGGAAAACTGGAAAAGCGTTTTTGTGCCCATTTTAATATTATTCTTAGTGGGTGCTTTAGCAGGTTCTTGGTTAGTAAGTGGTATTATACCAGCCATGGTTTATTATGGTTTACAAGTTTTAAGTCCTGCAGTATTTTTACCAGCTTCAGTAATTATAGCAGCAATAATTTCTATTGCAACAGGTAGTTCTTGGACAACTTCTGCAACAGTGGGTATTGCTTTAATTGGTATTGGAAGTGCATTAGGTATTCCACCAGGAATGATTGCAGGAGCTGTAATTTCTGGGGCTTATTTTGGAGATAAAATGTCTCCACTATCAGATACCACAAATTTAGCACCAGCAATGGCTGGTACAGATTTATTTACACACATAAAATACATGGCATATACAACTGTGCCAACTATAGTAATTACTCTAATTGTTTTTGCAATTTTAAGCGGAACTATAGATACTTCTGGTAGTGCAGATGTTAGTAATTTATTGGTTTCTATAGACAATACATTCAATATTACTCCATTGTTATTTATTGTGCCTGTAGCTGTTATAGCCATGATTTTAATGAAAACAAAACCATTAATGGCTTTAGGAGTTGGGGTAATTTTAGCTGCCATATTTGCATTTATTTTTCAAGGAGATGTTTTAGAAAGTTTGTCTGATTCTAAATTTCAAACAATTGTTAATTCAATATTAACAGACACTCAAATTGAAACAGATGATGAAAAACTTACAGAGCTTTTTGCAGCTGGTGGAATGAATGGTATGCTTTGGACAATCTTTTTAATTGTCTGTGCTATGGTTTTTGGTGGAATTATGGATGCTATTGGAGCTTTAGCTAAAATCACTAAGAGTTTATTGTCTATTGCATCATCAATCTTTGGCTTATTTGCAAGTACTGTAGTTAGTTGTTTAGGTTTAAATATTGTAGCATCAGACCAATATTTAGCATTGGTAATTCCCGGTAAAATGTTTAAACAAGCATATGAAGATAAAGGTTTAGCACCAGAAAATTTAAGTAGAACATTAGAAGATTCTGGTACTGTAACTTCGGTTTTAATTCCTTGGAATACTTGTGGAGCTTATCAATCAGGAGTGTTAGGAGTGGGAGTAGGAGAATACTTCTTATATGCTATTTTTAATTGGTTGAGTCCTTTTACTACCTTGCTTTTTGCAGCTTTAAACTTAAAGATAAGAATGCTTAGAGCTAAGTAATTAAAAGTTACTTTCTAATCTTGCTAAAAATATTAAGTATAATTGCGGTAAAAAGAAGAAACCATGGTGTTCCATGTAAAAAAAGATCAAACCAATCTTCTAATGCCATTCCATCTACTTTAGAGAACGCATTGCCACCCATAATCCAAGATATTTTACCAAATAAGTGAGGAGGATTAAAAGGAGCTAGTCCCAATGTTAAACTTAGAATAAAAAAAAATTTCCAGTTATTTTTAAGTCTTGTTTTCATTTTAATATTAAATAAACCAGTTCCAAACTAATCCAAACCGAACTGTAAAGTCTCTATACGGATAGTTAGGTGCAGAAAAATAGTTTTTTTTCGTAAAACTAGAAGTTACATTATCTACTTTTAAATAGAGTCTTGTTCTTCTTACTCTTGCATTAAAAAAAACATCAAAGGTTGGGAAACCTATAACTTCATTATCTTGTAATGTAAATTCGGCTAGTAGAGAATTATATGCGTTTGCATTATATTCTGTAAAGTATTTAAAAGTAATACCAATATTTACAAACATTGCATCTCCTTTAAACCAATTGTCTGCGTAGTAGAACGTATTTCTAGTCACAAATTCAGGTACTCTAAAAACTGAACTCCCACTGCTAACATTCTGATACATAAGGGTATTGTCTAGTGCAAATTTCCAAAATTTAAACTCTCTATTAACTTTTACCTTTAAATAAGCAATTTGATCTTCAAATTGTGATGGTTTACTTTGTGTATTAAAATAGGTGTAATTATCAATATTTGTAAAGTTTAAGGAACCGTTTAGCCATTTAGAGGCTATCGAAAACCCTAAGTCTCTTGTGTTTACATTGCTATATTGGTTTTGCCAGTTGTAGTTGTCATAACTACTTTGGTGTAATAACATGTTAAAATTCGGTGATTTTGAACTTAGTAGCACTGAACCCCTAATAGCAAATAAACTATCTTTCTTGTAAACTGCTGTTCCTTTTATATAATTTCCAGACAATATTCCTGAACCAGGAGTAATAGTGGCATCTGCATTTAAATTAAAGTTTTTAATTTTAGCATTCCAATCTGCTCCAAAAGAAACTGCAGTAGTTTTTAGTTGGTAGTTGTTTATTATACTATTTGTATTTAGTATTGTATCATACCCATAACTATAATCGGTGAAATGTACTTTGGCCTTTAGCTGACCTAAAACATATTTTGAGTTAAATTCTAAATTGAATTCATTATTTGTTAGTTTACTTTGTGCATTATTATTGGAAGATCCTGTTCCATTTGTATCTCCAAATATAGATGTTGTCGCTGTTGTTTGGTTAAAACCATAACTTTTACTCTCATTAGTTAGTACATGCCCTACTTTAAGATTACTAAAATCTTTTTCTGTTAACGTATCTCTTTCAGCTAACAGTTTATAGCTATGTTCGATATAAAGTCTAGAAGCATCAAATTGACTAGAAGCATCATTTAAATTTACATCTAAACGAGATCTTTGTTCGTAATTTGGATCTTCATTAATAAAGTTTTCTAAAGATGTAGGAGTCAATCCTCCGTTTTCTTGATGATAAAAATCTTGAGTTGCTAAATGCCCTCTAACTTCATATTGTTTGTTTTTAGAAGTATAATTAAAAGTTCCCCTAAAATTACCATTACTTACCAAGGAATTTCTGTATGCTCCTAAAGAGCGAAGCCCTTTGTAGGATAGAGATACGTTTAATCTTTTTGAAAAGTTGAGCGTAAATAAAGCATCTACAACTTGGCCCTGTTGTAAGCCTGTTCTATACATTATTTCAGTAGTTGTAGTAGGCACTTCAAAATAGTTGATGTCATCAACTTCTAAATAACTTACCTGTTTTGCACTAAACCCAAAATCTGGTAAACGCAATATATTATTGTAACTATACCCTAAGTTGTTAAAGGTTTGCCCTTGGTTGTGAAAAGGCAATAATTCAAAATTATCAGTTCGTAAATAATTAAATTTATATTCTTTTTGTAAAGTAAGAGTAGTGTCTATGTAAGTTGTATCTCTGTTATGAGAAATAATCTTATAATCAGTCCATTTTGTTTTTCCAGATAAAATAACTTTGGTAGAACTTTTTGTATTTAAAGTATCAATTTTTCCGTCTAAACCAATTCTAGTGGTTTGTTCTCTCTTAGCACCTGCACCTAGTTTTCTTTGACTATGCAAGCTGCTCAGTGAAAATATAAATATCAAAAAAGAAAGTACAAACGTTTTTTTCATTTCAAAAATCAACAAAAGCAAATGTAAAATAATTAAACGAAAATTGTAGTTAATAATTATAGGTATATCTGTTAATTATATATTTATTTTCTTTGTAACATGTTAAAATCAAATTATAGTGGTTATCGTCTAGAAGCTGGAACAGATGAAGCAGGTAGAGGTTGTTTGTCTGGACCCGTGGTTGCAGCTGCAGTTATTTTGCCTAAAGATTTTTCTCATCCACTTTTAAATGATTCCAAGCAATTGTCAGAAAAAAATAGAGAGATTTTAAAACCAATTATAGAAGAGCAAGCATTAGCTTTTGCAGTATCGTTCATATATCAAGATGAGGTAGATGAATTAAATGTATTACAAGCCTCAATTACAGGTATGCATAGAGCTATTAATGGCTTAAAAATTGCCCCAGAATTTATTATTGTTGATGGAAATAAGTTTAGAAACTACAAAGAAATTCCTCACGAAACTATCGTAAAAGGAGATGCTAAATTTTTAAGCATAGCTGCGGCTTCAGTATTAGCTAAAACCTATCGAGATGCATATATGAAAAAGATTCATCAAGAATTTTCAATGTACAACTGGCAGAAAAATAAAGGATACCCAACTAAAGAACATAGAGCAGCTATTCGTAAATTTGGTATTACAATTCATCATCGTAAAACATTTAAATTATTACCTGAACAACTTAAATTAAAGTTGTAATTAAAATCTCAGGTTTTATTTGTTTCGTCAATTCATTAAATTCATTAATTTTAAGAACAATTAGATTTTTAGCCGTAAACTTTTTCTATTTTTACCCTCCAAAATTTTTAGAGATGATTAAAAAAACGAGAGCAGAAATAACCAAGTGTATTTTACATAAAGTGGCTAATAAATTTAATAGTGGCCAGAATGTTTTTTCTGAAGATTTAATTCGTTTTGATCAAGAAAGTTATGATTTAATGAAAAACTTTCTGCTAAAACCTTTTGGTTCTCTTACCCAAAGTTATCGATTTTCTCATCATGCAGATGTTCGTCTAAATGAGCTAAATAATTATGCTACAGAAATTTTTAAAAACGAAAGTGCATTTGTAGAGTTTTCTAAAAACATGGTAAATCATTTGTATGAGCAGTCTAATTCTGCACAAATTAAAACAGGTGATGTTATTGTAGTTTTTATGGAAGGTATTGAGTATAAAGATGTATTAACAGAAGCAGTTGGTGTGTTTAAAATCGAAAATAAAGTCGATTTCTTTCAGACGTATTTAGATGATAATGAAAGTTTTGATGTTGTTGTTCAAAAAGGAATATCTACAAGAAAAATTGATAAAGGGTGTTTAATTTTGAATACTTCAGATACAGAAGGTACAGTTGTATTTTCTGTAGATAATAATAATTATGATGCCCAATATTGGATTAAGAATTTTCTAGGAGTTAAGCTTGCAGATGATTATAATTCACACACTCAAAACTATTTAGAGTTATGTAAAGAATTTTCTGAAGAAGTTATTAAGCCTGAATTTGGAAAACAAGAGCAAGGTAATTTTTTGGCAAACACTGTGGATTATTTTAAAGAACATGAGGCTGTAGATTATCATAATTTTAAAGATGAAATCTTTGAAGAAGAGAAACACAAAGATTTATTTGAAGATTACAAGAAGCATTATGAAAATTTAAATGATGTTCTTATCAGAAATAATTTTGATGTTTCTGGAGTTGTTTTAAAGAAAGAAAAAAATAAACTTAAAACTGAAATTAAGTTAGACACCAATATCAGCATTAAATTAGATGTTGATGCTCCAGATGCAGCCTCAGAATACTTAGAAAGAGGTTACGATGAAGAGAAAAAAATGAAGTATTATAAAGTATATTTCAACGAGGAAAAATAAGCTAAGAATCTATAAAATTTTCAACCTCGAATAGAGCTTTAAAGTGCTTTAAGATTTTACTTTTTATTTCTTCTATATCCACTTTCCTGTTCAATTCAGCTTCCATAGAGGTTACAGATTTACCACGAATTCCACAAGGAATTATATTATCAAAATAACCCAAATTTGCATTTGCATTTAAGGCAAAACCGTGCATAGTAACCCATCTAGAGGAACGTATTCCCATAGCACATATTTTACGGGCAAAAGGAGTGCCTGCATCTAACCAAACACCTGTTTCACCTTCACTTCTAGTGCCTTTAATACCATATTCTGCAATAGTTAAAATAATTGTTTCTTCTAACAAGCGTAAGTATTTATGAATATCTGTAAAAAAGTTTTCTAAATCTAAAATTGGGTATCCAACAATTTGTCCTGGTCCATGATATGTGATATCTCCACCTCTGTTAATTTTATAGAATGTAGCTCCTTTTTCTTTTAATTGAATTTCATTTAATAATAAATTATTCAAATCTCCACTTTTACCCAAAGTGTATACATGTGGATGCTCTACAAACAAGAAATGATTTTTGGTAGTTACTGTTTCAGAATTTCTACGATTCGAAATTTTTGTATCTACAATCTCTTGTAATAACTCAGTTTGGTAATCCCAAGTTTCTTTATAGTCTTTTAAAGTAAGGTCTTTAAGTAGTATGTTTCTGTTCATAATTTCGAATACAAAGGTAAATAATTCCTATATTTGGTAGCTACATACTTTTTCAAAATTTTAATTCATGCAAAAAAAATTACGTAATCTCACAATTTTAACTTTACTATTACTCTTTGTAAATCAACTTTCAGCTCAAAATTTCTGGAGTGTTTCAGAACAATCAAAGAACTCTTTTCAAAAAAAAGACGTCTATCAAAAAGAGTATTTTCCAACTTCTTATCAATTATTAAATTTAAAACTTACTGCTTTTCAACAAGTCTTAAAAAAATCTTCAACTCAAAATGAAACCCTTATTTACTTACCTAACAAAAGTGGGGTTTTGAACCGTTTTTTAGTTCGAGAAACGTCTAATTTTGAAACAGCACTGCAATTAAGGTTTCCCGAAATTAAATCATACACAGCAATGGGTTTAGATGATTCAAGTGCTATTGCTAAGATAAGCATAGGTATTGATGGTTTACATGCAGTCATTTCTTCAAAACATGAAGCTACAACATACATAGATCCTTATTCTAAGGATAAAAAAAATTACATTGTTTATAGTAGGTTAGATTTGCCTAAAGAAGAACAAGATTTTCAATGTTTGGTAGAAGATAATGTGAAACAAGTTGCTTCAGAACCAACATTTAATAGACTAGTAAATGATGGCAAATTAAGAACATATAGACTTGCAGTTGTTTGTAGTGGAGAATATGCTCAGTTTCATATTAATAGAGAGGGAATTGCCTCGTCTGCAACTGATGAAGATAAAAAAGCAGCTGTTCTTTCTGCAATGAATACCTCATTAACAAGAATTAATGGTGTCTTTGAAAAAGATTTAGGTGTAAAAATGGTTTTAGTAGAAAATAATACAAACATTATTTTTCTAGATGCCAATACAGACGGAATTACAGATGGTAGTGCGAGTACTATGATAAATGAAGTTCAAGGTATTTGTGACTTACAAATAGGAACCGCAAATTATGATATTGGTCATATCTTTAGTATTGGAGGTAGTGGTCTAGCAGGTTTAGGTGTTGTTTGTAGAGATGGTCAAAAGGCTAGAGGTGTTACTGGGATTTCTTCTCCAGTAAACGATCCTTATGATATAGATTATGTAGCTCATGAAATTGGCCACCAATTTGGAGCAACACATACACAGAATAATAATTGTAATAGAACTAATGCTACAGCTATAGAACCAGGTAGTGGGTCTACAATTATGGGTTATGCTGGTATTTGTAATCCAAATGTTTTAAGTGTTGGTGATGCTTCAGGTAATAGTGATGATTATTTTCATACAGTTAGTATTTCTCAAATGCAAAGCATTATCCAGACTACAGGTAGCTGTGCTACATTAACAGATACCAACAATGCTACACCAACTGCAAATGCAGGATCAGATTATACTATTCCAAAATCAACACCATTTAAATTAACAGGAGAGGCGGATGATGCAGATGGTCTAGGTACACTTAGCTATAATTGGGAGCAGATAGATAACGAAATAGGTGAAATAATGCCACCTGCTGAAACCAATAGTGGTGGCCCTATGTTTAGGTCTTTGCCTTCAAAAACTGTAGCTTATAGGCATTTCCCTGAATTAGCAGAAAATAGTGGGGTTGGGGGTATTGGATCCTCTCCTTGGGAAGTGCTTCCCTCAGTAGCAAGAGAGTTAAATTTTGCCTTCACAGTTAGAGATAATAATGTTGGCGGAGGAAGCACAGCAAGAGACGATGTTAAAATTACAGTTGCAGATGTTGCTGCTTTTACAGTTACTTCTCAGGCTTCAGATGTTACTTGGGATGTAGGGTCTACACAAACCATTAGTTGGACAAAAAGTACTACAGATATAGCGCCAATTAATTGCGAGTTTGTAAATATTAGACTTTCTAAAGATGGTGGAGTAACATTTCCAGTTGTCCTTCTTGCTAACACTCCAAATGACGGTACTCAAGATATTGTAATTCCGAATGAAGTAGCAACCAATGCAAAAATAATGGTTGAAGCTGTCGGTAATATTTTTTATACTATTAATTCAGGAGTTATTAACGTAAATTCTACAGAACCAACCTTTATTTTTACAAACACCACAGGAGATTTAAGTGCTTGTAATGTTAATGAAGAGACGGTTAGTTATACATTAAACTTAGATTTTATAAATAACTATTCTGAAACAGTTAGTTTTTCAAATGCAGGAAATCCATTAAATTCTCAAGTATCTTTTACTCCAGAAACAGTAAGTGAAAATGGTGATGTTGTTGTAACCATTTCGAATTTTAATGACGTAAACCCGATTGATTATACGGTAAATGTTGCTGCCACTGGTGGAAGTGTTGTTCAAAATTTAGCACTTAGTTTAGATATAAACTCACCAACGTTTAGTGCCTTAACATTATCTACTCCAGAAGATAATAAGACAGATGTTCTAATAGCGCCTGAACTAACTTGGCAAGAAGATAGTAATGCTACTTCTTACGATATCGAAATTTCTACTACTAGTAATTTTTCAAATATTATTGTTTCTGGGAGCTCTAGTACAAATTCATTTAATACTCCTGCTTTAGAGCAAGAATCAGTTTTCTATTGGAGGGTAAAAGCTAAAAATTCTTGTGGAGAAGGAAGCTTTTCTGATGCTTATACTTTTACAACATTAACACCCTCTTATTGTACATCAACTTTTACAGATGAAGCAGGAGGTTCAGAACACATAACTAATGTTACTTTTAATACAATAAATCAAAACTCTGGGAATAATATATCTGGCGGTTATGAAGATTTTACAACTATTTCTACCAATGTAAAAAGAGACGATACTCACCAGATATCTGTAACATTTAATACTGGAGGGTTTCAAGATCAATGCTTTGTATATATAGATTGGAATCAAGATTTTGTATTTGATAATGATACAGAAAAATATGATTTAGGCCAGCATTTTCCCGATATTACAACCGCTACTCTAGATATTACAGTACCTAGTAACGCTAGATTAGGGAGTACAAGAATGCGTGTATTTATAGAATATTTTGGAACTAATTTTGAGCCTGGAGCTGGTGCTTGTGATTCAGATCATGTTTCTGAATGGGGTGAAACCGAAGACTATACCATAATTGTAGAAGAAGCTACAGCGTCTTTAGATGATGTAACTTTTAATAAGTTCAATTTATTTCCAAATCCAAATAACGGAAACTTTACATTAATGTTTGAAACATTTGACACTGCTAAAACGAAAATAGAATTGTTTGATATAAGCGGAAGAAGTGTTGCAGAGAAAGTTTTTAGAGATACAAGTATATTGTTTAAAGAAGATATTTCTTTTAATAACTTATCTAAAGGGTTGTATATGTTAAAAATTAATAATGGAAATAAACAAACCACTAAGAAATTAATAATAAGATAAATTCTATTTTTAAAAAAATAAAGGCCTCATTTTATTATAAAATGAGGCCTTTTTAGTTCCCAAAAAATAAATGATATAAATATCTGCCAGGACTAAAAGTAAAACCCCTGCAATAATTATAGGACCTAAATAGAGTAAAATCATTTTTATTTTATGCTTTTTTATTTGCCCTTTTTTAATGGCAATGATAGCCGTAGGCACACTATATAAAGTTAAAAAACTAAATAAATGAATGTATCCAAAATGATTTAAAAATTGAGGCCCCACATAAGCAGGCATAAATAAAGTTATTATAGCTGTTGTAAACATTAAAACCATATAAACTTTACCTAAAGATTTATGAAATAGTGTCCCTTTTTTTGCTACTAAAAGATAAGTTCTAATAAAAAAGCAAGGAATCACAGTTATTAAGTGTGTACATTAAAATTTTATAATCCATATTATTTTTAAATATTTCATAAAATAGCAAATAAAAAACCTCATCAAATTAATGATGAGGTTTTATAATTCAGTTTATTTTTACTATCCTAAAAACGGATATTTATAATCTTGTGGAGTAACAAAAGTTTCTTTTATTAATCTTACAGATGTCCATCTTAATAGATTTTGTGCAGAACCAGCTTTGTCATTTGTACCAGAAGCTCTTGCTCCTCCAAATGGTTGCTGACCTACAACAGCACCTGTTGGTTTGTCGTTAATATAAAAGTTTCCTGCTGCATCTTCTAATGCTTTAGAGGCTTGCTCAACAATATATCTATCCGTAGAGAAAATTGCACCTGTTAAAGCATATTCAGTAGAGTTGTCTACTAATTTTAAAGAAGCTTCCCATTCGTTATCTTCATAAACATAAACAGTCATCACTGGCCCAAATAACTCAGTTGTCATTGTTTCGTAAGTAGCATTTTTAGCTAATATTACTGTTGGCTCAATAAAGTATCCTTTAGATTTATCATGTCCTCCTCCAATAATAATTTCTGCATTTTCGTTTTCTTTTGCTGCATCAATATATTTTGCAATTTTATCAAAAGAACCTTCATGAATTACTGCATTTACAAAATTATCTGGATTTTCTGGAGAACCCATTTTTAATTCTGATGTTTGCTTTTTTAAATGTTTTAAAACATCATTCCAAATAGAAGTAGGAATGTATGCACGTGAAGCAGCAGAACATTTTTGACCCTGATATTCAAAAGATCCTCTAGTAATTGCTGTTGCAACTTGTAAAGGATTTGCAGAATTATGAGCCCATATAAAATCTTTACCTCCAGTTTCACCTACAATTCTTGGATAGGTTTTATACGTATGTATGTTGTTACCAATTTGTTTCCAAAGATTTTTAAATACAGTTGTAGATCCTGTAAAGTGTAAACCAGAAAAATCTGGAGAAGATAAACATGCATCAGAAATCATAACAGGATCTCCATAAACTACATTAATTACACCATCAGGCAAACCGGCTTCTTTAAATAAATCTACGATAACTTGTGCAGAATATGCTTGATGATCAGATGGTTTCCAAACTACAACATTACCCATTAAAGCCGCAGATGCTGGTAAATTCGCTGCAATAGACGTAAAGTTAAAAGGTGAAATTGCATATACAAAACCTTCTAAAGGCCTATATTCAACTCTGTTCCAGATTCCTGGAGCAGATTGTGGTTGATCTTTAAAAATATCGATCATATACTGTACATTAAATCGAAAGAAATCAATCATTTCACAAGCCGCATCAATTTCTGCTTGATGTACATTTTTAGATTGTGCAATCATAGTAGCAGCATTCATTTTTGCTCTATACGGGCCAGCCAATAATTCAGCTGCCTTTAAAAAAATAGATGCTCTTTCTGTCCAAGAAACAGAAGACCAAGATTTTCTAGCTGCTAATGCTGTAGAAATTGCGTCATCTATATGGCTTTGATCTGCTGTATGATATTGTCCAACAACATGTTGATGGTCATGAGGAGGTGTAATGTTTTTAGTGTTACCTGTTCTTACTTCTTTACCATTAATATGCATTGGCACATCTACATTGCCATTAAACATTTCTTTATAAGTTGCTAATAATTCCTCTCTTTCTGGAGAACCAGGTGCATACCCTTTAACAGGTTCGTTTACTGCAACTGGAACATTAAAATATCCTCTTGCCATTTCTATTTTATATTTGATTATTTAATAGCAAAGTTACCAATTTTAAATGAAATGAATTTCTCAGATCTATGTCGTTTTAATAAAATTTAAAGCACAATGTTTTTATAGAATTAGAAGTAATTTTATTATCAAAAAAAATTATTTTTTAGCTGCAAGCATCATGTGAGGGCTAAAAGGCAAGAGGTATTCATCATTTTCTGTGAGTGTTTGTAGCGCTTTTAAAGTTTTTGATTTCTTTTTATCTAACATATTTGCAAAATATTCATTGTCTAACCAAATCATACCCTCTACAGCAAAGAGATTTAAAATTTTAAAATTATGCTCTAAAAATTCCGATTTTAAATCTTGTGGTTTATGATAATAAGCATCGGCCAATAAGAATGGAAAATCTTTAGGGGCATTATGAATACCAGAAGTTAATTCTTGTTTACACATTTCAAAAAATGAGTTGGCATGGATCATCCCATTCATTAAACCGACAACAGTAGATGCAGTAGCATTTATTGCAAATCCTAAAACAATACCTCCTTTTTTAAGCACACGTTTTGCTTCTTCAATTGCACTTATTCTATCCTCTTTTCTTTGCAAATGATATAGAGGTCCGTGAAGGATTACAATATCTGCAGTTTCTTTTTTTAATGGTAAATTTCTAGCTTCACCAATAGTAATAGAAAATTTATTTTTAAGTTTATTTGCTCGCTTTTGTGCGAGTTTTAAGTGTTTTTCTACTGGTTCTATTAAATGAACTGAATGTCCTTCTTTTGCAAGCCATTCACTGTATTTTCCTGTTCCACCTCCAACATCAATAATGGTGCAATTTGGTTTGGAAATGTGTTTTGCTATTAGAGCTTTAATTCGTTCAAACTCAAAAATACCCATGCCTTTTTCAAGGCGGGTTTCTTCTGAAGCTTTGTTGTAAAAATTTTCTAGCTCTTTGCTAATTAATTTTTTTTTGCTCATTTAAAACTTACTCTTTTAAATGTGTTTTGAAAAAATCCATTGTTCTTGTCCAAGATAATTCTGCAGCAGCTTCATCATATCTTGGAGTGGTATTGTTGTGAAAACCATGATTTACATCAGGATAAAAATGAGCTGTGTATGTGACTTCATTTTCTTTTAAAATCTTTTCATAATCTGGCCAACCAGCATTTACTCTCTTATCTAAACCAGCATATTGTAAAAGTAAAGGTGCTTTAACTTTTGCTGCATCTTCAGCATCAGGTTGTCTGCCATAATAAGGCACAGAAGCTGCTAACTCTGGAATTCTTACAGCCAGAATATTTGAAATATACCCTCCAAAACAAAAACCAACAACACCTATTTTACCATTACAATTTTTGTGTTTTTTTAAATAGTTATAACCAGCAATAAAATCTTCAATCATTTCATCTCTGTCTCTTTTTCTTTGCATTGCTCTTCCTTCATCATCATTTCCAGGATAACCACCTAAAGGTGCTAAAGCATCTGGAGCCAATGTAATGTAATTATCTAAAGCAGCTCTTCTACCAACATCTTTTATATAAGGATTTAAACCTCTATTTTCATGCACAACCAAGATTCCTGGTAGTTTTTTATTATCATCTTTGGGAATAGAAAGCAGGCCTTTCATTTTTTGACCACCCTTTGGAGATTCGTAATTAATCATTTTTGAATCTAATCTTGGGTCATTAGGTTGCACTACTATACTATCAATATAATTTGGAGTAATAAAACTTAGTAAAGCTGGAAGTGTAATTGCACCAACAGCATACAAAGATAACTTGGCTAAGAACTCTTTTCTTGTTAATTTGTTATGTGCATAATCATCATATAAATCAAATACTTCTTGTTTAATGTCTTCTTTTTTGATGATCATAACTTTTAATTTATCAAATTTAATAAGTCTAAGGTAAGCATTTGAAAAGAATTTTGATGAATCTGAAATTCTAAAACAAAAAAAGCGACCAAGAATTATCTTAATCGCTTTAAATTTATAAGTTCGTTTAATTTAATTAATGCTTATTAAATTAATATCAAAAACCAATACTGCTCCTCCAGGAATAGAACTCGAACCTTTGTTACCATATGCTAATCGAGAAGGGATAATAAAAGTACCTGAACCACCAGGTTTTAAAAGTTGTACACTTTGCGCAAATCCAGGAATTACTGCAGATAAATTAAATGTAGCATTCATAGATTGATCAAAAATACTATTGTCTAAAAAATAACCTTTATAGCCAATAGTCACATTAGAATTTACAGTAGGTGCATTTCCAGATCCATCTGTATTTATGGTATAATAGATTCCAGAGTTGGTTTTTTGAGTCGTTAAATTATTTTCTTGTATGTACTCTTTAATATCCATCTCATTTTGTGCTGTAAAGTCTGTCTCTTCATCAGAACAAGAAAATGTCAAGGTTAGTAAAAAGATTAATATTATTTTCTTCATGGTCATTTAAATTATTTACTTACATATTCCTTCTATACTGTCCACCAACTTTAAATAAAGCCTCTGTAATTTGCCCTAAGGAACAAACTTTGGTTGCTTCCATTAATTTGTCAAAAAGGTTCTCATTATTAATAGCAGTTTCTTGCAAAATAGCAATTTGTGAGGCTACTTTCTTAGGATTTGCTTCATTCAACAATTCCTTGGTTTTTATTTGCTGTTGCTTTTCTTCTTCAGTAGCTCTAATTACTTCTGCAGGTTGCACTGTAGGTGATCCTTTAGAACTCAAGAATGTGTTTACGCCAATAATTGGGAATTCACCTGTATGCTTTAAAGTTTCATAATACAAACTTTCTTCTTGTATCTTAGAACGCTGATACATGGTTTCCATAGCTCCTAAAACGCCTCCTCTTTCTGTAATTCTATCAAACTCTAACAATACAGCTTCCTCTACTAAATCTGTTAACTCTTCAATAATAAAAGCACCTTGAATTGGGTTTTCGTTTTTAGATAAACCTAATTCTTTATTGATGATTAACTGTATAGCCATAGCTCTTCTTACAGATTCTTCTGTAGGGGTAGTAATGGCTTCATCATACGCATTTGTATGTAACGAATTACAGTTATCATTAATAGCATATAAAGCTTGCAATGTTGTTCTAATATCATTAAAATCAATTTCTTGTGCATGTAAAGAACGCCCAGAAGTTTGAATATGATATTTCAACATCTGTGCTCTTGGGTTAGCTCCATATTTATTTTTCATGGCTTTTGCCCAAATTTTACGAGCAACTCTTCCAATAACCGAATATTCAGGATCTATTCCATTCGAAAAGAAGAACGATAAGTTGGGTCCGAATTTATTAATATCCATTCCTCTACTTAAATAGTATTCTACATAGGTAAATCCATTAGATAATGTTAATGCCAATTGTGTAATAGGATTGGCACCAGCTTCTGCAATATGATACCCAGAAATAGAAACCGAATAAAAATTACGTACTTGTTTATCAATAAAATATTCTTGCACATCACCCATTAATCTAAGGGCAAATTCTGTAGAAAAAATACACGTATTTTGTGCTTGATCTTCCTTTAGAATATCTGCTTGCACAGTACCTCTAACTTGCGCTAAAGTATCTTTCTTTATTTGTTGATACACATCAGCAGGTAAAACCAGATCTCCTGTTAAACCTAAAAGCATCAATCCTAAACCATTATTTCCTTCAGGTAAATTTCCTTGATATGTAGGTCTTTCAATTCCTTTATCATCGTAAACCTCTTTGAATTTAGCTTCTACATCAGCTTCTAAACCATGTTCTTTGATGTATTTTTCACAATTTTGATCAATAGCTGCATTCATAAAGAAACCTAATAACATAGGTGCAGGACCATTAATGGTCATAGAAACAGATGTCATATTGTGGCTTAAATCGAAACCAGAATATAATTTCTTTGCATCATCTAAACAGCAAATAGAAACACCTGCATTACCAATTTTTCCATAAATATCTGGTCTATGACCAGGATCATTTCCATATAAAGTAACAGAATCAAAAGCGGTAGAAAGCCTCTTTGCATCCATTCCTAAACTTACATAATGAAAACGTCTGTTGGTTCTTTCTGGTCCACCTTCTCCTGCAAACATTCTTGTAGGGTCTTCACCTGTTCTTTTAAAAGGATATAAACCTGCTGTGTATGGGAATTCTCCAGGAACATTTTCTTGTAAATTCCAACGTAATAAATCTCCCCAAGCTTGGTATTTTGGTAAAGCTACTTTCGGAATTTGTGTATGAGAAAGCGATTCGCTGTGTGTTTGTATTTTTATTTCTTTATCTCGTACTTTAAAAGAGTAAATTGGGTCTTTGTATTTCTGAACCTTTTCTTGCCAGTTTAGAATGATTTCCCAATGGTATGGGTTTAAGTTCATTTTTACTTTTTCGAATTGAGCCAAAAGTAATTTAACAAATTCTTCATCTTCTTTTACTTGACTTAATATGTCATCAGAATCTAAACCAGTTTTAACAAGTGTAGTAGGAGTATTTATAATCGATTCTATGGTTTGATGAATTCCATATAATTTTTGAGCTACTATTACTTGCTCATCAACCTTATCATCATAAGACCTGTTATTTTCTGCTATTTCAGATAAATAACGAACTCTTGCTGGTGGAATTACAAATATCTTTTCAGACATAGCTGTTGTAATTTCCATTTTAGAATGCAAATCAGCTTCAGTTTTTTCTGCTAATTTATCCATAATACGTTTGTATAACGTATTCATTCCTGGATCATTAAATTGTGATGCAATAGTTCCAAATACAGGCATGTCATCCATATGTACATCCCATAAATTATTATTACGCATGTACTGCTTTTTTACATCACGTATTGCATCTAAAGCACCTCTTTTGTCAAATTTGTTGATAGCAACTAAATCTGCAAAATCTAACATATCAATCTTCTCTAATTGTGTTGCTGCTCCAAATTCTGGAGTCATTACATATAAAGAAGTGTCAGAATGTTCTATAATTTCGGTATCAGATTGTCCAATACCAGAAGTTTCTAAAATAATTAAGTCGAATTCTGCAGCTTTTAAAACTTGTACTGCTTCATTTACATATTTAGATAAAGCTAGGTTAGATTGACGAGTTGCTAAAGAACGCATATAAACACGCTCATTATTAATTGCGTTCATTCTAATTCTATCTCCTAAAAGTGCACCACCTGTTTTTCTTTTTGATGGATCTACAGAAATTAAACCAATTCTTTTTTCAGGAAAATCGATTAAAAAACGTCTTACCAATTCATCTACTAAAGAAGATTTACCTGCACCACCAGTACCTGTAATACCTAAAACAGGAGTTTTTGATGTTGCATTTTTTGTATGGATTTTATCTAAAGTGTCTTTTGCTATTTCAGGAAAATTTTCTGCAGAAGAAATTACTCTTGCAATAGCGCCAATTTCTTTATTTGCTAAATCTTCTAGGGTTACAGTTAATTCATCACCAATTGCAAAATCAGATTTTTCAACTAGGTCATTAATCATGCCTTGTAAACCTAATTCACGTCCATCATCAGGTGAATAAATTCTGGTAATTCCATAATCCATCAATTCAGCAATTTCTTCAGGTAAAATTACTCCACCTCCACCACCAAAAATCTTGATATGTCCTGCACCTTTTTCTTTCAAAAGATCATACATGTATTTAAAATACTCATCATGACCACCTTGATAAGAGGTAATTGCAATAGCGTTTACATCTTCTTGAACGGCACAATTCACTACTTCTTCTACAGACCTATCATGCCCTAAATGAATTACTTCTACACCTGTAGATTGAATAATTCTTCGCATAATATTTATGGCAGCATCATGCCCATCAAAAAGAGCAGCAGCAGTTACAATTCTTACTTTATGTTTAGGCTTATAGGCAGGTATTTGTTCCATTCGTAATAAATCTTTTAATTTAGTGCTGCAATTTACGAAAATCTTAAAAAATTAAACGATTCTTTGTGAGTTTTAAAATAGCCTTAACGTTAGTTTAGAATTTGGGAGTTTTTGGCATGCTTATTGCAAATTATTTTTAAATTATAACCTATTAAAAACTATATATCTATGAAATATTTTAAACCTTTATTGCTGACTTTAGTAGTTACCTTAAGTTCTTGTAATACTGTAAAAGTGGTTACAGACTATGATACTAAAGCAGATTTTAATAAATATAGAACGTTTGCTTTTTACAAAACAGGAATTGATAAAGCAGCTATTTCTAGTTTAGATAAAAAACGTGTTTTAAGATCAATTGAAACAGAATTATTAGCTCAAGGTTTTACGAAGTCTGACAACCCAGATATGTTGGTTAGTATTTTTACAAAGTCTAGAAGAAAAGTTAATGTAAACCAAAATAATATGGGTTATGGTTTTGGATGGGGTTGGAACCCTTGGATGTGGAATGGAATGAACAATAATGTGAATGTTTCTGAATACACTGAAGGAACACTTTTTATAGATTTTATAGATAAAGACAAGAAAGAATTAATTTGGCAAGGAATAGGAACTGGAGCATTAAAAATGCAAAATGTAGAAAAAAAGGAAGAGAGAATTCGATTATTTGTTAAAGAAATTATCTCTAGATATCCTCCAAGCCAAGAATAATAGAAATTACTCTGCATAAAAAAAACTCCGAAATTTTATTTCGGAGTTTTTTATTTTTATAAACTTTCAATCTAGCTGATGTTAGCAGACTTAACAGTCTTAATAATTCTACCAGCAATTTTATATGGGTCTCCATTAGAAGCAGGTCTTCTGTCTTCTAACCAACCTTTCCATCCTTTTTCTACGGTAATAATAGGTATTCTAATTGATGCTCCTCTATCAGAAACTCCATAAGAGAAATCATTAATTGAAGCAGTCTCATGATCACCAGTTAAACGTTGGTCATTAAACTCACCATAAACAGCAATATGCTCTTTTACAACTGGTCTAAAGGCTTCACATATCTTTTCATACGTTTCTTGAGAACCACAAGTTCTTAAAACGGTGTTAGAGAAATTTGCATGCATACCAGAACCATTCCAGTCCATATCTTTACCTAATGGTTTTGGATGATAGTCTATATAGTAACCATACTGTTCAGTTAATCTGTCTAATAAATAACGAGCAATCCAAATTTCATCTCCAGCTTTCTTAGCTCCTTTTGCAAATAATTGAAATTCCCACTGACCTGAAGCAACTTCTTGGTTAATACCTTCAAAGTTTAAACCAGCATCAATACATAAATCTGCATGTTTCTCTACCAATAATCTTCCATGTGTATTTTTACCACCTACAGAACAGTAATACATTCCTTGAGGTGCTGGATAACCACCAATTGGAAAACCTAGAGGTAATTGCGTTTTTGTATCCATGATAAAGTATTCTTGCTCAAAACCGAACCAGAAATCGTTATCTTCATCTTCAATTGTAGCTCTTCCATTAGAAACATGTGGAGTACCATCTGCATTTAAAACCTCTGTCATTACTAAATAGCCATTAATTCGTGCAGGATCTGGGTAGATTGCAACTGGTTTTAATAGACAGTCAGAAGAACCTCCTGAAGCTTGTTTTGTAGATGAACCGTCAAAAGACCACATACCTAATTCTTCAACAGTTCCTTGAAAATCGTCATGCTCTTCTACTTTGGTTTTACTTCTCATATTCTGAGTTGGAAAATATCCATCTAACCAAATGTATTCTAATTTAATTTTTGCCATAATTCTTGAGTGTAAGATGTTAATGGTACAAAAATCAAATATTTTAAGTTGATATCAAAAAAAAAGGGGGTAAAAATTAAAAAATGTCTTAAAAAAAACTTTATCCCTAATTTCTAAGGGGTATATTTGCTTTATTATAAAAATAGACCTTTAAAATTTAGATTATGTCAACAATTAGATTTGCTGCATTACAGGAAACCTTAAATAGAAAACCAGTTTCAATTACAGAAAAAGAACGAAGATCTACCTTGTTTGGTCAGCATGTTTTTAATAAACATGCCATGCAACAATATTTAACTAGAGCTGCTTATGACAGTGTGATTAATGCAATAGAGAAAGGTACAAGAATAGATCGTAAAATTGCAGATCAGGTAGCAGTTAGTATGAAAGATTGGGCAATTTCTAAAGGTGCTACTCATTATACACATTGGTTTCAGCCTTTAACAGGTGCAACTGCGGAAAAGCATGATGCTTTCTTTGAATCAGTTAATGGAGGCTTAGCTATGGAAAAGTTTGATGGTGAACAACTGGTTCAACAAGAGCCAGATGCATCTAGCTTTCCAAATGGAGGTATTCGTAATACATTTGAAGCAAGAGGGTATACTGCTTGGGACCCAACTTCACCAGCTTTCATCTATGAAACTACCTTATGTATACCTACTATATTTGTTTCATATACTGGAGAAGCCCTAGATAATAAAACGCCATTATTAAGAGCTTTGCAAGCTATAGATACACATGCCACAGCAGTTTGTAAATATTTCGATAAGAATGCGTCTAAAGTAAATGCCACTCTAGGTTGGGAGCAAGAGTATTTTTTAATTGATGACGCTTTGGCAAATTCAAGACCCGATTTAGTATTAACTGGTAGAACCTTGCTAGGGCATATACCAGCTAAAGGTCAGCAGTTAGATGATCATTATTTTGGTTCTATTCCTGCAAGAGCCATGAGTTTTATGCAGGATTTGGAGCAAGAATGTATGTTGTTGGGTATTCCTGTAAAAACTAGACATAATGAAGTAGCACCTAATCAATTTGAACTGGCGCCTATTTTTGAAGAAGCTAATTTAGCGGTAGATCATAATTCTTTACTAATGGATGTTATGGAGAAAGTTTCAAAACGCCATCATTTTAAGGTATTATTTCACGAAAAACCATTTGCAGAAATAAACGGTTCTGGTAAGCATAATAACTGGTCTTTATCGACACCAGATGGAACAAACTTGTTGAGTCCTGGTAAAACCCCAATGAAAAACTTACAATTTTTAACTTTTTTTATAAATACAATAAAAGCAGTACATAAAAATGAAGAGTTACTTAGAGCTTCTATTGCTACTGCTAGTAATGATCACAGGTTAGGAGCTAACGAAGCCCCGCCAGCAATCATGTCTGTTTTTATAGGTAGCCAGCTTTCAAGTGTTTTAGACGAGTTAGAAAATGTAACAAAAGGAAAGTTATCTCCAGAAGAAAAAACAGATCTAAAACTAAATATTATTGGTAAAATACCTGAAATACTTTTAGACAATACAGATAGAAATAGAACTTCTCCTTTTGCATTTACTGGGAATAAATTTGAATTTAGAGCAGTTGGTTCTTGGACAAATTCAGCAATACCAATGACGGTATTAAACACTATTGTTGCGCAACAATTAAAAGAATTTAAAGTAGAGGTAGATGCGTTAATAGATGTAAAAAATTTAAAAAAAGATGAAGCAATTTTTAATGTATTAAGAGAATATATTAAAGCATCAAAAAATATCCGATTCGAAGGAGATGGCTATGGCATAGACTGGGCAAAAGAAGCCAAAAAGAGAGGCTTAAGTAACAACAAAACAACACCAGAAGCGCTACAAATAAAAATTGCAAAATCTACGATAGCTCTCTTTGAAGAAATGAAAGTAATGAATAAGGTAGAGTTGGAGGCGAGGTATGAAATTGATATCGAAGAATACACAAAACGATTACAGATAGAAAGTAGGGTTTTAGGAGATATTGCAAGAAACCACATTGTACCAACTGCCATTATTTATCAAAATACATTGTTAGAAAACACAAGAAATTTAAAAGAAATATTTGGCGATGAATTCAAAAATATTGCTAAAGAGCAAATAGAATTAATCATGACAATTTCTAACCATATTACAGAAATAAACGCACTTACACTTAAGATGATAGAAGAGCGCAGAAATGCAAAAGGCTTAAAAGGCTTAAAATCTGCACAAGCCTATAGCAAAAAAGTAAAACCATATTTTGCACAAATTAGATTGCATTGTGATAAGTTAGAAACCATGGTAGATGATAATTTATGGCCGTTAACAAAATATAGAGAATTATTGTTTACAAGATAATTGAAAACATTTTATATTTTGGGTATTTTTTTTTGTTAAAAGATTAAATTTGCATCATAATTTATTACAATGAGTCAAGAAATTTCAAAACGTTACGCGCAAAGAGGAGTATCAGCTTCTAAAGAAGATGTGCACAATGCTATAAAGAATATAGACAAAGGTTTGTTTCCAAAAGCGTTTTGTAAAATTGTGCCAGATTATTTAACAAATGATGATGAGTATTGTTTAATTATGCATGCAGATGGTGCAGGTACAAAATCATCCTTGGCGTATATGTATTGGAAAGAAACAGGAGATCTTTCTGTTTGGAAAGGCATTGCGCAAGATGCGCTAATTATGAATATTGATGATTTATTGTGTGTAGGTGCTACAGATAATATTATGCTTTCTTCTACGATTGGAAGGAATAAAAGCAAAATTCCTGGAGAAGTTTTGTCAGCAATTATAAACGGAACAGAAGAATTAATAAATGATCTAAAGAAATTCGGAGTAACCATCCATTCAACTGGAGGTGAAACTGCAGATGTTGGTGATTTAGTCAGAACAATAATAGTAGATTCTACTGTAACCGCAAGAATGAAACGAACAGAAGTTATAGACAATGCCAATATTAAGGCTGGTGATGTAATTGTTGGTTTAGCATCTTTTGGACAAGCAACTTACGAAACAGGTTACAATGGAGGTATGGGTTCTAATGGCTTAACTTCTGCTAGACACGATGTTTTCCATAAGTATTTGGCAGAAAAATTTCCAGAAAGTTTTGATGCAGCTGTTCCTGAAGATTTAGTCTATTCAGGAAATACAAAATTAACAGATGCGGTTAAAGATTCACCTATAGATGCTGGTAAGTTAGTACTTTCTCCAACCCGAACTTATGCACCCATCATTAAAGAAATTCTTTCCCAATTTTCTTCAGATAAAGTTCACGGAATGATTCATTGTTCTGGTGGTGCACAAACAAAAATATTACATTTTATAGATGGTTTACATATTATCAAAGACAATATGTTTGCCATTCCCCCATTATTTAAATTAATACAAGAACAATCCAAAACAGATTGGAAAGAAATGTATCAAGTGTTTAACTGTGGGCATAGAATGGAACTGTATGTTTCCCCAGAAATTGCAGATCAAATTATTACTATTTCACAGTCATTTAACGTAGATGCGAAGATTATAGGTAGTGTGAAAGAGGCACCTATAAAAAAATTAACCATCAAAAGTGAATTTGGAGACTTTATATACGGTTAATTAAAACGTTAATCAACTATTTTAAAGGATACCAAATACTTTTAAAGCAATAAGAAAACCTAATTTTTAGGTAAATTTATTGTTTTGGGTAAAATTATACCAATTGATAAAGTCCTTTAAAAGAACTTTTTAATGATAAAGTGAAATGATACAAAACAAGACCTTACAATTAGAGAAAGATAAAATAATTGATTACCAGCTTCGTTTTCAAAACCTTTTAATTAGTATATCTACAAAATACATTAATGCAGATTTAACCAATGTAACTGAATTAATAGAAAATTCTTTAGAACAAATTGGTCGTTTTGTAGGGGCAGACAGAAGTTATGTTTTTTCATATGACTTAGACAATAGCGTATGTTCAAATACATTTGAATGGTGTAAAGATGGTATTGAACCAGAAATTGAAAATCTACAAAACGTTCCAATTAATTTTATCCAACAATGGTTAGATGCTCATAAAAAAGGAGAAGCATTTTATGTTGAAGATGTTAGCCTTCTTCCAAAAGACGGTGAGTTCGGCTTAAGAGCTATTTTAGAACCACAAGGCATACAAAGTTTAATTGCAATTCCTAAAATAAAAAACAATAAGTTAATTGGGTTTGTTGGTTTTGATTCTGTTGAAAAAATACATGTTTATTCTGAAAATGAAAAGAATCTTTTATTTGTTTTTGCAAATATGTTGGTTAATGTAATTCAAAGGAAAGAACAAGAGACGTTAATAGAGCAACAGAAAAAAAGTGAGCAAATACTATTAAAAAATATATCTAAACAAAATCAGCAAATTAATGAGTATACTCAAATGGTTTCTCATGATTTGAAAGCACCTTTGGTAAATATTCATACCTTAGTTAGTTGGTTTAAAACTGATGTTGAAACAACCTCTAAAAATCAAGAAGTAAACTATTTAGACGAAATCGTCTTTAATGTAGAACGAATGGATTATTTAATAGAAGGTATTTTAGATTACTCTACTGTAGATAAAATAGATGTTAAAGATAAAGTGGTTAATTTAGATAAGTTAGTCAATAGCATTGTTAAAGAAATTATTGGTAAAGAAGATATTAAAGTTAACATTCAAGATAACTTACCTTCAATTCCAGGAAATACTTGGAGATACAAACAAGTATTTAAAAACCTAATTCAAAATGCGGTAACTTATAACGATAAAGTATCACCTACTATTGAAATTGGTTATGAGAACAAAGTTGATGTATTACAATTTTTTGTAAAGGATAATGGTATTGGCATAAATCCTGATTTCTATAGTAAGATATTTAATGTATTTTCTAAATTAGATAGCAATAGTAGTGCTCCTGGAATTGGTTTGTCTATCGTAAAAAAAATAGTAGAATATTACCATGGTAAAATATGGATTGAGAGCGAAAAAAATATAGGAACAACTATTTTCTTTACGTTTAAAAAAAATAAGTAATTTTCTTTTAAGTAGAGTTCTTAAGCCTTGTTTTAATTAGTATATTGCTCAAAATACTTTTTAAATAACTATACTTTAGAGCGTTCTATTTAAAAAATTAAATTATTTATTTTTTAATGTCAAATAAAAATACCCCTTTGATTGATAAAAGTTCTTTCAATTATCAATTGCGTTTTCAGAATCTTCTTACGAATGTTTATACAGACTATATCAATGCAGATTTATCAAAAATAGATGATCTTATAGAGCAGTCTCTTATGCAAATTACAAAGTTAGTAGGTGCAGATAGGAGTTTTATTTATGCATACGATTTTAAAAGAGAAACGTGTTCTAATACTTATGAATGGAAAACAGAAACTACGCTATCTTCTATAAAAGAAAGACAAAACGTTCCATTAACATTTATTCCACATTTTTTAAAAGAGCATAAAAAAGGAAAAGCATTTTATGCAGGAGATGTAGATGCTATTAAAAAAAATGACCTTATTAAAGAGAAATTACAGCAGTTTGGAGTAAAAAGTATTATTACTGTTCCTAAATATCACAATAACAAATTAATAGGCTTTGTAGGTTTCGAAAGTTTTAGTAGCAAGCATTTGTATACTAAAGCAGAAAAACAATTGTTTTTTGTTTTTGCAAATATGTTAGTGAATATAATACAAAGAAAAGAACAAGAAGATTACATCAAATCACAAAAAGTACTCACTAAAAAACTCATGGTTAACTTAAAAAGTAGAAATGATGAGTTAAATGAATATATGCATATGGTTTCACATGAATTAAAGACGCCACTCGTAAATATGCATACATTAATAAGCTGGTTTATTACAGATGTTGATAAAAAAGTACCTACAGAAAATTTAAATTTAGTTTTAGATAATATTCAAAAGATGGATCGTCTAATTGATGGTGTTTTAGAATATTCTAATATTGATAAAATTGAGGTTAAAGACAAAGTAATTAACCTAAACACTATTTTAAAAAATACGATAAGTAGTATTTCAGTTCCAGATAATGTTGTGATAAAAGTTGAGCAGAAACTTCCTTCAGTAAATGGAAATAGCTGGAGATTTGGTCAAGTATTTAAACATCTTTTAGAAAACGCTATTCAGTATAATAGTAAAGAAAAAGTGTTTATATCAATAGGTTTTAAGGAGTTGAGTAGTCATTTTGAATTTTATATTAAAGATAACGGTAATGGTATTCAAAAAGACTATTTAGACCAGGTTTTTACTATTTTTTCAACTTTAGAAGAACTAAATACTTCTCCTGGTGTTGGTTTAGCAATTGTTAAGAAAGTAATAAAATTATATAAAGGAGATATATGGATAGAGAGTGAAGAAGCTGCAGGTACTAAAGTTTTCTTTACTGTTTTAAAGTCTTAAAAACGTATATTGTTTGTAATTTATATTTCAGTAACTTTTAAAGATACTACAACCTTAATAAAATATAAATAAGATAAAAATTGTAAATTCGCAACCCAAGAAAAGAGTAGAAGATGGTAGACAAGTTAAGAATTGTTAAGCAACGTTATGATGAGGTTTCAGATTTAATTATCCAGCCAGAAATTATTATGGATCAAAAGCGTTATGCGCAATTAATGAAAGAATACAAAGATTTAGGAGATGTTGTAAAAAAAGGGAAAGAATATGAAATCTTAATGAATACAATAGAAGAAGCCAAAGAAATTATTTCGGATGGTTCTGACCCTGAAATGACAGAAATGGCCAAAATGGAAATTGATGAGGCCAATACTAGAATACCTCAGTTAGAAGATGAAATTAAATTTTTATTAATACCCAAAGACCCAGAAGACACTAAAAACGCTGTTGTAGAATTACGTGCAGGTACTGGTGGGGATGAGGCAAGTATTTTTGCAGGAGACCTTTTTAGAATGTACACAAAATACTGCGAAAGTAAAGGCTGGAAGGTTTCAACTGTTGATTATTCTGAAGGAACAAATGGCGGTTTTAAAGAAATTCAGTTTGAGGTTAATGGAGATGATGTTTATGGTATTTTAAAATTCGAAGCAGGAGTGCACCGCGTACAAAGAGTCCCACAAACTGAAACACAAGGTAGAGTGCATACTTCTGCAGCAACTTGTATGGTTTTCCCAGAAGCAGAGGAGTTTGATGTAGAGATTAACCCTAAAGATGTAAGAATCGATTTTTTCTGTTCTTCAGGTCCAGGAGGTCAATCTGTAAACACAACCTATTCAGCAGTCCGTCTAACACACATTCCAACTGGTTTAGTAGCGCAATGTCAAGATCAAAAATCTCAACATAAAAATAAAGAAAAGGCCTTTAAAGTATTAAGATCTCGTTTATATGATTTAGAATTAGCAAAAAAACAAGCAGAAGACGCTTTAAAAAGAGGTTCTATGGTTTCTTCAGGCGATAGAAGTGCTAAAATTAGAACTTATAACTATGCGCAAGGTAGAGTTACAGATCACAGAATAGGCTTATCCTTGTATGATTTACCAAATATTATGAATGGTGATATTCAAAAAATTATAGATGAGTTAATGTTAGCAGAAAACACCGAAAAACTAAAAGAATTGGGAGACGGTATTTAAGATTAACTTGTATAGTCATAAAAAACCTCGAAATTTATTTTCGAGGTTTTTTTTAAAATCTTAAAATCAATTAATTTGTGTTAACTAATTATTTTTTTGTTTATTAATTTCGTCTTGCAATTGCCTTCTTAGTTTTTGTTCCCTTTCTAATGATTTTTTTCTATGAATTTCAAATTCTGATTCAACATTTTCTAAATTATCTTCAGCTTCTCTTGTTAATACATGACTTCTATAATATTTAAAAGTAAAATAAGCTAAGCTAGCTCCTAAAACAATAACAATTAACCACATAATTAAATTATAGACTAGCTTACTTACTTGTATACCTAAAAAAGAAATTGAATCCTCTTTGCGTAATGTAACTTTTAATTCATTCTGTACTTTAAGCAAATTACGTTTAAGTAGTTGAACGCTATCTTTTTCAGAAGTTAACGAGCGCTCTTTTTCATCAATAATTTCTGTAAATCTTTTTAGAGAATCTAATACACTTGTTTTTAAATTAAGATATTTATTCTTTGCAATAACTTTGTAGGATTGATAGGTTGTAGAATTTTTGTAAACCTTATCAAATTGTGTTTCTATTGAAGATTCATTTATATTATCTTGAGAATATAATGAAAGAGAAGTAATTATGAATAGTAGGGTTAGTTGTTTAATTTTCATTTTTTATCTATTAGAATGTAAATTTAATAAAAAAACCCAAACTTAACGTTTGGGTTTTTAAATATAAGCAAGTATTATTATTTATTTAATTTTCTCTACAACTGCCTTAAAAGCTTCTGGATTGTTTACCGCTAAATCTGCTAAAACTTTACGGTTTAGTTCAATATTATTAGCTTTTACTTTACCCATAAACTGTGAGTAAGACATTCCATTTAAACGGGCTGCTGCGTTAATACGCGTAATCCATAAAGAACGGAAGTTTCTCTTATTGTTTTTACGGTCTCTGTATGCATATAACATACCTTTTTCTACCGCATTTTTTGCTACTGTATAAACGTTTTTTCTACGTCCAAAGTAACCTTTTGCTGCCTTCAAGATTTTTTTTCTTCTATTTCTTGAGGCTACTGAATTTA
>JBDNBB010000076.1:0-2560 GCA_039768135.1 Polaribacter sp.
AATATAAATTTATTTTTTATATTCCAAGGAATATATTAACCAGGTATTTAATTAAATACTGTAAATTCATATAAAAAAAAGAAGTGCAAAGTATAAACAGGTTCATATAGAAGTGTTAAAATAAATGAGTTTCGAAAGTTTTTAAATATATTTGGAAACTGATATAGAAAAAATCACTCAATGAAGAAATTATTACCAATCTTACTATTATTTGTAACACTACACGTTTATACACAAAAAGAGGCGAATTATTGGTATTTTGGAAATAATGCAGCACTAGACTTTACCACTGGCGAACCTGAAATTGTATCTGGTAGCCAATTAAATACTACAGAAGGGTGTTCTTCTTTTTCAGATGTAAATGGTAACTTACTATTTTATATTGGTGCTCCAACAACAAGTACAAGAAATTTAACTGTTTGGAATAAAAACAATCAACCCATGCCTAATGGAGAAGGTCTTCAAGGAGATGCTTCAAGTTCACAATCTGCACTAACTGTTCCTGCTCCAGGAAACCCTGGTATTTATTATATTTTTACAGTAGGAGCACAATCTAGTAGTAATGCTGGTTTTTGGTATTACACTATTAACATGAGCGAAGACGGTGGATTAGGGGACGTTGTAGAAGGGCCAATTGTATTAGGTGAAGAAATAAATCATCCTACCTGGTCAGAAAAAGTAACCGCAGTAAGAGCTAAAGATTGTAATTCTTATTGGGTTATCTCTACATTCGGAAGTGATTTTTATGCGTATAAAGTAGATGAATCTGGCGTTGATATTAACAATCCTGTAATAAGTAGAATAAACGGGTATAATATAGACGATCCAAGAGGATATTTAAAAGTTTCTCCCGATGGAACAAAATTAGTTTCAGCCAACATGGGTAGAGGTACTTTTTTGTTTGACTTTAATGACGAAACTGGTGAAGTTAGAAATTTTAATAATGCAACTACGCCTGCTATTTTAAATGTTCAAGGAAATGGTTATGGTGTCGAATTCTCGCCATCAAGTCAAAGATTATATATTTCTACTGGAAACTTTCAACCTGGTCCTGAAAATTTATTTCAGTTCGATTTAACAGAAACAAACTTCACTATTATAAATAATTCTAGATACTTAGTTCATACTTATTTTAATACTAGAGGTGCACTACAACTGGGCCCAAATGGTAAAATATATTGGTCTTCAGATGGGGATTCAAACAATAGCGGAAACAATAATACAAACAGTATTAGTGTTATAAATAAACCTGAAGCGCTAGGAGATGAGTGTAATTATTCTCATCAATCTGTAAGGGTTGGAAATGGGAATGTAAATCCTACACAGGGTCTACCTCCATTTATTTCATCTTTATTATTACCCATAGATATTAAAGATTCAGACACCAACGAATCAATTAATAATCAAGATTTAGAGTTTTGTACCGGTCAAAATAAAACCCTCATTCCTGCAGCTGTATCAGGAACAAATAAAACGTACACTTGGACTTTTGATAACGGAACAACAACGCAAAATATATCTTCTGACGAGGAATTGATTTTAACAAATTTATCTTCAGTAGATAGCGGAACTTATACCTTAAGAATAGAGCTTACAGACAATTGTGGAAATACCAGTGAGTTTAATGGTACTTTCAATATCGATGTTTTTGACGCTGCTGTAGCCAATACTCCTACCAATATTAACTTCTGTGATTCAGATAGAGATGGGTTTAATACTTTTGATTTACAAAGTGAAAAAAATAGTGAAATTTTAAATGGATTAGATCCCAATTTATTTGAAGTAATCTATTTTGAAAGCATATCAGATGCAAATACAGGTGCTAATCCATTACCTAATCCTTACAGAAATACAACAGCATTTAGCGATGAAGTAATTTATGTTAGGGTTCAAAATAAAAATGCTTCAAATGCTTGTTTTGACGTTACATCGTTTAATTTAAAAGTAACCGATTTACCAATTCCAACGCAACCAGAACCTTATCTTATTTGTGATGACATGGAAAGTGGAAGCGACACTGACAAGATTATAAATACATTTTTATTAAGCACTAGAGATGCAGAAATTTATGGAGCTTTAGATAGCTCACAATACACAATTTCTTACTACACAACACAAGAAGGTGCTGAAACAAATGATACATCGACTCGTATAGACAAAAACGCTAACTATACGGTTACAGACTCTGAAATCGTTTACATACGCGTTGAAAATAAAGACAATTCTAGTTGTTATGATGCTAATCTTAGTCTTCAATTAATTGTAGATCCTTTACCAACAATAACTTCACTGGTAGAATTATTACAGTGTGATGATGACTTAGATAGGATTTCTTCAATTAATTTAACAGAAGCAGAAATTAGTATTTCTTCTAATTATGAAAATGAAACATTTGAATATTTTGCAACTGAGGCTAATGCAAATGCTGGTTCTCCTCTTGTAGATGACAAATTTCGTTATCCTGTAAATCAAAATGGAGAAGCATGGGTAAGAGTCATTTCTGACAAAAATTGTTATCGAATTGCTAAAATAAATTTAGAAGTTGAAGCTGCTGCAGATG
>JBDNBB010000077.1:0-6779 GCA_039768135.1 Polaribacter sp.
GAATCTAAAGGATTTGGATTTATCACTGAAGAAGGATCAAACAAAGAACATTTTGTACACGTGTCAGGATTAATTGACGAAATTCGTGAAAACGACGAAGTTGAATTCGAATTACAAGATGGAAGAAAAGGATTAAACGCAGTAAACGTAAGAGTATTATAATATATTTATTACTAGTTAAATTTTTATCTAAAAAGTCTCGCTATTTGCGAGGCTTTTTTTATGTAATAAAATAGGGGTATTTATTTTTTTATAAATTTACAGTATGATAGACGGAAGAAAAAGGCGAAATATAACAATTGGAGCTTTTGTAGAAATTGTTCAAAAACCAAATCAAAGGTCAGGAAAACTTACATCTGGAATTGTTGCAAAAATTCTTACAAAATCAATTCAACACCCACATGGAATTAAAGTTCAATTAGAAACAGGTATTGTAGGTAGAGTAAAAAATATAATAAAATAGTTTACTATTTTACAGGAATTTTTATTGTGTATTCTTTTCTGCTTTTGTTATTTAATTGATTTTCTCTTAACCAAGGGTTATGTTTTTTTAACTCTTTATAATTTAACCCAAACCCTTTAGCAAAAGAAGCAATATTTGTAATAGCAGTATCCACTTTTACTTCTTTCGTTTTTTCTAAGGTATATAAATCGCTTTCTTCAAAAATAAATCCATATTTTTTTGGGTTAGAAATCACTTCTTTTAACGCTAATATTCTAAAGACATATCGCTCTGTTTCATCGGGAAGCAAGGCGTCGTAGTAAGAGGTAACTTGCTGGGTGTTTAACCTTTTAGAAATACCATAATTACCTGCATTGTAAGCTGCTGCTGCTAGTGTCCAAGAACCAAGTTTCTCTTTAGATTTTTTTAAGTACTCAGCTGCTACTTTTGTAGATTTTTCTATATGGTAGCGTTCATCGACATTTTTATTAATTTCTAATCCATATTCTTTACCAGTAGTTTTCATAAAATGCCACATACCAGCTGCTCCAGCAGAAGACGTTTCGTCAATAAAACCACTTTCTGCCAATGCTAAATATTTAAAATCATCTGGGAGTCCATATTTTTTTAGCAACGGTTCTAAAATAGGAAAGTATTTGTTAGCTCTTTTTAGTAGCAATAATCCATTAGATTGCCAATATGTATTTACTAACAATTCTCTATCCATTCTTTCTCTAACATCTGTAATTTCAATAGGTACTCTTTCTCCTGCTAAATTTAAGTTTAAAGGAAGTTCTAGTGCTTTAACTTTGTAGTTTTTATGAGTATTGGTAATTGATTGTACTTCATTTTCATGAGTACCATAAAAAAAAACCATTAAAATTGTTAAACAACCTAGTATGTATAAAAAGGGTAGTATTTTTTTCATTTTTAATTAATAAATTTAGTTTAAAAATACTAAAAAAAAATCCTATAAAGAAAAGAAAACACCTTCAATTATTTTTGAGATTTCTTTTGCTTTTAAAATTATCATAGAATGATTTGCTCCTTCAATAATAATGGAGTTTTTTATATTTTTAATAGGAAAGATTTCATCTTTACTTCCATGTATATGAAGTATATCATGTATTACATTCTCTTGTTGCCAATTAATCACATTTTCTAAAGACCATTTTAGATATGTTTCATTTCTAAATGATAAATATTTTTTGTACAACTTTGCTTTCTTTTCTAGTGTTTTTCCTATAAAAAACTTGCTATAATCATCAAAGTTGGTGATAATTTTTGTTGGAAATAATTTGTAAATTTTACTTTTACTCGCAATTGTAAACGAAGTAGGTAATTCTGAGGTAGATTTTACACTAGAAATAATTATAATTTTTTGTGTGGTAATTAATTTACTAATTTCTTGTGTAATAATACCTCCAAAAGATACCCCTATTAAAACTGGGTTTTTATGCTTTATGTTTTTTGATAATCGTAGAGCATAACTCTGAATACTTTCCTCTACATCTAAAGGGTCTATCCACGTAAGGTAATGACAGTTAAACCTATTGCTATTTAAATATAAGTTATCAAAAATTTCAGGACCAGCAGCTAAACCAGGCATAAAATAGATATTAATTTTGCCTTCGTTCATTTTTTTTAACTATTTACTTTTCTTATTTAAAATTAAAACGAACCAAACCGTCTTCATCTATTTCTGTTAAAGTAATTGAATGTAGGGTATTTTTTAAATTAGGATTCCAAGGTGTTTTTACTTTTACATAGTTCTCTGTAAATCCGTTTATATAGCCCTCTTTATTTTCATTCTCAAATAGTACAGTTAAGGTGTTTCCTAATTGAGATTCGTAAAATGCTCTGCGTTTTTTTGCAGATAAACCCCTTAACATTTTACTACGTTTTGCTCTAATTTTTTTAGGTACAACACCTTCAAAATCTACAGCTTCAGTATTTGGTCTTTCAGAGTAAGTAAAAACGTGTAAATATGAAACATCTAAATCATTTAAATAATTGTAAGTTTCTAGAAATAATTCATCTGTTTCACCAGGAAAACCTACTATTACATCTACACCAATACAAGCATTTGGCATTACTTCTTTAATTCTATGAACTCTATTTGTATAGGTGTTTTTTAGATACCTACGCTTCATTTTTTTCAATAGTTCATCACTTCCAGATTGTAAAGGAATATGAAAATGAGGTACAAAAGAATTTGACTTAGAGACAAAATCGATGGTTTCATCCTTTAGTAAATTGGGTTCTATAGAAGATATTCGTAAACGATGAATACCGTTTACTTGATCTAATTTTTTAACCAAATCTAAAAAAGTGTGTTCGTGTTTTTTGTTGCCAAATTCACCTTTACCATAATCGCCAATATTAACTCCAGTTAATACAATTTCTTTAATGCCTTTAGATGATATTTCTTTAGCATTTTCTATAACGTTTTGTAAAGTATCACTTCTAGAGATACCTCTAGCTAGAGGTATAGTACAATAGGTACATTTATAATCACAACCATCTTGAACCTTAAGAAAAGCACGAGTTCTGTCTCCAATTGAATAAGACCCTACATAAAAATCGGCATCTACAATTTCGCAAGAATGTACTTCACCTAAATCATTTTTACTTAAATCATTTAAATAACTAGTTATATTAAACTTTTCAGTTGCTCCTAAAACCAAATCTACACCATCTACAGCAGCCAATTCTTCTGGTTTTAATTGTGCATAACAACCAACAGCTATTAAAAAAGCACTTTCATTTTTCTTTAATGCGTTTTTTACAATAGATTTAAAGCGTTTATCTGCATTGTCTGTTACAGAACAAGTATTTATTACATATATATCTGCAGCTTGTTCAAAGGGAACTTTTTCATATCCTTCATTTACAAAGTTTCTTGCAATTGTAGAGGTTTCAGAAAAATTTAATTTACACCCTAAAGTATAAAAAGCGACTTTTTTATCTGACATCATTCCATTACTTTTATCGATCGCAAATTTACAAATTTAATTATGATAGTAGCTCATTTAAAACCACCATACTATGCTGTAATATTTACAACAATTAAAGCAAATAATACAAGTGGTTACGACAAAACAGCATTGCGAATGGAGTCTTTAGCCAAAAAACAAAATGGTTTTTTAGGAATAGAGTCTGCTAGGACTGATTTAGGTATTACAGTTTCTTATTGGCAAAGTTTAGCTGATATTCAGAAATGGAGAGAAAATATAGAACATACAGAAGCAAGAATATTAGGTAAAGAAAAGTGGTACGCACAATACCAACTCAGAATTTGTAAGGTAGAGCATGAATATGGTTTTAAGAAGTAACTTATTTACAAATGTAGATTCATTTACCAATGTATACGAGCCTGTACAGGGAAATGATCTGAATACTTTTTATCAAATACTGTAAATTTATTAACGTTAGCATCTTTATCGGTAAGAATAAAGTCAATTCTTAACGGAAACCAGTAATTAAAAGTTTTTCCAAAACCTTTGCCTGCTTCTAAAAAAGCATCTTTTTTACTGTCAAGAATCTTTTTATACACCCAAGAATACGCTGTGTTATTAAAGTCTCCTGAAATAATTTTTTTCCCTTTCCATTTAATTTCATGATTTAAAAAAGCAGTAGTTTGTTCTGCCTGAATTTTAAACCCATCTCTTAATCTTGCAATTAATTTCTCAGAATTTTCTTGGCCAAAGTTTTTGGCGTTTGTATTTAATTCTAAAGATTGTAGGTGTAAGTTGTAAACTCTTATTGTATCTTTTTCTTTTAGTATATCAGCAAAAATTATGTTGTTAGCTGTATTTTTTAGTTCTAAAGATCCTTTACTGATTATTTTAAATTTAGAATAAATGGCCAACCCTATTTTAGATTTTTTGTTTTTTATTTTGATATACTTGTAAGGATAATTAAAGTCAGGATCCTCTAAGCCATGAAATTCTTGAAAAAGCAGAACATCTGGATTTTTATCTTCTATAAATGTTTTTATTTTATTGGGAATATTTTCATCTGGAATCCATCTCCAATGATTAAACATTCTAACATTATAGGTCATTATTTTTAAATCGTTGTTATTTGAAGTGTTTTTTTCTTCAAATTTATAAAGTGGAGATATTATAAAATAACCAATACATAAAGCAAGACTCGATAATAAAAATTGTTTTTTTAACTGTAAAATCCAATATACAATAAACAATAAGTTTAACAGCAGTAGAACTGGCTCTAGCAAGCTAAATATTGCAAAGCTTGGAACTATTTTTGGTGATATCCAAGGTAAAAGATAGGATAGGAGTAGACTTATTGCTAGTAAACAATTTACAAGGTAAAGTAGTTTGTTAGTAAATGATAACCTTTTCAATGAGCTGCTTTTAATTTTTTCCTTGTTTAAATAAAAACTCTTTTTCTGATTTTGTTAGTGTGTCGTAACCCGATTTACTTATTTTATCTAAAATTACATCTATTTGTTTTTGTGTTAAGTCTGTATTTGAAGTAGTTTTTCTCTTCTTTTTTGAATTATAGACTGTTCTTAGTGGTTTTTTATTTCTTTTTAATATATTTTTAAAATATTTCGAAAGATTACTTTTTTTAATTTTTGGTTTACTAATAAATAAAAAACCAAATAATGCGCCACCTAGATGTGCAAAATGACCTCCTGAATTATTGCCAATTAATCCTAACAGGTCTAAACCAATCCATATAGCTGCCAGGTAAGAAAGTTTTACAAATCCAATAAAACGTAATTTTATCTGATAGTTTGGAATGTAGGTAGCAATACCAATAAAAATGGCAGATATTCCAGCTGACGCACCAACAAGTGTAGCTGTTTTTCCATTAAATAAAGGAAAATAATTTTGACTGAATACAAATAGAATTCCACCAAATAATGTTCCTAAAAAGTAAAAATTTAGTAATTGTTTTTGAGTAAAATATTCTAAAAATAGGTTGCCTATATAGTAAAGCACACTCAAGTTCATTAAAATGTGAATGAAATTTGCATGTAAAAACCCATAACTAAATAAAGACCAGGGCTTTGTGAATAATAGATTTATTTCCGCATCTAAAGAAAACCATTCTATAATAAAATTGTATTCGCTAACATATAAACCTTGGAATACTTTAGTAAGAAGTGTGCCTAAAAAAACAAAACAATTTATGTAGATTAATTTTTCTACAATATTTCCATTCCTAAAACGATTTTTTATCCTGTCTAGAAGAGTCATATTATATAGTGTATTTAAACTGATTATTTTTCCAATAATAAGCTATAATAAAACCAATTAATGCTCCTCCTACATGTGCAAAATGAGCAATATTTCCAACTGAGTATTTGGTCATTCCAAAGAACAAGTCACCTATAATCATTATTGGAATAAAATATTTTGCAGCTATTGGAACAGGAAAGAATAATAGCGCTAATTTTGCATCTTTAAAGTACAATCCAAAAGCAACTAAAACACCATATACAGCTCCAGAAGCACCTACTGCAGGAGTGTTATACAATGAGGTTATTTTATTAAATTCTTCTTGGGTTACAGCATTAATAACTCTTGGATCGTTAGTAGAACCAGATTTCAAAATAGAACTTATTTCTAGATTACTTAAACCAGCATTTGTAAATAAATCAAATAGACTACTAAACTGATAGTAATTAACTAGACTATAAATAAGACCAGCCCCAAGCCCAGCTGAAAAGTAGAAAAACAAAAACTTTTTTTTCCCCCACATTTGTTCTAAAGGAGTTCCAAAAGCCCATAATCCATACATATTAAATAATATGTGGGCAAAACTTCCATGCATAAATAAATGGGTAAAGTATTGCCAAAATCCGAAGTTTTCATTTTTTGGAAAATGTAAGGCTAATATGTTTGTAACGTCTAATTGTAATAATTGCGGAGCAATGAAAACAATAACGTTTATAATAATTAAGTGTTTTATGGCATCTGTAAGTTTATTCATTTTTAACGTGTAAATAAATGATCTATTTCGTTTAATGTTAGTGTTTTAAAGGTAGGTTTTCCGAAAGGAGATGTGCTTGGATCTTTACAAGAAAACAAATTATTTACTAAACTTTCTTGTTCTTTTTCAGTCAATTGTGCACCTGTTTTAATACATAATGTTTTTGCAAATGACTTTGCCATTATGTCAAAATGACTAAAACTAGCATCTGGCACCTCTAAATTCATGTCATTTAAAAGCTCCTCTAGAATTATTGTAATTTTACTCTCAGTTACAGAAATTGGAATTCCTTTTATGGTAACACTATCTTTTGTAAATGTGTCAAAAGAAAATCCTGCATTTTCTAAATCAGATTTTAATGTATAAATCA
>JBDNBB010000078.1:0-8171 GCA_039768135.1 Polaribacter sp.
AATAATCACAAAATAAAAATCATAAAACCACACAAAAAATGGTTTTAAAGCGATTTAAGACACTTTTTGATTTTTCAACAAATGTTGATAATTTGAACACAAGATTGCTAAAAAAGCTTTAAAATAAGTTTAAAAATTGTAAATTTGAGTTTACAGCATTGTCTATCTTGACAATAATTATCAACCTAAAAATAATAATTCACTTTTATAATGAGCGAAGAAAAAAAACATAGTTATGATGCTTCCAGTATTCAGGCATTAGAAGGTATGGAGCATGTTAGAATGCGTCCTTCTATGTATATTGGAGATGTTGGTGTTAGAGGTTTACATCATTTGGTTTATGAAGTAGTAGACAACTCTATTGATGAAGCAATGGGTGGTTATTGTGACACTATTGATGTTACAATTAACGAAGACAATTCTATTACCACTAAAGATAATGGACGTGGAATTCCTGTTGGTTTACACAAAAAAGAAGGCGTTTCTGCATTACAAGTAGTAATGACAAAAATTGGTGCTGGAGGTAAATTCGACAAAGACTCTTATAAAGTATCTGGAGGTTTACATGGTGTTGGTGTTTCTTGTGTAAATGCACTATCAGATCACTTAACAGCAACAGTGCACAAAGAAGGTAAAATTTGGCAACAAGAATATGAAAAAGGTAAAACCTTATATCCAGTAAAAACTATTGGAGAAACAGATTTTACGGGTACTATCGTAACTTTTTTACCAGACAAATCTATTTTTACGCAAAGTACAGAGTATAATTATGAGACCTTAGCTACAAGAATGCGTGAATTAGCGTATTTAAATAAAGGAATCACTATTACTTTAACTGATAAAAGAAATACAGACGATGAAGGTAATTTTATCTCTGAAACATTTCATTCTAATAAAGGTTTACCAGAATTTATTGAATATTTAGATTCTACTCGTGAGCAATTGATTGCGAATGTAATTTCTATGGAAGGTGAGAAAAACGGAATTCCTGTGGAAGTTGCAATGGTTTATAATACATCATATGCAGAGAATTTACATTCTTACGTAAATAATATCAACACACATGAAGGTGGTACTCATTTATCTGGTTTTAGACGTGGTTTAACTGGTACTCTAAAAAAATATGCAGATGAATCTGGTTTACTTAAAAATGTAAAGTTTGATATTGCTGGTGATGATTTTAGAGAAGGTTTAACTGCTATTGTATCTGTAAAAGTTGCAGAGCCTCAATTTGAGGGACAAACAAAAACCAAATTAGGAAATAGAGAAGTAACTTCTGCAGTATCTCAGGCTGTATCTGAAATGCTTACAGATTACTTAGAAGAAAATCCTAATGATGCTAAAACCATTGTACAAAAGGTAATTTTAGCTGCAACTGCAAGACATGCAGCAAGAAAAGCCAGAGACATGGTGCAACGTAAAAGTGTAATGTCTATTGGTGGTTTACCTGGTAAATTATCTGACTGTTCAGAAACTGATCCTGCTCAATGTGAAATTTTCTTAGTTGAGGGAGATTCTGCAGGTGGAACAGCTAAACAAGGTAGAGATAGAAACTTTCAAGCCATACTTCCACTTCGTGGTAAAATCTTGAACGTAGAAAAAGCAATGCAACACAAGGTTTTTGAAAATGAAGAAATCAAAAATATGTTTACAGCCTTAGGGGTTTCTATTGGTACAGAAGAAGATCCCAGAGCGCTAAACTTATCGAAAATAAGATATCATAAAGTAGTTATTATGTGTGATGCCGATGTTGACGGTTCTCATATTGCTACCTTAATCTTAACGTTCTTCTTTAGATATATGAGAGAAATGGTAGAGCAAGGTTATATTTACATTGCTACACCTCCTTTATATTTGGTTAAAAAAGGACAAAAAAGAGAATATGCCTGGGATGACAACCAACGAGATTTAATTGCTCAGCAAATGGGTGGTTCTGTAACTATACAACGTTACAAAGGTCTTGGAGAGATGAATGCAGAACAACTTTGGGATACTACAATGAATCCTGAATTTAGAACTTTAAGAAAAGTTGTTATTGATAGTCCTACAGAAGCAGATAGAGTATTCTCTATGCTTATGGGAGATGAAGTTCCTCCAAGAAGAGACTTTATAGAAAGAAATGCAAAATATGCAAACATAGACGTTTAAACACGTCGATCTCTAAATTACCTAAACACACCTCAAGATTTTGAGGTGTGTTTATTTGTTTTGATTACATTTTTTTTCATATCAAAATGGTAAAAAATAATATAAAAAAATACTGTATAATTTTTTAATTTTTCAAAAAAAACAAAAGATAACACCATCAAAATTTGTACTTTTACGGACGGAAAATCATTAATAATAAAATTAAATAAAAATGAAAATTACAGTAGTTGGTGCAGGAGCAGTTGGTGCAAGTTGTGCAGAATATATAGCAATTAAAGATTTTGCATCTGAAGTTGTTTTGTTAGACATTAAAGAAGGTTATGCAGAAGGTAAAGCAATGGACTTAATGCAAACAGCATCTCTAAACGGTTTTGATACAAAAATTACTGGAAGTACAAATGATTATTCAAAAACTGCAGGGTCAAACATTTGCGTAATAACTTCTGGTATTCCTAGAAAACCAGGTATGACTCGCGAAGAATTAATTGGCATTAACGCAGGTATTGTAAAAACAGTTTCTGCTAGCTTAATCGAACACTCTCCAGAAACTATAATCATTGTAGTTTCTAATCCAATGGATACTATGACTTATTTAGTTCATAAAACTACAAGTTTACCAAAAAATAGAATTATTGGTATGGGTGGAGCATTAGATTCAGCTCGTTTTAAATATAGATTAGCAGAAGCATTAGGAGCACCTATTTCTGATGTTGATGGAATGGTAATTGGTGGTCATTCAGACAAAGGAATGGTACCTTTAACACGTTTAGCTACTCGTAATTCTGTGCCAGTTTCAGAATTTATTTCAGACGACAGATTAGAGCAAGTGAAGCAAGATACTAAAGTTGGTGGTGCAACTTTAACTGGTTTATTAGGCACTTCTGCATGGTATGCTCCAGGAGCTGCAGTTTCTGGTTTAGTACAAGCAATTGCTTGCGACCAAAAGAAAATATACCCATGTTCTACTTTATTAGAAGGAGAATATGGTTTAAATGACTTATGTATTGGTGTACCTGTAGTATTGGGTAAAAACGGTATAGAAAGTATTGTAGAAATTAATTTAAGTGATGCAGAAAAAGATCATTTAAAAGAATCTGCAGAGGGCGTTTCTAAAACAAATGGTTTACTAGAACTATAGTAAATCACTAATTTCATATTAAATAGATTGCTTTTAAATCAGTTAAAAGCAATCTATTTTTTTTATATTTGAGGTATGAACCCAAAATGGTACTTGAGTACACTTTTAGTTTTATTCATTTTTCTTGGAACTATCCGAGAAAAAAAACCTGCACCTAATCAAGAAATTGTTTTAGAGTTTACCAATTCTACAATAAATGAGTTGGATAAGGAGAAAACAATTATCGATCTAAAAAGACGATTAGCAAAGTTTGGTGCTTCAAATATTCAAATTCAGAAATCAAAAAATGGCAACCTAAAAATTGCCTATTACAGTGCAGAACACGTTTCTAATATAAAAGATGCGCTTTCTATGAAAGGAGATGTATCTAACAATATTACTAAATTTCCTTTAGAAGAGAAAAATTATCCATCAGAAAAAACAGCAACGTTTAATATTGATGTTTATGAAATAGATGTATGCAGTTACTCTTCTAATTTTAATGGTAATTCTATTCTAGAAATTAAATATGATTCAGATAGATTTACAACCATGCAAAACTATGGTTCATCATCTAAATTAACATTACTAGGAAGCAAAAAAACTTATAAATTAAAATCTAAATTTTGCAATGCAAATCAAATTGTAAAAAATAGTACTTCGCATAATATTCCAGAAGTTAGAGCTGGACCACATCCCTATTTTTCTTAAAAAAAACTGTTTTCTCGGTAAAAGAAAAAAAATCAGAATTAAAATGTACTCAAAGTTCTGAAAACAAATTATTAAACAAAATTAAATGTCAAAAAAGTTCGAGAAGTTATCTATATTTGCTCGTTTTTAAAATTTTTGACTAAAACCATACAAAATGCAAAACAAAGGATTAATCAAATTATTCGCTATACTTTTCGGATTAGTGAGTTTATACCAACTTTCATTTACCTTTTTAGCCAATAAGGTAGAAGATGATGCAAAAGCATATTCAATTAAAAGAAATGTAGATAGTGATGCAAGAACTAAGGCTAAATTCGAACGAAACTATTTAGATAGCGTTGCCAACAAAGAAATTATTGATTTAGGTATTGGAAAATATACGTATAACGATGTAAAAGACAAAGAAATGAATCTTGGTCTTGACTTAAAAGGTGGTATTAATGCAATTCTACAAGTTTCTGTAAAAGAAGTTCTAAAAAGTTTATCAAACGAATCTGAAAATATTGCTTTTAATACAGCCCTAGAAAATGCTGATGAAAGACAAAAAAACAGTAATTTAAATTACTTGGATTTATTTTTTGAAGAATTCGAGAAAGTAGCTGGTGACACAAAATTAAGCGATCCTTCTATATTTGGTACAAAAGCGTTAAGTGATAAAATTGCTTTTAACGAAGCAAATATAACTGTTAGAGAAACATTACAAGAAGAGATTAATAGCTCTATAGGTACTGCTTTTGAGGTATTAAGAAGTAGAATTGATAAATTTGGAGTAACGCAACCTAATATTCAAAGAATTGGAAATTCTGGTAGAATTCAAATAGAATTACCAGGAGCAAAAGATATTGAACGTGTAACAAAACTAATTACGAGTAAGGCTGAGTTACAGTTTTGGGAAGTATATACTAACGCAGAAGTTCAGAACTTTTTGTTTGCAGCAAATGCAAAAGTTTCTGAAATGCTAGAGGATAATACCACACCTGATACACAAGAAGAAACTAAAAAAGATGATATTGATGAGTTATTAGGTGAAGAGGCAGACTCTACTAAAGTTCAAAAGAATTTATTTACTTATTTATTTCCTAATGTAGCACAATCTCAGCAGCAATTAAGCTCTTTAGTTGCAAATGCAAGAGTATTAGATACTGCAACTGTAAATAATTTGTTAGCCAAAAAAGAGGTTAGAGCATTATTGTCCCCTGAACTTAAATATGTTAAGTTTTTATGGGATTACAAATCTGTTAAAGGAAATGATGGGTCAGAAATTATTGGTCTTTATGCCGTTAAAGGAAATAGAAATGATAAACCAACTATAGAAGGTGATGTTATTTTAGACGCAGGTCAGGTATTTGATCAATTAAATAAACCAGAAGTAAGCATGACTATGAATAGCTCTGGAACAAAGCAATGGGCTAAAATGACAGCAGATAATGTTGGTAATTTTGTTGCTGTTGTTTTAGATGACTATGTATATACAGCACCTTCTGTAAACCAAGCCATTACCGGTGGTAGAACTTCTATTTCTGGTGGTAGTATGACAGTTGCTGAAGCAGAAGATATTGCAACCGTATTAAAAGCTGGTAAATTACCTGCAACTGCAAGAATTATTCAAATAGAGGTTGTTGGGCCGTCATTAGGTCAAGAAGCAATTGATGCCAGTTTCCTTTCTTTTGGGTTAGCAATTATCTTGGTATTATTATGGATGATTCTATACTATGGTAAAGCAGGTGCTTATGCAAATGTTGCCTTAATTGTAAACATTTTATTCATTTTTGGAGTTTTAGCATCATTTAATGCTGTTTTAACTTTACCGGGTATTGCTGGTATTATTTTAACTATTGGTATGTCTGTAGATGCCAACGTTATTATTTTCGAAAGAATTAAAGAAGGTCTTTTCAAAAAGAAAGGTTTAAAGCAATCAGTAGAAGAAGGTTTCTCTATTAAAGGAGCTTTATCTGCAATTATAGATGCAAATATTACAACTTTATTAACAGGTATTATTCTTTATGTTTTTGGTACAGGACCAATTAAAGGTTTTGCATTAACATTAATGATTGGTATTGCAACATCATTATTTACAGCTGTGTTTATTACACGTTTGTTAATTGATAGTTCTGTAAATAAAGGATCTAATCTTACTTTCAATACATCATTCTCTAAAGGATGGTTCCAAAACATTAATGTAGAATTCTTAAAGAAACGTAAGATTGCATACATCATATCTGGAGCTATTATTTTAGCAGGGATTGCTTCTATCTTTTCAATAGGATTAAAGCAAGGTGTAGATTTTAAAGGAGGTAGATCTTATGTAGTTCGTTTTGACCAAGACATGAACGCTACAGAAGTAGCAGGTACTTTAAAAGATGCATTTGGTTCTGCTCCTGAAGTAAAAACTTATGGACAAGCAAATCAATTAAAAATCACTACTGTTTACAAAATCGAAGAAGAAGGAACAGAAGTTGATGAAGAAGTACAAAACACTTTATTTACAGGTTTACAACCTTATTTAGGTGATACTTCTTACGAGAACTTTAAGCCAGGTTTCGAAAAGCAAGGTGCAGGTGTTATGAGCTTTATGAAAGTAGAACCTACAATTGCAGATGATATTAAAACATCAGCTTTGTATGCTGTATTTGGATCATTAATTGTAGTTTTCTTATACATCTTACTACGTTTTAGAAAAGTATCATTCTCATTAGGTGCTGTAATTGCAGTTTTCCATGATGTATTAATTGTACTTGGTGTGTTCTCTATTACCTATAACTTTATGCCTTTTGATATGGAAATTGGCCAATCATTTATTGCAGCCATACTTACAGTTGTAGGTTACTCCTTAAATGATACCGTGGTTATATTCGATAGAATTAGAGAATTTGCTGGTTCTTATCCAAATTGGAAATACAGTAAAGTAGTAGATTCAGCATTAAGCTCTACATTAGGAAGAACTATAAATACATCTTTAACTACATTATTAGTAATGTTAGCTATCTTCTTATTTGGAGGTGACTCTATTAAAGGATTTATGTTCGCTTTAATCGTAGGTGTAGTTGTAGGTACATACTCATCTTTATTTGTAGCAACACCAATTATGTTTGACGCATCAAAAAAAGAAGATAATAAAAAATAATTTTATTTTTAAATATATGAAAACCGTTTTGAACTAAACTCAAAACGGTTTTTTCATTCCATTTACAGCGCTTATATTTGCATACTAATGAGTATTTTAAAACTTCATGATTTATATTTTAAGCCTTTTATTAGTAAGGCAAAAATAGATGCAATTGTAAAACATTTAGCACAGCAAGTAAAACACGATTTACCAAAAGATGAAGTTCCTATTTTTGTAGGAATTTTAAATGGATGTTTCCTTTTTGCTGCAGATTTCATCAGAGAATTTAATGGCGATTGTGAAGTATCTTTTGTTAAATTAGCCTCTTATGAAGGCACATCATCTACTGATAATGTAAAACAACTAGTAGGCATAAATGAAGATTTAACCAATAGAACTGTCATTATATTAGAAGATATTATAGATACTGGAAACACACTTCAAGAAATTTATAATATATTTAGAAATAAGAACATAAAGCAACTTAAAGTTGTATCATTATTTTTTAAACCAGATGTATTTAGAAAAGAATTACCAATAGATTATATTGGTAAAAGTATAGAAGACAAGTTTATTGTTGGATATGGTCTAGATTACAATGGCTTAGGAAGAAATTATCCAGAAATATATCAATTATCAATACCACCAAAAATGAAAAACATCGTATTATTTGGCCCTCCAGGAGCAGGAAAAGGAACTCAAGCAGAATTTTTAAAAGAAATGTATCAATTGGTACATATTTCTACTGGAGATGTTTTTAGATTTAATATCAAAAATTCTACTGAACTAGGCTTATTAGCAAAAAAATATATGGATGAAGGTGATTTAGTACCTGATGAAGTAACTATAAATATGCTAAAAGCAGAAGTAGAGAAAAACCCAGATGCCAATGGTTTTATCTTTGATGGATTTCCTAGAACACAATCTCAAGCAGAAGCTTTAGACGCTTTCTTAAGCGATAAAGGTGAGCAGATTAATGGTATGATTGCATTAGAAGTACCAGAAGATGTTTTAGTTACTCGTTTGTTAGAAAGAGGTAAAACTAGTGGAAGAACAGATGATACAGATGAAAGTAAAATTAGAAATCGT
>JBDNBB010000079.1:0-4277 GCA_039768135.1 Polaribacter sp.
TGTAATTAATGATTGGGAAGATGTAACAATCAACTCTCATGAAGCTTGTTTAAAAGATAAAAAGACCTTTGCTTCTAATTTTAAAGTTATAGAACAAGAGTCTAATAAGTTAAAAGCAAGAAGAATTTTACAGGACGTTCAAGGAAAAACATTGGTGATAAATCCGCCTTTTCCTACAATGACAGAAAAGGAAATAGATGGTTCTTTTGATTTGCCTTATACAAGATTGCCACATCCTAAATATGACAAACGAGGTCCAATACCAGCGTTTGAAATGATTAAATTTTCGATTAACATTCACAGAGGATGTTTTGGAGGTTGTAGTTTTTGTACAATTTCTGCGCATCAAGGAAAATTTATTGCAAGTAGAAGTCAAGAATCTGTTTTAAAAGAGGTAGATAAGGTTGCAAATATGCCAGATTTTAAAGGTTATTTGTCTGATATTGGAGGGCCTTCTGCAAACATGTACCAAATGAAAGGTAAAGTACAATCGATCTGTGACAAATGTGTTGCACCAAGTTGTATATCGCCTGTAATTTGTTCTAATTTAGATACTTCTCATAAACCTTTAACAGATTTGTATCAAGCTGTTGATAAACATCCAAAGATTAAAAAATCTTTTATAGGTAGTGGAATTAGGCATGATATGTTAGTGCCAGAATTCAACAAAAATGCGGATCCAAAAGAGTTAGATGCTTATACAGAAGAAGTAATGACAAAACACGTTTCTGGACGTTTAAAAGTAGCGCCAGAACATACCTCAGATCCTGTTTTAAAACTAATGCGAAAGCCTTCGTTTACCTATTTTCATAAGTTTAAGGAGCGTTTTGATAAAATTAACATCAAAAGAAAATTAAACCTACAGTTAATACCCTACTTTATATCTAGTCACCCAGCAAGTGAAGTAGAAGATATGGCAAATTTAGCTGCTGAGACTAAAGATATGGGTTTTCAGTTAGAGCAAGTTCAGGGGTTTACACCAACTCCAATGACGGTAGCAACTGTAATCTATTACTCAGGTTATCATCCGTATACATTAAAGCCAACAAGAACACCTAAAACAAAAAAAGAAAAAGAAGACCAGCATAAATTTTTCTTTTGGTACAAAAAAGAAAATAAAGATTGGATTAAAAAGACACTCAATAAAGTAGGTAGACAAGATTTATTGAATGTATTATTGCCAGAAAACAAATCTTGGCAAAAAAATAAAAAGGCAAAAGCAGCTAAAAACACCTTTGATGATGCTGTACCTTTTAATAGAAGAAAAAAGAAAGTAACCCGAACTTCTTCAAAAAAAAGAAGGAGATAATTTTTTTAAACACTTTTATGGGTTAAAAAAAAGCGAATGATATTAGAAATACTATGATTACCCCAATAGAAGCAATAAGGCTAAAACTTGCATTTAATAATAAAAACTTGAGGAATGTTTTAAAATATCCTTGCTCATAAAATTTTTTCATTGCTAAATACAAATACACTAAAAATAATGCTAAAAATATCCATAGTAGAGGAGAAAGTTTTAGTATCATAAAAATAAAGTAAAAGGCAAATAGCATAAAAAACACAGTCTGTACGTGAAATACAAAGATGAGGTGATCTACATAGGTGTATTTTCTTCTAATATAATAAAACTTTAAGAATAGTGTAAAAATGGGTAGGAATATAAATAAAGCAATAGACCCATAAGATAAAAGTTGGTTAAAAAATTGATTTCTCGTTTCTTTGTTTTCTGAAAATGCATTAATGCTTTCTGCTCTTGTAAATAAAAATCGATTGGTAAAGTTCTTCTGATATCCTAAAGTGTCTAGCGCCTCATTGATGTTTGCTTCTGGATTTTCTTTAACATATTCCATAAAGACCTCTAATTTAGTATTTAAGTCAGATTTTATAGTGAGCTCTTTATTTTTACCCCCTTTATTTATAGTGTCTAAATCATTGTCTTTTTTTACTTCATTTTCTATTTCTATAAGAATATTTTCTCGCACCTTTTCTGGAATAGGAATCATAAAATTTTTCATTCCAGTATTCACTTCAGTTTTTATAGAGTCGATTTCTTTTTGGGTAAGTTTTTTGGGTCTATCTTTTTTCTTTCGTGTTTTTTTATTAATAATTTCTTCTGAGTCATTGCTGGCTAAAGCTTCATATTTCTGTACTGTTTTGTATAAACCTATAAGTAAGAAAAAAACGATAGAAACAGTTAGATAGAATCGAAATGGATTAGAGTAACGCTGTCTTTTTCCTTGAATATATTCTTTAGAAACCTGCCCAGGTTTGATAAGAAGAGGGATAAGAGTGTTCCAGAATTTAGCTTCAAGGTTAAAGAGTCCGTTAAAGATGTCTTTTACAAAGCTTAAAAATGTAATTTTATTGCCTTTGTTAGCTTGTCCGCATTCCGGACAAAAATTTTCACTCCCATTAAATGGGTATCCACAATTTAAACATGCAGTATCTTTAACCTTACTTACTTTATTTTTACCTTTTGTTAGTTTGATAAGAGTGGGGTTGCTAGTTGAAATGTTGGTATTGGGACTTTAAATTCTTCTAAGGTATTGGTGTTTTGCATGGTGAAATAACCATTCATTGCACCAATAGTAGATATTAAAAAACAGCCAGAGCTGTATGCGTAATGTTCTTTAGGTTGTAAGGTAGGTGTTTGACCAACTACACCTTTACCATCGACAATTTCGGTCTTATTTAAGGAGTCGTATATTTTCCAAAAACGAGATGTAAGCTGAACTGTTTCTAGAGAATTATTTTCAATCGTTATGAAATAAGCAAAAACATAATAAAGAGTATTATCTCTATAACTTACCCCGTTAAACTTTGTTTTAACAGATATTTTAATTCCTTTTGTTATTTGCTCAACCATTCGAAGTAAAAGTAGTTTTTTTTATAAATAAACACAAGTGTATTGTAGGTTTATCTATTTTGGTTAAAATTATAGGTGCCAACACCAATAACTCTGTCATATAAACTTCCAAAAGGTCTAAAATAAACAATTACTGCATATTGATTTTCAGTCTGGAAAAATGTCCCGTTTATTTCGTTAGTGTTTACTTGGTTATATCGATCTACTGTTGCATAAGTATAGTTGTAAAAACCTTGTTTTAATAAGAAGTTACCCGTGTATGATTTTGTAGTAAAGTCATAAAAAAGTTCGGTTTCTTCTTCGATTTTAAAATTATTAAAAGCACCATAAACATGCACTTTTTTATTCGGAAAAGTAGTTTCAATTTGAAGTGTAAAATACATGCGTACATAATCTGCTTCTGTTCTCGCATCATTTCCCTCTAAACTTCTAAAAATAAATTGTCCGTTAATATCTGGGTTATAGTTATAGGTTAAGTTTGGTTCATATTGGTAAGGGTACACGTAATGCTGAAAAGTAGTTCCTTTCTCTACTTTTATGATATTAATGCTTTTATTTCTTAATAATTTACTATCAAAATTTAAGTACTCATTCCCACCCCAAAAGTTCGTTTTATTGGTATAGGTATATTTTAGTTGTTTTGGCTTAAAGAATGTTGGTTGTAGGTTGTTTATGGTTTCGTTCCAGTTGTCATTTTTAATCAAGGTAACATTCACTTCTTGTGAAGGGTTATTTATTCTCAGGCCTGGGTAGTTTATGCTAAATTCTAATGTTTGCTGTGTATTTAAATTTTTAGTGTCTCTGCTTCTGCTAACTTGTAACCCAATGGTTGCTAGATTTTCGTACAATACAAATCGTCTTGAAAAAAGTACAGTGTCGTAGTCGTCTAATACAGATACTAAGTAGTTACCACTTTTTGTTATTACTGTATTTCTATTTGGAAATTGAACTTCGTAATGCGTATAACTTTGAAGAGTATTAAAAGAATTTGTTACATTAATTATACTGTTCTCGTTAAAGCCGTTAATATATTGACTAGATAGAAGTCTACTTTTCTCCCAATCATGGTTCATATGCTCAATCTTATAGCGATAATCTTTTCCATCGGCCTCCAAATCGTCAAAAGATAATTCTAAAACTGTGCCTAAAGGTACTATTGTAGTATAGGTATTTTTTGCTAGTGGTCTTAAAAGAATTGATTTTATTTCTTGACTATAAAGAATGCAACTAAAAAATGCAAAATACAAAGAAATTAAGGATTTAATCATAGTTACAAAAATATTAAAACATTCCTAAAAGTACTCAAAGTGTTGGTTAAAAAAAACATTACAATAAAATTATTTAGAATAAATATAAATAAGTAATTTAACCTGTTTTTTATGTTTAAAATAATTCGTAAAAGCCGTAA
>JBDNBB010000080.1:0-16102 GCA_039768135.1 Polaribacter sp.
AAGGCAAAACTTATAGCAGCAACCAACATTAATGGTACAAATAAATCATAACCTCCTGTTATTTCTGCAATTAAAAAAATGGCGGTTAAAGGCGCATGTAAAACACCAGCCATTAAACCTGTCATACCAATTAGTGTAAAGTTAGACTCAGACACATTACCTCCTAAAGTATTTATCATTTTCGCAAGAACATTACCCAAAGATGCTCCCATAAAAAGTGTTGGTATAAAGATACCTCCAACTCCACCAGCTGCAAATGTGGTTGTCATTGCAATAGCTTTAAACAAAGCAATTATAATTAGAAATGCAATAACAATCCAAATATTGGTTAAATCTACATTATAAGGTAATGTTGCTAAAGCATCTGCTGTGTTTCCATTTAATAAATTATTGATTAATCCATAACCTTCTCCGTATAAAGGAGGAATTAAATACAACATTAGGCCAATAGCAAAGCCACCAATAATTAACCTATGTATTCGTTTTTTAAAGTGATTAAAGAACTTTGTAATTCTAAAATAAATTTTAGAAAAATACACAGAAGCTACACCTGTACCTAACCCTAAAATAATGTAATACAATACATCTTTAATCTCAAAAGCATCTATAAGCTGAAAACCAAAAAGTGCATCTCTTTCAAAGAAAAAATAAGAAGTAATTACCGCTGAAACAGAGGCTAATAGAAGTGGTACTAAAGATGCAAATGCCAAATCTAAACTAAAAATTTCTACTGCAAATACAATCGCTGCAACTGGCGCTTTAAACATAGAAGACATTGCACCAGCTGTTGCACAACCAATAAGCAACATTCTAGTTTTAGAGCTCATATGAAATAACTGAGCTACATAAGAGCCTAAAGCAGCACCTGTACTAACTGCTGGACCTTGCAGACCTGCAGAACCACCAAAACCAACTGTAATTGGAGCCGTAATTAAAGAAGCATACATTTTGTACTTTTCAATAATTCCGTTTTTCTTGGATACAGCATGTAATGTGGTCGAAATTCCATGACCTATCTCTTTTTTTATTACCTTCTTTTTAATGTAAAAGACGATAATTAAACCAATAATGGGAAAAATAAAATATAAGGAATGATGAAAATCTTTAATGAATTTACCTTCTAAAAGATTCTCGAAAAAAAACGTTAAATTCTTTAATACAGCAGTTCCTAAACCAGCCAATAAGCCTACTAAAACACTTAGAACATAAATAAACTGACGTTCAGAAATAAACTGATATCTCCAAAGTAAAATTTGTTTTAGATATTTATTCTTGGTTGGCATAAAGATAAAACTACTTGCTTTTAGATAAAATGTCTGTACCTAAATAACCATTGTCTTTGTTATAATACCAAGCTCTAATCTTTGGCATTTTAATGTCATTTATAGTTTCTAATTCTGATAGTAAAATGTATTCACCACTGTTTTCTGTATCCTTAAAAAATTGATATACTTCCATAGCATATGTTTCAGGATTAAAATAGAAGTACCAAGTATCTTTAGAATAAGTGACCTTTAAAACCAAATACTCTTTTCCTTTAAACTGACGTTTTTCTACCTTTTGATGAATAATAGTACCTTCATCTTTTAACTTCATTGGCAAGCCATATAAATACGTATAATAGTTTTTGTATAACTTGGCACGTTCACAATTTAAACTATACTTTTTCTTTATTTCTGCTGATAAGTTATGATTTCCATTTAAACTAAGACTGCAAGAACCTTTATCTAAAACAAATTGAGTAATTACTGTATCTCTTTTAGCAAGAACAGCAAAGTATTGATTGGGTAAATCAATATTAATTTCACTAATTCTATCTGCATTCTTAGGTGTTTCCATAGTTACAAACAACTCACCTTTAAAGGTTGCCCAATTTCCATTTGGATCGTGAAATTGAATGGCTTTTTCTAATAATTCATCCCCAGTAATTGTTTGAGAAAACGTTGTTATCGAAATAAAAAGGACTAAAAGTATGGTTAGTTTTTTCATAGTTTAAAAGTAATAAAAATAGCGAAACGAAAAACTCCACAGATTTTAAAACCTGTGGAGTCTAAAAAAATAATTTATAGTTGGCTTATTCTTGAATATCCAATTTTAAACTTAACTCTTGTAATTGCTCATCATCAATAAAAGCAGGTGCATCTATCATAACATCTCTACCTGAATTATTCTTTGGGAAAGCAATAAAATCACGAATGGTTTCCTGACCTCCTAAAATAGCAACCAATCTGTCTAAACCAAAAGCTAAACCTCCATGAGGTGGTGCTCCATACTCAAAAGCATCCATTAAGAATCCAAATTGCGCTTTAGCTTCTTCTTCAGAAAAACCTAAATGCTTTAACATTGTTGCTTGAATCTGTTTATCATGAATTCTGATAGATCCTCCACCAATTTCATTTCCATTTAAAACTAAATCGTAAGCATTTGCTTTTACTTCTCCTGGTTTAGAATCTAATAACTCTAATTGACCAGGTTTTGGTGATGTAAATGGATGGTGCATTGCATGATAATGACCAGTTTCTTCATCTAGCTCTAATAATGGGAAATCTATTACCCAAAGAGGAGCAAATACTTTAGGATCTCTTAATCCTAAACGTTCTGCTAATTCCATTCTTAAAGCAGACATTTGTGCTCTAACTTTATTGGTTTCTCCAGATAAAACACAAACTAAATCACCAGGTTTTGCACCTGTAACTTCAACCCATTTTGCTAAATCTTCTTGATCGTAAAATTTATCTACAGAAGATTTAAAAGTACCATCTTCATTAACTCTACAATAAATCATTCCAAGAGCACCAACTTGTGGCCTTTTTACCCATTTAATGATATTATCAATCTCTTTTCTTGTGTATGCATTTCCACCAGGAACAGCAATACCAATTACAAGTTCAGCATCATTAAATACTTTAAAATCTTTATGTTGAGTTACTGCATTTAGTTCTCCAAACTCCATTCCAAAACGAATATCTGGCTTATCATTTCCATACAAACGCATGGCATCATCAAACAACATTCTTGGGAATTTCTCTACCTCAACTCCATTAATTTCTTTTAATAAATGCCTAGTTAATCCTTCAAAAATGTTTAAGATATCTTCTTGTTCAACAAATGCCATTTCACAGTCAATTTGTTTAAATAAAGGCTGTCTGTCTGCACGTAAATCTTCATCTCTAAAACACTTTACAAACTGAAAGTATTTATCCATTCCACCAACCATCAACAATTGTTTAAAGGTTTGAGTACTTTGAGGAAGTGCATAAAATTGCCCTTCATTCATTCTAGAAGGAACTACAAAATCTCTTGCACCTTCTGGAGTAGATTTAATTAAGTAAGGTGTTTCTACTTCTATAAATTCTTGATCAGACAAATATTTACGAACCTCCATAGCTACTTTATGACGAAAAATCAAACTATCTTTTACAGGATTTCTTCTAATATCTAAGTATCTATATTTCATTCTGATATCTTCTCCACCATCAGTTTTATCTTCAATTGTAAAAGGAGGTAATTTCGATTCATTTAAAATTTCTAATTCAGAAACCAATACTTCAATTTCACCAGTAGCTAATCTATCATTCTTAGATTCTCTTTCAATAACAGTACCTTTTACTTGAATTACAAATTCTCTACCTAAAGATTTTGCTTTTTCTATTAGATCTTTAGAAGTACGTTCTTCATCAAAAATTAACTGTGTAATTCCATACCTGTCTCGCAAATCTACCCAAACCATAAAACCTTTGTCTCTAGATTTTTGCACCCAACCTGCTAGCGTAACTTCTGTGTTAATGTGTGATGCTCTTAAGGCACCACAAGAATGACTTCTATACATTGTAAATTTCTATTTACAATTCTGAATTTTTTCAGAATCTTTATTATGTTCTTATAACTCTAATCTAACTTCAAAGATTAACTGCAAATTTAATCATTTCATAAGAAAAACATCTGCTTTTATAATTTGATTTAATACAGATTAATCTTTGTAAATTTGTTTTTATGAGCGTAGTTAATATTCAAGAAAAATTTGAGCTTTTTACAGATTTATGGTCGCCTAAAAAAATAGGAGAATTAAATGGACAGCAAATTTTATTGGCAAAAATAAAAGGAGAATTTGTTTTTCATAAGCATGATGATGAAGATGAACTTTTTATGGTAAAAAAAGGTGTTTTAGAAATGCATTTACATGATAAAATTGTAACCATAAATGAAGGCGAATTCTATATTGTACCTAAAGGCGTAGAACATAAACCTGTTGCCAAAGAAGAAGTTCATATACTTTTATTTGAACCTCTAACTACAAAACATACAGGAGATGTTGTTTCAGATATAACTGTAGACACATACGAATCAATATAAAATTTTATGAATTATGAGTTTTGAGTGATGAGTTAACCAATACTAGTTACTTAAAACCAAACACCAAATTAAATGAGTAAACTGTATTTAGTGCCAACACCAATTGGTAATTTAGAAGACATGACTTTTAGAGCAATTCGTATTCTTAAAGAAGCAGATTTTATTTTAGCTGAAGACACTAGAACAAGTGGAAAGTTGCTAAAACATTTCGAAATTAATACGCAAATGCATTCTCATCATATGCATAATGAACATAAATCTATTGAAGGAATTTTAAATAGAATTAAAAGTGGAGAAACTTGTGCCGTTATTTCTGATGCAGGTACTCCTGCTATTTCAGACCCTGGTTTTTTATTAACCAGAGCCTGTGTAGAAAATAATATTGATGTAGAATGTTTACCAGGAGCAACTGCTTTTGTTCCTGCTTTGGTAAATTCTGGTTTACCTAATGATAAATTTGTTTTTGAGGGGTTTTTACCTGTTAAGAAAGGAAGACAAACTCGTTTACTGTTATTAGCAGAAGAAACAAGAACCATGATATTTTACGAATCTCCTCACAAACTAATCAAAACTTTAGCGCATTTTGAAGCATATTTTGGTAAAGAAAGAAAAGTTTCAGTTTCTAGAGAACTTACAAAAATGTTTGAAGAAAATGTAAGAGGAACAGCTAATGAAGTGTTAACTCATTTTAACAAAAAACCTCCAAAAGGTGAGATAGTAATTATAGTCGAAGGAAAATCTTTAAAATAAACTTAGTTTACTTTTTTAGTGGTAATAATAATTACCCCATTTAAAGCATTGTGTTTTTTCAATGCTTCTTTTCCTTTTAAAACTTCCATTTTTTCAATTTTATCAGGAGTTAATTTTTGCAACTCTTTTTTATTAGATTCTTTTCCATCTATTATTATGGTTGGAAAAACTTTGTCATTTTTCACATTTCCATTTTCAACAGTTTTTAAATTATAATAATTAAAAGTTTTACCCAATTTAGTCACTATTAAAATAGCTCCGTTTGGAGCATTGTATTTTTTAATTGCATTTTCACCTTTTACTACATGCATTGTTGCTATTGTAGTTGGATCAATAATTTCTACTGGAAAATCGAACTTTTTCCCATCAACAAAAATTAAAGGCTTCTTGCTATTTTTTTCATTGAAACTCTCTTTATTTTCAGCATTTTTTGTTTGACCAACTGTTATAAAAGACATAAATATTAGTAAAAAAAAAGTAAGTACGCTTTTATTCATTTTTTTATATTTTATTTGTTTAAAAATAAATAAATTAAAAATAATGACACTAGAATTATTAAAAAATAAACTTAACAAAAACAAGTCTGATATTTTATTTTCAGAAGTTATAGAAGTAATAGAAAATTATTACATCTTTAAACCAACTGCTTTTAAGAATGGAAATCTAGAAAATAAAGCAGAAGAAAATTCTGGCTCATGTAAAATTTTTGCATTTGCCTTACAACAAAAATTGAGCAAAGAAGAAACCTTATTATGTTTTGGAGAACATTATAGAAATGTTTTAGAAAACAAAGATGGAACGTCTCACCAAAATATTAGAAATTTTATGAAATTTGGTTATGAAAGTTTAACTTTTAGTGATACACCACTTCTATTAAAATCATAAAATTTCTAAAAAAAACTAAAGCTTGTAACTCTATTTCTAGTAATGACTAATATTTAGAACCATCGTGTTTACCAACTTCAAAACCGTGTTTTCCTAAAAATTGGTTTCCACTTTCTATAGCATCTTCTTCTAAAGTAGTACCCATAGAATCATTCCATCTATTTAAATACCCAAACAAAGAAATTACACCTAACATTTCTACAATTTCGCCTTCATCCCAATATTTATATAACTCTTCTTTAATTTTTGCATCTACTGCATTCGGAACCATAGAAGCTGCTAATGAAAAATCTAAAGCAGCTCTTTCTGCATTTGAAAATGCTTTATGAGTTTTGTATTCCCAAATATTATCTAATTGTTCTTGTGCTGCTCCATAACGTTCTGCAGCTCTTATTGCATGTGCTTGGCAATATCTACAACCTGTTGCATTACTAGAAACCCAAGCTATCATTCTTTTTAAAGCAGATGTTACTCTACCTTCATTAGCCATTACAGCTTTGTTTAAATTAATAAATGCTTTAGAAATTGCTGGTCTTCTTTGCATGGTTAAAACTGAGTTAGGGCAAAACCCTAACGTTTCATTAAAAAATTCTGCTAATTTCTTTGTTTCTAAATCGTGCTCTGCAGCTAAAGGTGTTACTAATGCCATATTTTTTATTTTCTTATTAAGCTAAAATTACCTGTTTTTTCTATAGACAAATCATTGATATCTGTTAAAGTTACTTTAAACCAATAATTATTTGAAGGTGCAGGTTTTCCATTCACAATACCATTCCAGCCTTCGTTATTATCCATTTTGTACAATAAAACTCCAAATCTATCATAAATAAATACTGTAGATAACGTATAAAAGGTTTCATCAAAACCAGAGATTTGCCAAACATCATTCTGATTGTCTCCATTAGGTGAGAAAAATTTTGGATATGCTAAAATTGAAAAAACCAAACTTGCTGTTCCACACCCCCCTTTATCTCTAACATAAAGTACGTGAACTCCTGTAGATAAATTTTGAAAAATGCCTTCATCTTTATACGTACCAAATTCATCATCGAGTGCAAATTCATAAACTCCATTTCCAAGGTTTGTATTTGCAACTTGTATAGAATTATTATTAGAATCATCAGTAATAATTACATCAGTAGTTGTAATTGTTGCTTTTTCTGAATCTGAAACTAAAATAGTGAGCTCATCAGAAATACAACCTGCTTCTGAAATTGCACTTACTGTGTATATTCCAGAAATGTTTACGTTAATGCTTGCTGTATTCTCTGCTAGAAGTGATCCTTCTCTTTTCCACACATAAGTGTAATTACCTTGTGGATTAACAGTTACTAAATCTACAGTACCAATATCTTCACATAAAATAAATTCTGGCTGCAATAAACTAAAATCTGGTAAAAGACTATCTATCTCTGCTGTAACTTTTGTTCTGTTGGCTGAAATACAACCCAAGTTATTTGCTTCTACAAAATAACTTGTTGTTGCATCTAAACTTGGTGTTTGGTATGTGTCACCGATAAATATAGGGGTAGTACTTGTAGCAGTTTCATACCAATAAACATCTCCTTGGTTTGCTTCTGCGCTCAGTAATGCTGATCCAGAACAAAGTAAATCATTTGTAGTACTTGTTATTTGTGGTCTTGGATTAACAAGTACTGTTACAGGAGTTCTTGAATAGGAATTACATCCGTTAACGGTTATTGCTGCAAAATAGGTTGTGTTTTCTGTAATAAATGGAGTCGTATAAGTATTACCTGCTGCTAAAAGACTACCTCCTGTTTGAGCATCATACCATAAAATATCCCCTTCACTTGGTGCTGCAGATATATTTGCTGAACCTGACTCACAAAGTGTAGCTGAAGTAGTAGACAAAATTTGAGGTAAATAAATACTTGTACTTGCTACAATATTTAAAGAGTTATCTCCTGGTTTTCCATACTCTACAATATATCCTCTTGGAATATATAAATCTGTACCTCCTGTATTTGGTAAATCATTCCAAGCACCAGGAACCCCAATAGAGGGATCTGTTATGTGTGCATAATCTTCTCCTGTAGTATTATTATCTCTAAAATCATTTGGCTCATTGTTATTCCAGAATGCAAAATTAGGTGTAGTTCCATTCACTTGTCCTCGCCAAAAAACAGTACCAGCTTCTGGGCCAGTAACCCATTTCCATTCGCCTTCTGTTTCTTCATCAGAACCACCAATCCAACCTGCACCTGCAGCTTGTTTCCCTGCAAAATTTGCTTCTTCTTGTGAGGTTAACGTTGCTAAATAACCTTCTCTGCCAAAATAAGTTCTATTTTCCGCTTGCAATCTTGCTTGGGCCCAGGTAATGCCTTCATCTGCAACAAACTCATAGAAATGGTCTGTTGCTGGTAAATAATTTGCATCATCTACAGTAAGTGAAAAAATCTTTTCTATTGCAACATCAGTTGTAGTTGTTGAAAACACAACAGATTTTACTGCACTTTCTAACTCAGAAAATTCAATTTGGGTGGTTCCATTGGCTGGTAATAAGGTTAGTTTACCTTCATTAGGGTTCCAACTTGTTGATATATTTGGATGATTTCCTGTTAATTCTAACAAATCAAAATTGGTTTGATATCCTTCAGAAATTTGAATAAAAAAATTATCTAAACCAGTATCATCAGGATCAGTAATGGAGAAATCTGTAACTACGTTTATGGTAGAGCCTACACAAAAAAGTTGCCTACCATCTGCAATTATAGATGGTGCAGTATCTACTTGAGCATATAAAAAGAATGTACTACAAAAGAATAGGATAAAAAGTAACCCAATTTTATGTTGCAGAGATTTTTTCATTTTAAGGATAAACAATTTGTGATTTCTTACTTTTGTAACAAAGCACAATTTACTACTTCATTCTTTAAATATATAAATTATGGTAAAAAATATAGTTACTACAAAATGGACACAGAAGTCTCAATTTAATTCAGATAATCCTAGTGGTCATCATTTAACAATGTTTGATAAGTCTCAAGATAATGGAGATGTTGTTGGTTTTGCACCCAAAGCGTTAATGTTGTCTTCTTTGGCAGGTTGTTCTGGTTTAGATGTAGTTTCTCTTTTAGAAAAAATGAGAGCTGAAGTTGCTCAATTTCATATTGAAGTTACTGCAGAACTTACAGATGAACATCCAAAATTCTATAATAAAGTAAAAGTAGATTATCATTTTACAGATGCAGAATTACAACCAGATAAAATTCAGAAAGCTGTAAATTTATCAGTCACAAAATACTGTGGAGTTATGGAAATGTTTCGAAAATTTGCTGATGTAGAAACAGAAATTCATTTACATAATTTATAAACTTAAAGTTCAATATTTGCTATGAGGTGGACTTTAAAACCAGTACCAAATTCAGAAAAAGTTAAAGCGCTTGCAAAAGATTTGCAAATAGAACCTACTATAGCCAAAATTCTTTGCCAAAGAAATATTGAATCTTTTAACGATGCTAAATTATTTTTTAGACCCAATTTAGAAGATATTCATGATCCTTTTTTAATGAAAGATATGGATTTGGCAGTTGCAAGAATTGACAAAGCAATTGCTAGCCAAGAAAACATTTTAGTTTTCGGCGATTATGATGTTGATGGAACAACAGCTGTATCTTTAGTTGCTTCTTATTTAAGAACATTAACACCAAATATTGCAACCTATATTCCTGATAGATATGCAGAAGGTTATGGCGTTTCTTATGCAGGAATTGATTTTGCAGAAGACAATGATTTCTCTTTAATTATTGCTTTAGATTGTGGAATTAAAGCCATTGAAAAAGTAGCATATGCTAATGAAAAACAGATAGATTTTATTATTTGTGATCATCATAAACCAGGAGCTGAAATACCAAATGCAGTTGCTGTTTTAAATGCAAAAAGAGAGGATTGCTCTTACCCTTTTGATGAATTATGTGGCTGTGGAGTTGGTTTTAAATTAATACAAGCTTTAGGTATTTCTAGAAACCAAACCATAGAAGAATTTGTGCCCTATTTAGATTTGGTTGCAACTGCAATTGCTGCAGATATTGTGCCTATGAATGGCGAAAACAGAGTTTTGGCTTATTATGGGTTACAGGTAATTAATGAAAATCCTAGAAATGGAATTAAAGCATTAGTACATCAAGTAAAAAAGAAGGTACTAACCATCACAGATGTTGTTTTTATAATTGCACCAAGAATTAATGCTGCAGGTAGAATGAAACATGGTAATTATGCCGTTGAACTTTTAACAGAAATGGATTTTGACTCTGCTGTGCAATTTGCTGCAGATATTGAAATTTTTAATGCAGACAGAAAAGATCTAGATAAAAAAATTACAGATGAAGCCTTAATTCAAATCATAGATAATGAGGAGGAAGAACGTTTTACATCTGTAGTTTATCAAGAAGATTGGCATAAAGGTGTTATTGGTATTGTAGCTTCTAGATTAATAGAAAAATACTACAGACCTACTTTAGTTTTTACAAAAAGTGGAGATAAACTTGCAGCTTCTGCACGTTCTATAAAAGGTTTTGATGTGTACAATGCTTTGCAAGCGTGCTCTGAGTTTATAGAACAATTTGGAGGTCATAAATACGCAGCTGGATTGACCTTATTACCTGAAAATTATACAAATTTTAAAAATAAATTCGAAGAAGTTGTTTCCAAAACAATAGATAAAAATCTATTAACACCAGAAATTACTATAGATGCTGAACTAGAATTATCTGAAATTACACCAAAATTATTTAGAATTTTAGAACAAATGGCTCCTTTTGGACCTCAAAATATGAAGCCCGTTTTTAAATCGAGCTGTGTTAGAGATAATGGTTATGGAAAACAAGTTGGTGCAGACAAAACACACTTAAAACTCAATGTATTTCAAGGTGATAACAAACAAACCTTTGGAGCAATTGGGTTTAATTTGGGTGATAAATTAGAACATGTTCAAAATGATTTTGACATCGTTTACACACTAGATGAGAATGTTTGGAATGGCCACAAATCAATTCAATTGGTCTTAAAAGACTTAAAGTAAATAGCTTTAAGACTCCATAGAAAGCAACACCATCCTTAACTCCATAAACGTAAAAGACTTATCTACTTTCTCTTTTAATTCTGTAAGGTTTTTAAACTCAACCTCTTCAATTTCATTTATAATTTTCTTGTAGCGTTTTAATTCGATTAACTCTAAAACATCTACCTCTCCAGAAGGAATAAAACTTGCTAAATGACTTTCTATTGTTCCAACTGTTAAACTGCGTTCTTTGGCAATTTCTTTAATTGATAGTCCAGATTTAAACAGCTCAAAAGTAATTTGTTTTGTAGATTTTTTATCTTCTTTCTTTTGTTCATTAAACTTATTAATTCCGTTTTCTAAACAATATTCTTCTATTACCTCTAAAATCTCTTCACCATATTTTTGAACTCTAATTTTGCCCATTCCTGAGATTTTTAGCAGCTCTTTTTCAGATCTTGGTAAAGCATCGCAAATGGCATACAAAGTTTCTTGCGTAAAAATTTGAAAGTGTGGAATTTTGGCTGCTTTAGAAATATCATCTCTTAACTCACGTAATTTTAAAGCCAAAATAGGGTCTCTTTTAGAGCTTAATTTCTTCTTCTTTTTAGCCTCTGTTTTTTGTAAAACAGCATTGGCTCTTACTTGCAAATACTCTTGAACTTTAAAGCCAACTTTCATTTTTTGTAGTGCAAATATCTTTTCTTCTAACAGCTCTTGCAAAGCATCAAACTGTTTAGAAAAGTCTTTTTTTATGGCCTTATTATCTGAAGAAAACTGAATGGCATCTATGGGTTTTTGAATATTGTTGGTAGTTGTATTTAGAAAATAATCCAAACCTTTTAAAAATCGTTCTTGAATTGGAGAGCTATTTTCTGGCAAAACACTGTTTTCTGCTAAAGCATTTAGTTGATTTTTAAATCCGTTAGCAACTTTCATTAAAGCAACAACTCCATCGTCTTTTATGGTTTGTAGATGATCAATAACATCACCATTTATACTTGTTTGGTTTTTATAGAAAATATCTACTAGCCTAGAAATTGGATACAATAACTTATGATAATCAAACAGTTCTGCCATTAAATTTAACTGAAAATCTTTTTCTGAAGCTATTAAATCTGCTTCATCAGGATGATTTTCTTCTACACTTTCATTAAACTGACTTACAGTTTGATCGTTAATAATGGCATTGCTCGTTATTGGTGTTTTTAAGACCAAACCTTCTAAAGAAGTACATCTACTTAAAGCCACATATGTTTGCCCATGTGCAAATGAAGCTTCTGCATCAATTATGGCTTTATCAAAAGTTAAACCCTGACTTTTATGAATGGTAATTGCCCAAGCCAAACGCAAAGGAATTTGTGAAAAAGACCCAATTACGTCTTCTTTTATCTCTTTAGTTTCATCGTTTATTGAGTAATTTACATTGTCCCATTTTTCTCTTTCAGTTACAATTTCTTCAATTTCATTTGGGCATTGCACAGTTACACTATCTCTAGAAATATCTGTAACTATACCAATTTTACCATTAAAATATCTTTTTTCTGGTGATGAATCATTTTTAATAAACATTACTTGAGCACCAACTTTAAGCGCTAGTTTTTCGTCATTTGGAAAAGAATTATCATTGAACTTGCCAGAAACTTCAGCATCAAAATAATGGGTTTTATTTTTAAGCTTATTTAGCTCAGATTCGTTAATTGTATTGGCTCTTCTATTATGAGTAGTTAATGTTATGTAGTTATCATCTGCACTTGGTGAAAACTTAGGATCATACCTTTCATTTAAAATTTTTGCAGATTTATCTGATAAATTATCGTTTCTTATTTCGTTAAGAATGGTAATAAAATCTTCGTTTTTCTGACGATAAATGTGTTTTAATTCAATAGAAACTACATTTGCTTCTTGAAACGCTTTTGAACTAAAAAAGTATACAGTATTGTAATATTGTTGCAATAAACTCCATTCATTAGGTCTAACAACAGGTGCTAATTGCTGCAAATCTCCAATCATTAAAACTTGTGCTCCTCCAAAAACCTTATTTCTGTTTTTGTATCTACGCATCACTTGATCTATACCATCTAACAAATCTGCTCTAACCATAGAAATTTCATCAATAATTACTAAATCTAAAGATTTAATAATATCAATTTTTGTTTTTGAAAATCTACGCTGTTGATTGTTTTGGGTTTGATTGGGTAGAATTGGCCCAAAAGGCATTTGAAAAAAAGAATGAATGGTAACTCCTTTTGCATTTATAGCTGCAACTCCTGTAGGTGCAACAATTACCAATCTTTTTAAAGATTCGTTTTTAATTTGATGTAAAAAAGTAGTTTTACCAGTACCTGCTTTACCTGTAATGAATAGGTTTCTATCGGTTTTTTCGATAAAACTTAAGGCAAGTTCTAATTCAGGATTTGTAGGCATTTTAGCTTTTTGATGCAAGATATAAAATCAAAAAAATAAATTTGGAAAAAGATGTCAAAAAAGGCTATACGTTATTGTTGTTTGCGGCTTTTAAAATATTTTTAGTTGTTTTTTTTAAGTTGCTGCATTTATTCTTCCCACTCAAATGTAAGTTCAAGGCCTTTACGTTTAAATTGCATAACACCTTTTTTCTTTTTAAAATCTGAACCAAGTATAGGGTAACCTTCTGTTAATGTCATACCTCCATTAGAATTATCGTATAATTTCATAAATTGTTGTAAACTTATTTCTCTTACTTTGTTTAACTTTTCTTCTACTTGAGTAGCAAGCTTGATAAGGTCATTATCGTTTATTGTATCAATTTTAGTTATTTCCCATTTTAATTTATTTTCAGAATCGTAAATTAATAAAGGAACTCCAGTAAAACCATTAAATTTCCAAGGACCATATTGATACGTTTCATCAATTTCTGAATTAACATGTGCAAAATATTGTCTTCCTCTAAATTTTATTTCATAGATTTTACATTCATAATTTAAAACAAAATCTTTTCTGCCAGTATCAATCCAATTCATCTCTTCTAAATATTCTTTACTTTTTAAAAGTTGATTACCTAAAGACCTAATTTCAAACAAACTATTATTTATACTATTAGAAATCAAAGATTCGCTTCCATCACCTACAGAAACAATCTCTATAGATCTTGTATTTGTAACTCTATTAAAAACATCTCTTTTAGTTATAGTTTCTTTAAAATTACTTTGACTAGTGAAAAAATATTTTTTGTCATTATACTTAAAAACATAACCTTTTTTAGTTAAAGGTTTTCCAAGCTTATATGATACTTTGTATTCGAGTAAGATTTCTCTTTTAACCGATTCTTGAGAGTAAACTAAACAGGTTGTTGATATTAAGGTTAAGAAAAATAACGTTTTAAAATTCATCCTTGAGTTTGGTATATTAAAGTTAAATTTAATTCCTCAATATCTTCTCCATTTTTCTGCCTTTGGCCAATTCATCTACTAATTTGTCTAAATACCTTACTTTTTGAGTGAGTTCATTATCTAAATCTTCTATTCTGTAGCCACATATAACCCCTTTAATTAAGTGTGCATTTTTGTGTAATGTAGCTCGTTCAAAAAAAGTTTTAAAGGTCACTTTTTCATCAATCAGCTCTTGAGTTTTTTCATTATCAAAGTCAGTTAGCCATTCAATAATTTGGTGTAATTCTTCTACTGTTCTTCCCTTTTTTTCGATTTTAGTTACATAATGAGGATACACTGAACTAAATTTCATGTTAGCCATTCGTTCATTATGTGTTGGTGTAGTTGTGCTCATCTATTTGCAATTTTTATAAGTACAATTTACAAAATTCTAGTCAACAAAAAATCCTGAGCAAAAAGCTCAGGATTATACTATTTATCAACCCAAATTTCGGATTACATTTCTAATGCTTTTTCTGGATTGTTATCCATCAATAATTCTATTGGGTTTTCTAATGCTTCTTTTACAGCAACTAAAAAACCTACAGATTCACGGCCATCAATGATTCTATGATCGTAAGAAAGGGCTACATACATAATTGGTTGAATTACTACAGATCCGTTTAAAGCCATAGGTCTATTTACAATATTATGCATTCCTAAAATTCCACTTTGAGGAGGGTTTATGATTGGCGTTGATAACATAGAACCAAATACACCTCCGTTTGTAATTGTAAAAGTACCACCTGTCATTTCATCTACAGTTATCTGACCATCTCTAGCTCTAATAGCCAAACGTTTTACTTCACTTTCTACTCCTCTAAACGATAAATCTTCAGCATTTCTAATAACAGGTACCATTAATCCTTTAGGCCCAGAAACTGCGATAGAGATATCTTGAAAATCGTGTTTTACTTGGAAGTCTCCGTCTATCATAGAGTTTACATCTGGATACATTTTTAGAGCTCTAACAACTGCTAAAGTAAAGAAAGACATGAATCCTAAACCAACACCATGTTTTGCTTTAAAATCTTCTTTATATTGAGATCGTAAATCGAAAATTGGCTGCATGTTTACTTCGTTAAATGTGGTTAACATTGCCGTTTCGCTTTTTACAGCTACCAAACGTTCTGCAACTTTTCTACGTAACATAGACATTTTCTTACGCTCAGTTCCACGAGTTCCATTTGCTGGTTGAGACCCCATAGAAGGCACTGCATTTACAGCGTCTTCTTTAGTTATTCTACCATCTTTACCAGTGCCTTTTATAGCTGATGCAGCAATCCCTTTTTCTGCTAATACTTTCTTTGCTGCAGGAGATGCTGTACCAGTTGCATAAGTTGTTTCTTTTGAAGCTGGTTCTTCTACTTTTTGAGAAGCTTCTTTTGGAGCTTCTTCCTTTACAGGACTGTCTCCTTCTGGTTTTGTAGCACTTGTATCTATCAAACAAACTACATCTCCAACAGCAACTGCATCACCTTCTTCTGCTTTTAAAGTGATTATTCCGCTTTCTTCTGCAGGTAGTTCTAACGTTGCTTTGTCTGAATCTACTTCTGCAATGGGTTGATCTTTTTCAACATAATCTCCATCTTCAACTAACCAAGTTGCAATTTCTACTTCTGTGATTGATTCTCCTGGAGAAGGAACTTTCATTTCTAAAACACTCATGGTTTCTTTTTTATAT